>DATAOX010000128.1:0-10319 GCA_036265555.1 Solirubrobacterales bacterium
GAAGCAGCGCCGCTAGAGCCCGCCCCCGCGCCCCACCGACGGATCAGGAAGCATTGACGGGGTTAGGTGGGCTATAGCGCCCTTAACCCCGTCAATGTCGTCGGCGGGGCCCAGCCCGAACGCCGTGGGGCTCAGGACCTCAGGATGCGCCGCACGCGGCGGTCGCGCTTGTCCACGACCTGGAGGTGCTTGCCATGCTTGGGCCGGAACAGGTCGTGCCACGTGTCCTTGGGGAGCTTCCGGCCGCGCTTCACGCCGCAGTGGCAGCCCGGATGCGCCCGGAGGTGATCCTTCGCGGCGGCCTCGCGGCTGGCGAAGAGCTTGTTCCGGGCGTGCTTGTGGCACGCCTTGCAGGCCTCGCACCTGTGCGTCGCCTGCTGCGAGGAACTGCAGTGGTAGTGCTGCCCCTCCGGCGCCAGCCTGTACACACGCTTTCGGCGGTGGCCCGCCATCGCCGTGCCGGGTAGGCCGAGGACGACCGCCAGGGCTCCAGCCGCCGTGCCCGCGCGGGCGAGAAAGCTGCGTCTGGAGGTTGGCTCCTCGATCACTGCTGCGACCTCCCGTCGACAGTGGAGAGGCTCGGCCTGCGGAGCCGCTGCCACACCATCACACTCGGGTACTAGCCGCAGAGCATCGTGACAGCGGCGTCGCAGGCCGAAACTTCTCCTCCCGCCGACCCTCTCACTGCGGCGGCGCCGTGTCAAGGCAATTCGTAACAGTTGTACGTGATAACGTACGCCCACATGGCGGTGACGGTCACGGAGAAGGGTGCCGGGGCGGATGCGGCTGTCGTCGAGGTTCCGGCGGTCGGGACGCGAATTCGCGCGCTGCGCGAGGCGATGGACCTGTCCCTCAGGGATCTGGCTCATCGCAGCGGCGTCAGCGCGCCGATGCTCTCCCAGGTCGAGCGCGGGGAGACGAGCCCGACGCTCGCCGTCGCCTCGCGGATCGCCGCGGGCCTGGACCTCACGCTCTCACAGCTCCTGCGCCTGGACGAGGACCGGCATGTGGTCGTCACTCGCCGCGGCGAGGGGCGGAAGCGCCGCCGGGCGGGGCACCGCGTCGAGGAGTTGACGCCGCCCCTCCCGGGCCAGCGTGCGGACATCTCGCTTCATCGCCTCGAACCCGGCGCGGTGACCGGCGGGCCCGGCGACCCACCCATCCACGAGCCCGGCAGCCGCGAGACCGCGGTGCTGCTCGACGGCCCCGCGACCCTCGTTGTCGACGGAGAGCGCCATGAGCTCCGCACCGGCGACAGCGTGACGTTCGACGCCGATCTCGCCCACCATTTCGAGAACAACTCGGACCACCCCGCGGAGCTCCTCGCCGTGGTCGCTGCCGGGCTGCGAAGGAGCTGACCGATGCCGAAGACGATGTTCGACAAGATCTGGGACGCCCACGAGGTGGCCGAGGGCCTGATCTACGTCGACCTCCACCTCGTGCACGAGGTGACCTCGCCGCAGGCGTTCGACGGCCTGCGGGTGGAGCGGCGGACCGTGCGCCGGCCCGACAAGACCGTCGCCACCGCCGATCACAACGTGCCCACCGACGGGACCCGTGCGGCCCGCATGATCGCCGACGAGCTCTCCCGGATCCAGGTCGAGACGCTGGAGCGAAACTGCGCCGAGTTCGAAATCCCCATCTACTCCCTGGGCTCCGAGCGGCAGGGCATCGTGCACGTGATCGGTCCCGAGCTCGGGATCACGCAGCCGGGGCTGACGATCGTGTGCGGCGACAGCCATACCTCGACGCACGGCGCATTCGGCGCGCTCGCTTTCGGCATCGGCACCTCGGAGGTCGAGCACGTCCTCGCCACCCAGTGCCTGGTCCAGCGGCGGCCGAGGACGATGCGAATCGACTACTCGGGTGAGCTCGGGGTCGGAGTCACGGCGAAGGACCTGATCCTTGCGACCATCGGCCGGCTCGGTGTGAGCGGCATGGTCGGCCACGCGGTCGAGTACGCGGGTGAGACCATCCGCGGGCTTTCGATGGAGAATCGGATGACGATCTGCAACATGACCATCGAGGGCGGCGGCCGCGCCGGGATGATCGCCCCGGACGACACCACGTTCCAGTGGGTCGCCGGCCGTCCGGGCGCCCCCGAGGACTTCGAGGCCGCGGTCGCCGCTTGGCGTGAGCTACCGACCGACGAGGGAGCCGAGTTCGACACCGAGGTCGAGGTGGACGGCGCCGCGATCTCGCCAATGGTGACCTGGGGCACCAATCCGGGGATGGTCGCCCAGGTCACCGATGCGGTCCCCGACCCGGCCGGCTGGGGCGAGGGACCCGCGGACCGCGATGCGGCCGTGCGCGCTCTCGCCTACATGGCACTCGATCCTGGCACGCCGATGACCGATATCCCGCTCGATCGCGTGTTCATCGGATCCTGCACCAACTCTCGGATCCAGGACCTGCGAGAGGCGGCATCCATCGTCGACGGGCGGCGGGTCGCGGACTCGGTGCGGGCGATGGTTGTGCCGGGCTCCCAGCGGGTCAAGGCAGAGGCCGAGGAGGAGGGCCTCGACGACGTGTTTCGCTCGGCGGGCTTCGAGTGGCGCACGGCGGGCTGCTCGATGTGCCTGGGCATGAACCCGGACATCCTCGACGAGGGCGAGCGCTGCGCGTCCACCTCGAACCGAAACTTCGAGGGTCGCCAGGGCCGAGGCGGGCGCACGCACCTCGTGAGCCCGCGGATGGCGGCGGCGGCCGCGATCGAGGGGCGCTTCGTCGATATCAGGACTTGGGCGTAACTTGAGCGCACCGCGCCAACAACCGCCCGTCGCCTCCTCCGCTTCGCGTCCGGGGGCGACGGGGGACGAGGAGGACGGGCATGAAACCGGTTGACGTCATCGAGGGCGGGGTCTCGGTCGTCGAGCGCGCCGACGTCGACACCGACCAGATCATCCCCAAGCAGTTCCTGAAGCGGGTCGAGCGAACCGGCTTCGGCGAGTTCCTCTTCTACGACTGGATTCGCTCCGGGGAGCTCGAGCTCGAGCCGAACCCGATCCTCGTCGCCGGGCGCAACTTCGGGTCAGGCTCATCGCGCGAGCACGCCGTGTGGGCGATCCAGGACTTCGGGTTCGAGGCGGTCATCGCTCCCGCGTTCGCGGACATCTTCTACGTCAACTGCACCAAGAACGGCCTGCTGCCCGTGATCCTTCAGGAGGACACGTGCCGCGAGCTCGCGGCGGCGGGGGAGGTCAGGATCGACATCGACGACCAGACGGTGACATTCGCCGGCGGGGTCGTCCGGTTCGAGATCGATGAGGACGTGAAGCATCGCCTGCTCCACGGCCTGGATGACATCGGGATCACCCTCCAGAACGAGGCCGCGATCGGCGCCTTCGAGGCCGGCGGCGGGGCGGACCGTGGCCCGGTCACCACCGCGTTGTGAGCTCGGCCGAGCGACGCGAGTGGGACGCGGAAACCTACGATCGCGTGTCCGACATCCAGGCGGATTGGGCGCTGGCAGCCCTGGACCGGCTGGACCTTCGCGGCGACGAGACGGTCCTGGACGCGGGCTGTGGTAGCGGCCGGGTCACCAAGCTTCTCCTGGAGCGCCTGCCACGTGGCCGCGTGATCGGGGTGGACAGCTCGACCTCGATGATCGAGCAGGCCCGCGAGGCGTTGCCGGAGCGAACCGAGTTCATCGCCTCCGACCTCCTCGATCTCGACCTCGCGGACGCGGCCGACGCCGTCTTCTCCAACGCCGCCTTCCACTGGATCCTCGACCACCGGAGGCTGTTCGAGCGTCTGCACGCCGCGCTACGGCCGGGCGGCAAGCTCGAGGCGCAGTGCGGGGGGATCGGCAACCTCGACGAGTTCCTGAACTCCCTGGAGAACGTGAACGGGGACGAGCGCTTCGCACCCTACGTTCGCGGGATCGCCAGCACGTGGAACTTCGCTTCGCCGGGCGATACGGAGATTCGCCTGCGGGCCGCGGGGTTCGCGGACGAGCAGTGCTGGCTCGAGGACCGACTCGAGAAGCCGCGTGAGCCGCGCGAGTTTCTGCGGGCCGTCTGCCTGGGGCCGCACCTCGAGCGGCTTCCGAAGAGCCTGCACGAGCAGTACCTGGACGCCGTGCTGGAGTACATCCCGCGCCCGCTGACGCTGGACTACGTGCGACTCAACGTCTCGGCGCGGACGCGATCGGCGTGAGCGCGACCGGAGGCGTTCCCCGCATAGTTCTGCTGCCCGGCGACGGTATCGGGCCGGAGATCGTCGCCGCGACCAGGCGCGTCTTGGAGGGAGTCGGTGAGTTCGAGTTCAGCGAGCAGTCGGTCGGCGGAGCCTCGATCGACGAGCACGGCATCGCGCTCACCGACGGCGTCCTGGAGGAGTGCCGCGCGGCCGACGCGGTCCTGCTGGGCGCCGTGGGCGGGCCGAGGTGGGACACGACCGATCCCGACGCACCGCGCCCGGAGCAGGGGTTGCTCGGCCTGCGCAAGGGAATGGGTCTATACGCGAATTTGCGCCCGGTGCGACCCAGCCCGGCCCTCGCGGCGGCAAGCCCGCTTCGACCCGAGGTGATCGCCGGAACGGACCTGCTCGTGGTCCGCGAGCTGACGGGCGGAATCTACTTCGGCGACAGCGGGCGGGACGGCGACCGGGCGCACGATGACTGCGAGTACACGGTCGCCGAGATCGAGCGGATCACCCGCGTCGGCTTCGACGCCGCGCGGCGACGGGCGCCGGATGATGAGGAGGCCCGGGTGACCTCCGTGGACAAGGCGAACGTTCTCGAGACCTCGCGGCTGTGGCGCGAGACCGTCGAGCGCATCGCGGCCTCCTACGGCGACGTCTTGCTCGATCACATGCTCGTCGACAACGCCGCGATGCAGCTCGTCGCGAACCCGGCGCGCTTCGACGTGATCCTGACCGAGAACATGTTCGGCGACATCCTGAGCGACGAGTCGGCGATGCTCACCGGCTCGCTGGGGATGCTCCCGTCGGCCAGCCTGGGGGCGGACGGCGAACCGGGCGTGTTCGAGCCCGTGCACGGCTCCGCCCCGGACATCGCCGGAAAGGGCGTCGCCAATCCGCTCGCGACGTTTCTGTCGGCGGCCATGATGCTCCGCCACGGCCTGGACATGGAGAGCCGGGCAGGGGCGATCGAGGTTGCCGTGGATGCGGCCCTCGAACGGGGGCTTCGCACGCCGGACCTCGCCGGACCCGACGACGAGGCGGTGGGCACCCAGGAGATGGCAGATGCCGTCATTGAGAAGCTCTCCGAGGAGTAGCTCGCCGCCCGTGGACTTCCGCTTTCGCATACCGAAAGTAGATGTCCAACCGCGGCCACGCTTGCCGACACTTCGCCCTCGTTGCCGTCCGCTTCGGGCCCCTATGGCCATGGGTCATACTTCGCACGCCCCGCAAGCAAGGAGGAACAGTGGACAAGTCTGACTGGATCTGGATGAATGGTGACTTCGTCCCGTGGGACGACGCCAACGTCCACGTGCTGAGCCACGGCCTCCACTACGGCACCGGGGTCTTCGAGGGAATCCGAGCGTACGAGACCGATCGCGGCACGGCGGTCTTCCGTCATCGAGAGCACCTGGAGCGGCTCGTCCGCTCGGCCCAGCTCTACTACATGGAGCTCCCGCACTCGGCCGACGAGCTCCGGGACGCGACGCACGAGCTCATCCGCCGCAACGGGCTCACCAGCTGCTACATCCGCCCGCTCGCCTTTCGTGGCTACGGCGAGATGGGACTGTTCGCCCAGAGCGCGCCGATCGATGTCATGGTCGCGGTTTGGCCCTGGGGCGCATACCTGGGTGAGGAGGGGAAGCGCAGCGGCATCCGCTGCAAGGTCTCCTCGTGGCGGGGGATCTCCGGCGACAGCCTGATTCCGCACGCGAAGGCGTCGGGCCAGTACCTCAACTCGATCCTGGCCAAGACCGAGTCCGCGAATGCCGGGTATGACGAGGCGATCCTCCTCGACGTGCACGGCAACGTGTCCGAGGGCTCCGGCGAGAATGTCTTCATCGTGCGCGACGGCGCCCTTGCGACGCCGGGCCATGCGAGCTCGATCCTCGACGGCATCACCCGCCGGTCGGTGATCCAGATCGCGACCGATCTCGGCTATCCGGTCGCGGAGCGCGACATCGCTCGCGCCGAGCTGTTTCTCGCCGACGAGGTCTTCCTGACCGGCACCGCGGCCGAGCTCGTTCCGGTCCGTGAGGTCGACGACCATGCGATCGGGGAGCCGGGCGAGGTCACCCGCGTGATTCAGGCGAAGTTCGAGGACGCGCTGCACGGGCGTGCCCCCGAGTACCGGGAATGGCTGGACGTCGTGGAGCAACCGAGTAGAGTCACCTCCTGATGCGTCTCATCGGCGGAGGCATCGAGCGAATTAGGAGCGCCGCGGCGGCGTAACGCCCCCGTGGCCGCGCGGCTCGCCGCGCCCGACCCCCGCTCGTCCCTCCAACGGAAAGGCATCGACTTGACACAGGTAAAGCTCTACGACACGACCTTGCGCGACGGCATGCAGGGGCAGGGGATGTCCCTGTCGGCCGCCGAGAAGGTCAGGGTGGTCCAGGCCCTGGATGGCCTCGGGGTCCAGCTCATCGAGGCCGGGTTCGTGGGCTCGAATCCGAAGGACGCCGAGCTGTTCGACCTGCTTCGGGGGGTCGAGCTGGAACGCGCCGACGTGTGCGCATTCGGCATGACGCGCCGGCGCGGGATCGCCGCGGAGGAGGACGCGGCACTGCGGGAGCTGGCCGAGTGCTTCGCGCCGGTCTGCACGCTGGTCGGTAAGACCTGGGGCCTTCACCTCGACAAGGTGACCAGGGTCTCGCGAACCGAGAACCTCGGGATGATCACCGACTCCGTCTGCTATTTGGTCGGGCGGGGGAAGCGCGTCGTCTACGACGCCGAGCACTTCTTCGATGCCTGGCGCGACGACTCCGGGTACGCGCTGGAATGCCTGCGGGCGGCGGTCGCGGCCGGGGCCGAGAACGTCACCCTGTGCGACACGAACGGCTCGAGCCTGCCGTTCCAGGTCGCCGAGGCGACCGCCGCGGTCGCCCGGGAGCTGGGGGGCCGCACGGAGATCGGCATCCATACGCACAACGACGCCGGGTGCGGCGTCGCCAACTCGCTCGAGGCGGTACGCGCCGGCGCGCGCCTGGTCCAGGGGACGATGAACGGGTACGGCGAGCGCACCGGCAACGCCAACCTCGTTTCGATCCTCCCGGCGCTGCAGCTCAAGATGAGCTTCGACTGCGTGCCGCCGGATCGGCTCCGGCGCCTGACCGAGACATCGCACCTGATCGACGAGCTCTGCAACCTCCAGCCCGACCCCGACCGGCCCTATGTGGGGCGCAACGCCTTCGCCCACAAGGGCGGCATGCACGCGGCCGGCGTGCAGGCCGACGCTCGTACGTTCGAGCACATCGAGCCCGGCCTGGTGGGCAACAGCCGCGACGTCCTGATCTCGGAGCTGGCCGGCCGGGGCTCGGTGCAGAGCCGGGCCGAGGCGGCCGGCATGGAGTTGGACGCCGACGCCTCCAAGCGCGCCGTCGATCGGCTCAAGGAGCGCGAGCATCGCGGCTACCAGTACGAGGCCGCCGACGCGTCGTTTGAGCTCCTGATGCGGCGCGAGGCCGGCTCCTATCTGCCGCTCTTTCGGCTCGAGGGGTTCCGCGTGATCACGGAGAAGCGCGCGAACGGCAAGGTGGAGACCGAGGCGACGATCAAGATCTGGGTGGACGGCCAGCGGTTCCTGCGGACGGCGGAGGGCAACGGACCGGTGAACGCGCTCGATCGGGCGCTTCGCGCCGCCATCACCGAGCTGTATCCGCACCTCGCGGAGATCGAACTGGTCAACTACAAGGTCCGGATCCTCGACACCCACCACGGGACGGGGGCGGTCACCCGGGTCCTCCTCGATTCGTCCGACGGCCGCGAGACCTGGGGCACCATCGGCGTCTCCGAGAACATCATCGAGGCGTCGTGGGAGGCGCTCGTGGACTCGCTGGAGTACGCGTTCCAGCCGCGTGATGCGACCGCCCCGCGGGGGGATTCCAAGGCCGCGGTCGGTACCCAATAGGGGGCGCACCGCGGGCCACCCGCCGCGATGGTCGAAAGCCGCACGTACAGGTGGGTTCTTCAGCCATCGCCAAAACGAGGGGCTCGGCCTGGCCCCGGCTGCCCTCGATATAGCCTGCGTCGGCCATGAGCCTTGAGACCCGCATCCCCCTCGCGCGCCCCGACCTCGGCCCGCGCGAGGAGGAGCTGGTGCTCGAGGTGCTGCGGTCGGGGCAGCTGTCGCTCGGGCCGGTGCTCGAGCGGTTCGAGGCCGACTTCGCGGCCTGGATCGGGTGTGACGACGCCGTCGCGGTCTCGTCCGGTACGACCGCGCTTCACCTCGGCGTTCGCGAGCTCGGCTGGGGGCCAGGGGACGAGGTCGTCACGAGCCCGTTCAGCTTCGTCGCGTCGGCCAACTGCCTCCTGTACGAGGGCGTCACTCCCGTCTTCTGCGACATCGACCCCGTGACGCTGAACATCGACCCAGCGGCGGCGGCCGCGGTCGTCTCGGAGCGCACGGCCGGGCTGCTGCCGATTCACATCTTCGGCTGTGCTGCACCGATGACGGAGCTCGAGCGGCTCGCCGCCGGCCGTGGTCTCGGCGTGCTCGAGGACGCGGCCGAGGCGACGGGCGCCGTGGACGCTGAGGGCATCAAGGTCGGCGCCCGAGGCAACATCGCCACGTTCGGCTTCTACCCCAACAAGCAGCTGGTGACGGGAGAGGGCGGGATCGCGATCCCGCCGGACGGCGACGCTGCCGCGCTGATGCGAAGCGAGCGAAACCAGGGGAGGGCGCCTGGGATGGGCTGGCTCGGGCATGAGCGCCTCGGCTTCAACTACCGGCTGACCGACCTCCAGGCCGCGCTCGGGATCGCGCAGGTCGAACGGGCGGATGCCCTGCTGGCCGAGCGCGCCCGCGTGGCGGCCCTCTACGCGGAGGCGCTGGCGCCGCTCGGTGCCGCGCCGGCCGGCGAGGGGGATCCCGATGGCCTGCTCCTGCTCTGCGCCGATCAGGGGCAGGCGCGCCGGAGCTGGTTCGTATACATCGTCCAGCTTCCGACCGGCACGGACCGCGACGCCGCGATGGCGGCGCTGGCCGAGCGCGGGGTCGATTCGAAGGCCTATCTGCCGTGCATCCACCTCATGCCCCACTATCGGGAGCGATTCGGGTTCCGAAAGGGCCAGTTTCCGACCGCCGAATCGGTGTCGCGCCGCTCGCTGGCGCTGCCGTTCTTCACGGCGATGGGCGAGGCGGAGGTGGGACGCGTGGCCGCGGCGCTGGCGGCCGCGCTGGGCCGCGCCGTCGGCACCCGCTAGAGGCGCCCGGTCTCCGCCATCCAGCGCACCGTGCGAGCCACGCCCTCAGCGAGCGGCGTGAACTCGATCCCGAGCTCGGTGCGCGCCTTCTCGTTCGAGGCTCGCGCTTCCCACAGCAGGAAGGTGAGCTGCCCGGAGCCGAGCAATGGCGGACGGCGGATCAGGCGAGCCACCGCCTCGCCGGCCCGCGCCATCCCCTTCGCCATCCCCACCGGGAGCCTCGGCGGAACTCGGCCGCGGCCCGCCTCGGCCACCGCCAGCGAGAGCAGCTCGCGCATGGGCGCGTAGCCGTCGGCCAGGATGTAGCGCTCGCCGGGTCTGCCGCGATCGAAGGCGGCCAGATGCCCCGCCGCCACGTCGTCGACGAAGGCAAGCGTCATGCCGCCGGGCGGCGTCGCGGGCAGGCGACGGCGGATGGCGTCGCGAATCGCCCGGTCGAGTCCGGTGCCCTGCCAGGGTCCGGGGCCGTACACGCTTGCGGGGTTCGCGATGACGACCTCGATACCGCCGGCCGCCTCCTCCAGCACGAGGCGCTCGGCGAGTTGCTTGGAGCGCTCGTACGCGGTGCCCTTCGGGTAGTCGGCCACCTCGCCCTCGGTCACGGTGCCGCCCTCCGGGGCGTGAAACACGTCGAAGGTCGACGTGTGGACGACGCGCTTGGCGCCCGCTTCCCGGGCGGCGGCCACCACGTTCCGTGCACCCACCGCGTTGACACGGTCGAAGACCCCCGGGTCGGCGAACCACTGCTCGAACAGGCCCATGCAGTTGAAGGCCCCGTCGATCCCCTCGGCGGCGCCCCGGACCGACGCGGGATCGGCGACATCGCCGCGGGCGAGCTCGACGCCGTCGGGCAGCAATCCGCGGGCCTTGGCCGGATCGCGCACGAGCGCCAAGACGTCGTCGCCGCGCTCGATGAGCCGGCGCACAACGGCGTTGCCGATCTTTCCGGTCGCGCCCGTGACCAAAGCCCTCAT
>DATAOX010000129.1:0-29490 GCA_036265555.1 Solirubrobacterales bacterium
GTCGCCGATCACCTTCGTCCACAAGATCCATGTCCCGGTCTTCATGGCCTGTCAATGGACGGACGAGCAGACGGGCGGCCACTGTCCGACGCTGGCCGAGCACATGACCGGCACGCGGCGCAAGTGGTTCACGTTCACGAACGGGACGCACTCGGACTCGCTTGACCCCGAGACGTTCAACCGGTGGTACGACTTCCTCCAGCTCTTCGTGGCGAAACAGGCGCCGATCACCAGATCCGCGGCGATCCAGGCCGCCGGGCCGGCGATCTACCAGTTCGCGATGGGCATCCCCGGGGTGACCATGCCGCCCGATCGGATCCAGCGCGAACCGACGTACGCGAGCGCGTTGAAGGCGTTCGAAGCGCTGAAGCCGATTCGCATCCTGTTCGACAGCGGGGCCGGCGGCTCGTCACCGGGCCAGCCGAAGCCGGGCTTCGAGCACTCGTTCGGGAGGTTCCCGATCCCGGGCGCCCGTGGCCGCTCCTGGTATCTGTCCCCGAGGGGCCAGCTCCGCGGCCGGTCAGCGACCGGAAGCCACGCCGATTCCTTCACCTGGAACGCGGGCGCCACTCCGCTTACGGACTTCACGGGGAACACGGGAGCCGGCGGGCTGTGGGCAGCGACGCCCGATTACCACTGGCAGCCCCATCCGGCGGGAACCGCATTGTCGTACGTGAGCAGCCGCCTGAAGAAGAACACGACGGTGATCGGTGCCGGGGCGCTCCACCTCTGGGTCCGCTCCTCGACCCCGAACGTCGACCTTCAGGCCACCGTCACCGAGGTGAGGCCCGACGGCAAGGAGACCCTCGTGCAAAACGGATGGGTCCGGGGCAACGAGCGCAAGCTCGACCCGCGCAAGAGCACTCCGCTCGAGCCGGTCCTGAGCCTCAGGAAGTCCGACGTGTCGCCGATGCCCCGTCACCGCTACGTCAAGGTGACGATCCCCATGTACTACGAGGGGCACGCCTACCGCGCTGGCTCGCGGATTAGGGTGACGATCTCCGCTCCGAACGGCGACCAGCCCATTTGGTCCTTCGGCGAGACGCGGCCGAAGGAGACGGGGCACGTCTCGATCGCCTTTTCGAAGCGGAGGCCGTCGAGACTGAGCCTTCCGGTCGTGCCGGGGGTGGGCGTTCCGACCGGCCTGCCGCCGTGCCCTGGCCTGCGGGGCGAGCCGTGTCGGCCCTACCAGCCCACCGCCAACCACACGGCACGCCCCTGAGCCTCTAGGCGCGACCTACTCGCCTGCGGCGTATCCCAGGATCGAGCGATCGACGAGCCACTCGACCGGCGCCAGGTCGTCGGTGTAGACCGTGCCGCCGGGCAGTCGCGGGCCGATTCTCGCCGCCTGGCTCCGGGCGATGGGAGCGAGGGGGCGGGGGAGCCCGGCAGCGGCCGACCGCAGTCGCGTCTCGGTCGCCGGTGCCTCGCTGCCGAGCAGGAGCGTGTTCGTCTCGTCGAACGGGTCGCGGAACACGGTGGTGAAGGCCTCCGCCATCGTCCTGCCGATGACGGTCTCGAGCTCGTCGCTGCCGCTCGGGTGGCCCACGTTGACGACCACGACGCCGCCCGGGGCGAGCCGGTCGCCGGCCAGGGCGAAGAACTCCCTGGTGGTCAGGTAGAAGGGGATGTAGGGCTGGCGGTAGGAATCGACCACGATGACGTCGTAACGCCCGCTCGACTGGCGCAGCCATGGGCGTGCATCCTCGTCGTGCACCGTCAGGTTCGGGCCCGAGCGCAGGTGGAAGTAGCGGTGCCCGAGCTCGGTCAGCTCGGGATCGATCTCGACGGCGTCGATGCGGGCTCGATGGAAAAATCGCCCGTAGGCACGGCTCGTGGTCCCGGCACCGTTGCCCAGGATCGCGACCCTCCGCGGCTGCTGTGGCATCGTGGCGAACGGCAGTGTCACCATCCCGTCCCAGTAGCCGCCGGTGAGGTATGAGCCGGGGCGGTAGAGCGAGTGGATCGCCTGGCCCTCGTTCAGCTCCAGGACCCGAGCTCCGTCGGGCTCCTCGACCACACGGGCGTACTGGAGCGTCGTCTCGCCCTCATAGAGAACCCGTCCGTCGTCGGTGCCCTTGATCGTGCCCACCGGTATCGCGATGGCCGCCGCGAGCACCGCGGGGAGGGGGGCAAATCGCCAGCCGAGCCCGGCGGCAGCCACGACGGCAAGCGCGATGGCGAAGACGAGGAACGTTCGCTGCGTCCCGGTGAACGGGATCAGGACGAGAGCGGCGAGCATCGTCCCGACCAGCGAACCCGCGGTGGAGACGGCGTAGAGGCGGCCCGCAATCCGTCCGGAGTGCTCGATGTCGGGGAGTGTGAGGCGGATCGCGTAGGGCGAGCAGGCGCCGAGGAGGATCACCGGAACCGCGATGAGGACGAGGACGCCCATGAGCGAGCCCGCGAAGGCACCGGCTGAGAGCGAGTCGAGGGCGTCGACGGAGACGTCGAAGAACGGGCGGGCGACGAACGGCACGAGCGCCAGGAGGACCGCCGCTGCCATGACGAGCAGGCATAGGCCCCGTGAGGCGGGGTGACGGTCACCCAGCCTCCCCCCGAGCCAGTATCCGACCGCGAGCGCGACCAGCACGACTCCGATCGTGTTCGCCCACACGATCGTCGACGCGCCGAAGAACGGCGCCATGAGCCTTGCCACCGCGATCTCGGCGCCGAGGCTCGCTGCGCCCACGACGAAGACGAGGACGTAGAGAAACGGCTTGCTGGTCATGAGCGGTACGCGTGGCGCAGGGCGGCCGCCCGCCCACAGTCGAGACAACACTCTGGAATCCTAGGTCAGGAATTTCGGCGAGACTCGAGCAAGGCCAGATGTCGTTCCCCCCCGGACCTCGAACGCCCGCGCTCGTACAGGCCATGGGCCTGTGGCGAGATCCGATCCGCCTGTTCGCCCGGCTGCGCTCGCGCTACGGCGATGTGTTCACCGTCCGGTTTCCGTCGTTTCCGCGCCTCGTGTACGTCGCCGATCCCGACCTCGTGAAGAGGGTCTTCACCGGCGACCCGCGCGTCTTTCACGCGGGGGAGGCGAACGCGACGGTGCTCGAGCCCGCGCTCGGCCCGCACTCGATGCTGACGCTCGACGAGGACGAGCACATGCGCCAACGCAAGCTCCTGCTTCCGCCGTTTCATGGCGAGCGCATCGCTCACTATGGCGAGGTCATCCGAGTGATCGCCGAACGGGAGGTCGAACGTTGGCCGGTGGGTACGGCGTTCGCCTTGCGACCACACACGCAACGGATCACCCTGGAGGTCATCCTGCGCGCCGTCTTCGGCGTTCGCGGAGAGACTCGGCTCGCGCGCGCCCGGCGCTTGGTCGACGAGTTCGCGCGCCGAAGCCACGCGGTGCTCCTGTTTCCGGTCCTTCGGCGACGCTTCGGGCGGTTCAGCCCGTTCGCTCGGTTCCAGCGAGCGCGCGACGAGCTCGACGCGTTCCTCTACGAGGAGATCGCGGCGCGGCGTTCGGAGGCCACCGAGCGCGAGGACGTGCTCTCGCTGCTTCTCGGGGCCGCTCACGAGGACGGGACCCCGATGAGCGACCGGGAGCTTCGCGACGAGCTGATCACCGTGATCGGCGCCGGGCACGAGACGACCGCCACAGCGCTGGCATGGGCGATCGAGCGCCTACTGCGCGCCCCCGATGTGCTCGCCCGCCTGCGCGAATCCCTCGCGAACGGCGACGACGAGTATCTCGACGCAGTGGTCAAGGAGACGCTGCGGACCCGGCCGGTGATAACCGACGTGGCACGCAAGGTCACCCAACAGGTCGAGATCGGTCCCTACACCGTCCCGGCCGGGACCCTCGTCATGCCGGCGATCATCGGGATCCACCACCGCGAGGACCTTTATCCCGACCCGCTCGAATTCCGGCCGGAGCGGTTCCTCGAGGGACAGGGGCATGGGTACGCGTGGATCCCGTTCGGCGGCGGCGTGCGGCGCTGCGTCGGAGCGAGCTTCGCGCAGTACGAGATGCGCATCGTCCTGCGCACGATCCTCGAGCGCGCCGACCTTCGCGCACCCGAGCCTCGGCCGGAGCGCCTGCGGCCGCGCAACATCACGATGGCCCCGGCACGCGGCGGGCGAGTGATGGTCGCGCGGCGGCTTCAGTCGCGCTCCCCGGAGCTGCGGTCAGCGGGTCATCGTGACCTTCTTGAGACCGGGTGGTGAGTCCACGTCGACGCCGCGCAACTCTGCCAGGCGCAGGGACGCAGCCTGGCCCGGAACGATCGCGACGATCGGGCCCGCCCAGAGCGGCAGCGCCGTGGGAAGGGGGATGCGGATGTCCGCGAGGTCGAGTATCCGCGGATCCGCTGACACCGCGGTTGTGAGTCCCACGCTCGCCGCCAGTCGGCGAATGACCTTCAGGGTTTCGGAGCTCGCGTTGGTGCCGCTGCTCACGGCCCAGAGCGACGTCCTCGCGTCCGTGGAGGCGATTGGACCGTGCACGAGATCCGGTGGCGAGAACGCCTCGGCGGGCCTGCCGGTGAGCTCACGCACCTTGAGCGCCGTCTCGAAGGCGGTTGCGTAATCGAGCCCTCGGCCCACGGCCGTGACCGGGGCGAAGTCAGCGAGGAGATCGAACCGCTCGCGATTCTCGAGTTGCGATTCCACCGCCTGCGAGACGATCGCCGGCAATCGACGCAGCGATTCTCGCCAGTCCGTGCGGCCTGCGACCAGTGCGGTGATCTGGGCCAGGGCGTGCAGGGAGGCCACATACGTCTTCGTCGCCGCGACCGAGCGCTCGGGGGGCACGCGGAGCTCCACCACGACATCGGCCAGTGAGGCGACGGGCGAAGTGGGGTCGTTGGTGATCGCAAGGGCAGGTCGTCGCTGGTCGCGCGCAGCCGCGAGGACGGCGGCCACGTCCGGCGACCGCCCGGACTGGGAGATCGCCAGAACCGCAGCTCGCGCAAGGCGGGGTGGCCGCCGGCCCTCGCCGAAGAGCCATGGGGTCGCCAGTGCGACTACGATGCCGGCCTCGGCACCCAGCAGGTACTGCCCGTAGCGCGCTGCGTTGTCGGAGCTCCCCCGCGCCGCTACCAAGACGTAATCGACGTCGTCGGCCCCGATCAGCTCGGCGGCGATCCGGGCATCCGCCCAGCCGGCATCCTCGCGGCGGGCGAGGTCGGCGCCCTGCTCTCGCATCTCGCGCTCGAGCCGGCTGACCATGGTTTACATACCTTACTAGTCTGCGCACTTGACGCCGGGGCCGCAATGGGTTACGGTCAAATTGGAAAGGGTTCCTAACTCGTTCTGCGCAAACGGGCGCGGCACCGAGACGGGAGGAGGGTGACGAAACGTGAACTGGACGAGGTCGAGGTATCTCGCGATCGCGATCGCCGTGATCCCCGCGCTGGTGCTCGGCGCCTGCGGGGGAGGCGATAGCACCAGCGCCGGGGAGGCGCAGAAGTTCGATCCCAATAAGGACGTCACGCTGACGGTCTGGAGCGGGTTCACTCCCGGCGAGCGCGAGATCGGCGTCTTCGACAGCGTGATCAAGGACTTCGAGAAGCTGCACCCCAATGTCAACGTCGACAGCGTCGCCGGTATCAATGACGACAAGATCGTGGCTGCGATTCGCTCCGGCAACGCGCCCGACGTGGCGCTCTCCTTCTCCTCGGACAACACCGGTGCCTTCTGCGGCTCCGGGGCCTGGATCAACCTGCAGCCCTATATCGACCGGGATCACGTCGACATCAACGAGTTCCCCGCGGCGGTTCGCTCCTACACGGAGTACAACGGCACTCGGTGCGCGATGCCGCTGCTGGCCGACGTGTACGGCCTCTACTACAACAAGGACATGTTCCAGCAGGCGGGCCTGACGCAACCGCCGAAGACGATCTCCCAGCTCGACGCCTACGCGAAGAAGCTGACCCAGGGCTCCGGCGACAACCTGAGCGTGGTCGGCTTCGATCCCACGATTGGGTTCTACGAGAACGCCGCCGCTCACTATGCGCCGCCGTGGGACGCGCAGTGGTTCGATGGCGACAATGCGGCGTTCGCCTCGGACCCCGCGTGGGCGGACATGCTGACATGGGACAAGAACCTGATCGATTACTACGGATCCGACAGCCTGACCAGGTGGGAGGCTGGAGCGGGGGAGGAGTTCTCCGCCTCCAACGCGTTCGAAACCGGCAAGGTCGCGATGATGATGGATGGCGAGTACCGGACCGCGTTCATCAAGGACGAGCACCCCGAGCTCAACTACGGGACGGCGCCGATGCCCGTCCCCGACGGCCAGACCGACCGGTACGGCAGCGGCTATATCACCGGGAGCATCATGGGCATCCCGAAGGGGAGCAGCAACGAGGCGGCGGCGTGGGAGCTCATCAAGTACATGACGACGAACACGCACGCCCTGGTCAAGCTCGCCAACGGATTGGCCAACGTGCCGACCACGGCCGCCGCAGCCAAGTCCCCGGACCTGAAGCTCGGGTCGGAATTCCAGCCGTTCCTCGACATCTTCAAGGATCCGAACAGCGAGACCAACCCGCCCAAGGCATCCGGAGCGGCGTACCAGGAGATTCTCGAGTCCTTCGCCTCGAAGTGGCAGGCGGGCCGGGTCAGCGACCTTCAGTCCGGGCTGGAGGACGCCGCGAGCCAGGTGGATGCGCAGGAGCAGAACGCGTCGGGCGGTCAGGCGCCGTGATCGCCGCAGCTGAGGGATGAGCACCGCAGTGGCCGGGGGGGCCGTCGGCACCCCGGCCGCTCCGACCCCCGACCGTCTCCGTGCGCGTCGGAAGGCGGCCTGGCGCCGTCGCCGCTTCGTCCTGCTCCTGATGAGCCCGTGGCTGGTGGGGTTCGCGATCTTCTTCGGCTATCCGCTGATCTACAGCGTCTACCTGTCGTTCACCCACTACGACCTGCTCTCGGCACCGCGCTGGGTGGGGTTGGCGAACTATCGCTTCCTGTTCGGGGCCGACCAGCAGGTGTGGCCGGCCGTCTACAACACGCTCTGGATGATCGTGATCGCGGTTCCCCTGCAGGTGCTGTTCGCCTTCTCGGTTGCCCTCATGATCACACGGGCCAGGCTCGGCGTCGGATTCTTCCGCACCGTCTTCTACCTGCCGACCATGGCCCCGGCGGTAGCGGCCACGCTGGGCTTCGTCTTCCTCTTCAATCCGGCCACGGGCCCGGTGAACACGATCCTCGGGGCGATCGGGATCCAGGGGCCGCTCTGGTTCCAGTCGCCCTCGCTCTCGAAGCCCTCGCTGACGCTGCTCGGCATCTGGGGTGTCGGCAACACCATGATCATCTTCCTCGCCGCGCTCCTCGATGTGCCGAAGCACCTGTACGAGTCGGCCGAGCTGGACGGAGCCGGCTGGTGGCAGCGGATGCGCTGGGTGACCCTGCCGACGATCAGTCCCGTGATCCTGTTCGCCGTCGTGATCGGAGTCATCGAGGGGCTCCAGTACTTCACGGAGGGCTACGTCGCGAGCACGGTCGCCGCGGGCGGCGCGGGCGGCGGCGCGGGCGACGCGACCAACAACCTGGGCTACCCGCAGGACTCGACCCTCTTCTACCCCCTGCTCCTCTACCAGCAGGGGTTCAGGTACTTCAACATGGGTTACGCCTCCGCGATGGCGGTCATGCTGCTCGTCGTCTCGCTCGCGGTGACGGTCGTGATCCTCCGCCGGTCGGATCGCTTCGTCCACTACGCCGGCGCCATGAGGTGAGCTGATGGAGGCCGCCCCCCGCCCCTTGCCCATGCCGCTTGCCCGGCGCAGGATTCCGAAGGCGGTCCGCCGCAAGCGGTTGCTGGTCGCGGTCGCCGACCACGCGGTCCTGATCGGCCTGGCGATCGCCTTCCTGGCTCCCTTCGTATTCATCATCCTGACCGCGCTCATGACGAGCGACCAGGCCCTGTCCTCGCACCTGTGGCCGGAGCCGTTTCACTTCAGCAACTTCGCCGACGTCTTCGACCGGGCGCCGCTCTTCCGCTACGGGGTTAACACCTTTCTGTACGCCGGGCTCGCGACCATCGGCATGCTGATCTCGAGCGTCCCGGTCGCCTATGCGCTGTCGAAGCTCCGGTGGAAGGGCCGCGACGTCGTGTTCATCCTCGTTCTGGTGACGATGATGCTGCCGCCCCAGGTGACGATCGTGCCCCTGTACGTGATGTTCAGCAAGCTCCACCTGATCGGGTCGATCTGGCCGCTGGTCATCCCGAACTGGTTCGGCGATGCCTTCTCGATCTTCCTCCTGCGCCAGTTCTTCCTCACGATCCCCGACGAGTACGCGGACGCGGCGCGGATGGACGGTGCCGGCGAGTTCAGGGTGATGCTTCACGTCGTCGTGCGATTGGCGAAGCCGGCCCTCGTCGCCGTCGCGCTGTTCAGCTTCCTCTTTGCATGGAACGACTTCTTCGGGCCGTTGCTCTACACCGGCGAGAACCAGAACAACTGGACTCTGTCGGTGGGGCTCGCCCAGTTCCGCACGCTGCACCAGGTCCAGTGGAACCTGACGATGGCGGCGACGCTTCTATTTATGGCGCCTGTGATCGCGCTCTTCTTCGCCGCCCAGAAGGCGTTCGTGGAAGGCGTGACCCTGACGGGGGTGAAGGGATGACGGAGTTGAAGGTGGCCGTCATCGGGGGCGGATCGACATACACGCCGGAGCTCGTTTCGGGGCTGTCGCGGGAACGGGAACGACTCGAGGTGCGCGACCTTGTGCTGCACGACGTCGACGCGGAACGACTCGAGGTCGTCGGCGGGCTCGCGAGTCGCATGCTCGAGCAGGCGGACTTCTCCGGGCGGCTGCGGCTGACCGGCGAGCTCGATCGGGCCCTGGACGGCGCCGACGTGGTGCTGATCCAGATCCGCGTGGGTGGCCAGGCCGCACGTCTATCCGACGAGACCGTCCCGCTGGCCTGCGGCTGCATCGGCCAGGAGACGACCGGCGCGGGTGGGTTCGCAAAGGCAATGCGCACCGTGCCGGCGGTGCTCGAGATCGCTTCCCGAGCCCGGGAGCTGGCGCGCGACGACGCGTGGATCGTCGATTTCACCAATCCGGTGGGCATCGTCACCCGGTCGCTGCTCGACGCCGGCCACCGGGCGGTTGGCCTGTGCAACGTAGCGATCACGTTTCAGCGCTTCGTCGCGGAGTTGCTGGGCGTCGAGCCGGCTGACCTCGTCGTCGACCAGATAGGCCTCAACCACTTGACGTGGGTGCGGGCCGTCTGGCTGGGCGATCGGGACGTGCTGCCGGAACTCTTGGACAGTCACGGGGACGCGATCGCCGCGGACATCGAGCTTCCGACCGTCCTGCTACGAGAGCTCGGCGCCGTCCCCTCGTACTACCTTCGCTACTTCTATGCCCACGACGAGGTCCTGCGGGACCAGCTCGCGGGAGTGCCCAGGGCGCAGGTCGTGGCGGAGATCGAGAGCGAGCTCCTGGAGCTCTACCGGGATCCGACGCTCACGCAGAAGCCGGCACTGCTCGAGCAGCGGGGCGGTGCCTACTACAGCGACGCCGCAACGGCGCTGATCGCCTCGCTGTTCGCGGACACCGGCGACGTCCAGGAGGTGGACGTCCGCAACGGGTCGACCCTCTCAGGGCTCCGGGGGGACGATGTCGTCGAGGTGCCGGCGCGAATCGGCCGTGACGGCCCCGCGCCGCTTCCACAACCGCCGCTCGCGCCGGAACTTCTCGGGCTTGTGCAGAACGTGGCTGCGTACGAGCGACTCACCGCGGAGGCGGCTGCAACCCGCGATGCCGGGATGGCTCGACGCGCGCTGCTCGCCCACCCGCTGATCGGCGAGTACGCGACGGCTCGGGCCCTGCTCGAGCGGCTGGCGGCCGTCGAGACCTCCTCGGAGCCGATTCCCGTGTCGGAGACGTTGGGATGAGCCCTCCATTCGCGCTCGCGGTCGACGGCGGCAACTCGAAGACCGACCTCACCTTCGTGAGCGCCGACGGGACGGTCCTGGCAGCGGTCCGCGGGCCCGGCAGCTCGCCCCAGCGCATCGGCGTCGGCGGCTGTCTCGAGACACTCGATCGCCTGGTGCATGAGGCCAGCGATCGCGCAAAACTCGACGGCAGGCTGGCCGATGTCGGCGAGATCCTCCTCGCCGGGGCCGACCTGCCAGAGGAGGAGCGGACGCTGCGCGGCGCGCTGGAGGAGCGGAACTGGGCGCGCAGCGTTGCGGTGGCGAACGACACCTTCGCCGTTCTCCGGGCGGGAACCGAGCGCGGCTGGGGCGTGGCGATCGTCTGCGGAGCAGGAATCAACTGCATTGGCGTCGGGCCCGATGGCGCACAGGCGCGGTTCCCTGCCCTCGGCGCGATCAGTGGGGACTGGGGTGGTGGGGAGGACCTGGGTCTGGCCGGATTGACGGCGGCGGCGCGCAGCGCCGACGGGCGTGGGCCGAAGACGACGCTCGAGCGCGCCGTGGCGTCCCATTTCGGCCTACGGACGCCTGCGGACGTGGCCGAGGCCATCCACCTGCGCCAGCTTCCATCCCAGCGATTGGTCGAGCTGGCGCCGATCGTCCTCGCCGAGGCGGCGGACGATTCCGTGGCCCGAGGCCTCTTCGACCGGCTCGTGGCCGAGATCGTCGCAATGGCGCGGGTCGCCATGACGCGTTTGGACCTGTTGGACGGGCCCGTGGAGATCCTTCTCGGAGGCGGGCTCCTGCGCTCGGATCAAGGCGAGCTGGCAGCCGCGGTGACCGCGGAGGTCCGGACCGTCGCGGCGAGCGCCAACGTGCGGGTCATCGGCTCGCCGCCAATCGTGGGCGCCGCCCTCTTGGCCCTGGACCAGCTCGACGCCGACGAGGGCGCTCGCGCTCGCGTGCGGCGGGAGCTGGGCTCCGCTGTCGCCGAGCTGGAGGGAGGGTCCGCCGGCGCCGCCGTGGATCGCGACGGCATCCCGATCGACGCGGATCGAGCGAGGACCAGCGATGGCTGAGATCCGCTTCGACCACGCGAGCGTCGTCTACCCCGGCACGGAGGTCGCCGCCGTTCACGATCTGGACCTGGTCGTCTCCGATGGTGAGTTGCTGGTCCTCGTTGGACCGTCCGGCTCGGGGAAGACCACCGCCTTGCGGATGCTCGCGGGGCTCGAGGAGGTGACCGCCGGCGCGATCCACATCGACGGCGAGGACGTCACCGACATGCCGCCAAAGGATCGCGACCTCGCGATGGTGTTTCAAAACTATGCCCTCTACCCATACCTCGACGTTGCGGCGAACATCGCCTTTCCCCTGAAGATGACAAGGGTGCCCAAGGCCGAGCGAGAGCGTCGCGTACGACAGGCGGCCGAGGTGCTCGAGCTGACCGATTACCTGACGCGCAAGCCCGCGCAACTCTCCGGTGGGCAGCGTCAACGGGTGGCAATGGGCCGGGCGATCGTTCGCGAGCCCAAGGCGTTCCTGATGGACGAGCCCCTCTCCAACCTCGACGCCAAGCTGCGCGTACAGATGAGGGGGGAGATCGCTTCGCTCCAGGCGCGCCTGGGCACGACGAGTGTCTACGTCACTCACGACCAAGTCGAGGCGATGACGATGGGACATCGGGTCGCGGTGTTGCACGAGGGCCACCTGATGCAGTGCGCGACCCCGCGAGAGCTCTACGACAGGCCCATGAACACCTTCGTCGCTGCGTTCATCGGATCGCCCGCGATGAACTTGTGCACGGTGCCCCTTGAGGGAAGCTGTGCTCGGCTCGATCCGCTTCGGATTCCACTCGACCCGCCTGCCACCGCCGACGCTACCGGGCTGGGCGAAGTCACGATCGGAATCAGGCCCGAATCGTTGGAGCCGGCGACCGACGGCCTGGCGGCACGGGTCGAGCTGGTCGAGGAGCTCGGATCCGATGCCTACGCAGTGTGCAGCGCGGGCCTTCCAGGCGGACGGGCAAAGCTCACGGTTCGGGTCGATCCGTGGCGCGCGCCCAACCGCGGGGACCGGCTGTCGCTTGTGCCGCGCAACGGTGAGACGCATGTCTTCCACCCCGAGAGCGGCCAGCGCCTGGGATCTCCCAAGACGGACGGGCGGCCCGAGTGACCCAGCGGCGTGGCACGGCCGCGACGCCGCCGCTGCTGAGAGACCTCAACGAGCGGACGGTCCTCGACGCGATCCGCCGCCGCGCTCCGATCTCGCGCGCGGAGATCTCGCGCGCGGTGGGCATATCGAAGCCGACGGTCTCGGTCGCGCTTCAGTCCCTCCTCGACGCCGGGCTCGTACGCCAGGCCGAGGCGAGCTCCGATGGTCCCAGCTACGGTGCCACCTTCTTCGAACCCGTTCCCGACGCCGCTCTGGCTCTCGGACTGGACCTGGGGGCGCGCTTTCTCAGGGGAGCAATCTGCGATCTCCTCGGACGCGTGTGCGCGCGCCAGGACATCGAACTGGGTGGCGCGGATGCGCGCGGCGTGCTCGACCTCGCGACGAGCTTGCGCGACCGCCTGACCACGGTGTGTGGACTCGCCCCGGGGACGATCCACGGTGCGGTCGTCGGGGTCCCGGGCGTGGTGCTTCCCGAGAGCGACGACGTCCACCTCGCCGAAAACGTCCACGGGCTCGAGGGGATGCCGATCGGAGCCGAGCTCGAGGGCCGGCTCGGCATGCGGGTGACGGTGGAGAACGACGTCAACCTGGCCGCGGTGGGCGAGCGGTGGCAGGGTGTGGCGCGCGGGGTGGAGGACTTCGTCTTCCTCTCGATCGGAACCGGGCTTGGGGCGGGCGTCGTCCTCCACGGGGAGCTTCACCGGGGAAGGCATGGCGCCGCTGGCGAGGTCGACTACGCGCTCGGCAGTGGCGTGGAGCGCCAATCGGACCCGTGTGCCGAGGCCATCTCGACCTACGCACGGGATCTCGCCGGCAGCGACGGGGCGGGGACGACGCTTGGTCCACCCTTTGAGGTCCGCTCCATCTTCACCGCGGCCCGAGCTGGCGACCGGATCGCGCTCGCCGTGGTCGAGGAGGAAGCGCGACGGATCGCGCTCCACATCGCTCCGATCGCGGCAGTCGCCGACGTCGAGTTGGTGGTCGTGGGCGGTGGCATCGGGGCCAACGGCGATCTCCTGCTGGCCCCGGTACGCGCCCTCCTGGCGGATCTGCTGCCCTACCCTCCGCGGGTGGAGGTATCCAGCCTGGGCGATGCCGCTGTCCTCTTTGGTGCGCTCGCAATCGGCCGCCAGGCGGCGTTGGATGGAGTGTTCGAGAACCGCCGGGCCGCGACGGTCTAGCCCGCGTCTGTCCGGGAGGGAGATCGCCCGGTCTCGGAAAGCGCCAGACCACGTGGCCGTCGGGATCGATCTCAACTAGGCGATTGTTCGCCTTGTCGGCAATCAGCACGTTCGAATCCGCCGTCGCCAAAGGTTCCCACCGGCTGAGGGCGGCACGACCACCATCATCATGTCCGCAAATGAATGGCCTGAAAGTTTCCCGATATTGCGCCTGGGTAAGCCGAGAGCAAGCCGAGGCGCGAGAGGAGAATCCGATGGCAGAGACATACACCGATCCCAACGGCGAGCGCTCGGTTTCGGACCTGGTCCGAGACCTGTCCCAGCAGAGCAGCGAGCTGGCGCGCAAAGAGGTGGAGCTGGCGAAGGCCGAGATGGAGCTCAAGGCCAAGCGCCTCGGAATCGGTGCGGGAGCCTTCGGGGCCGCCGGCCTGGTTGGGCTTTTCGCATTCGGGGCCTTGACAGCGACCCTGATCCTGGCGCTCGCGGCGGCGATGGAGGGCTGGCTGGCGGCGCTGATCGTCACGGCGGTCTACGCCGCCGTCGCCGGCGTCCTGGCGCTGATCGGGAAGACTCGCGTGGAGGCGGGAACACCTCCGGTTCCAGAGCGAGCGATCGATACGACGAAGGAGGACGTCGACCACGTCAAGCGCACCGCAAAGGAGGCACGGACCTGATGGCTACCGAGAGCGGCAAGACCGAGTCGGCGACGAAGGCCGGCGGGGGCGCGGAGGAGAAGACCCCCGCTCAGATCGAGGCCGAGATCGAGGCCACCCGCGAGGAGCTCGGCGACACGGTTGCCGAGCTCGCGGAGAAGACCGACGTCAAGAAGCAGGCCAAGAAGAAGGTCGCACGGACGAAGGCAAAGGCGACTGCGAAGAAGGACCAGGTGAAGGAGAAGGCCGCAGCCCAGAAGGAGGCGGCCACCGCGAAGGCGAGTGCCGCCACGCCCGATTCCGCCCAGGAGGCCACTCAGGCGGCCCAGAACGCAGCGGCTCAGGCGGCCCAGAACGCTCGTCAAAACCCCCTTGCGGCGACGGCGGTCGGAGCGTTCGTCGGTGGCGTCGCGGTTGGGTGGATCCTCGGCCGGCGGTAGGGCCGTCCGATCGAAAGAACCGGAAAGAGGCACACGAACTGAGGAGGCGACCATGGCCAGCGACAAAGTGGCGAATGCGGGCACCTACGCACAGCGCCTGATCGAGAACGAATACGTACAGGAGAACCTCGCCGAGGCCGCCGAGAGCCTCCGCGCCGCTTACCGGCGCGCGTCCAAGCGCCGGGTCGAGCCCACGCGCGACGAGAAGCTCCGGCGGCAGGTCCGAGAGGCGGCCCTCTCGCTTCGCGAGGCCGCGAGCGCGCTCCAGAGCGGTCGGCGCAAGCCGAAGAAGCGCCGCGGACGCCGGGTGGTCGTCCTGATAAGCGCCGGGGCCGCTGCCGCCGCTGTGGTCCTCGCGTCAAATGACCAGCTGCGAAGACAGCTGCTGGGCGACGGCACGGCCGATGGCGACGAAGTGAGCACCGCGCCCTTCGGCTCCCAGGCTCCGGTGACGGCATGAAGATCCTGTTCCTGCCGGTCAGCATCGTCGGCGGGATCCTCGCCGGCCTGATCGGCAAGAAGCTCTTCGAACGCCTCTGGGGTCTCGTCGACGACCAGGAGCCGCCGGAAGCCGAGCACCGGGACATCCACTACGTCAAGCTCGCGGTTGCCCTCGTGCTCGAAGGTGCGATCTTCCGCGTCGTTCGTGGACTGTTCGACCATGCGGCCCGCCGCGGGTTCGAGCGCCTCACGGGTTCATGGCCCGGGGAGGAGGCTCCCGAGCCGGAGTAGGCCGGGGCGGGCGGGTGAGCACTGAAGCCCGCCTTCGCATCGCCAAGGGCGACGGCGGATAGGATGGGGCGCTCGCGCCGTGTCGACGACCGGGAACCCAAACCACGCGACCGGGATCGACCTGGACGTGGAGGCCGCGCTGACGTTCGTGTCCAAGGCGAGCGCCCTCATCGCTCGCTCGCCGGATTACGATCGAACGCTCGCGGAGGTGGCGCGACTCGCCGTGCCCGAGCTCGCCGACTGGTGCGCGGTGGACGTCGTCGAGCCGGACGGCTCGCTTCGCCAGGTCACGAGCACCCATCCCGATCCCGAGCTCGAGGAGCTCCTGCTCGAGCTGAGGCGCCTCTACCGGAAGGAGACGAGAGGGTCGGAGGGGGTCATGCGCGTGGTCTCGACGGGCGAGCCAGAGCTCGCAAGCGACGTGCGGGACCAGCCACGGCTCGAGATACCCGCTGAGGTCGAGGATCTCTACAAGAGGCTGGCTCCTCGCTCGTACATGATCGTCCCGCTGGTCGCGCGGGGCCGCACCATCGGCGCGCTCACATTCCTGTCCACGCGCGAGGGGTGCCACTACGGTGAGCGCGACCTTCGTTTCGCTCAGGACCTGGCCCACAGGCTCGCCCTGGCCGTCGACAACGCCCGGCTCTTCCAAGAGGCATCGGACGCGCGCGAGCGGCTTGCCTTTCTCTCGCACGCGACCGCTGTCATGTCCCGTTCGCTCGACCTGGATCGCACGCTCGACGAGCTGGCGCGGTTGGCGGTGCCCCGCCTGGGGGATTGGTGCAGCATCGAGCTCGTCGGCGAGAGCGGCGAGATCCGCAACGCGTCCACCGCACACGTCGATCCCGAGAAGGTCGAGCTCGCCGAGACCCTTCGCACCCGCTACCCGATCGATCCCGAGGATCCAACGGGCGTCGCGAACGTCGTCCGGACCGGGCGCGCTGAGTTCTACCCGGAGATCTCCGATCGGCTCTTGGTCGAGGGTGCCCGTGACGCGGAGCACCTGCGTGTGATGCGTGAGCTCGGCCTTAGGTCCGCAATCGTCGTGCCGCTGAGTGCCCGGGAGCGTACGCTCGGCACGCTGACCCTGATCCACGCCGAGTCCGGCCGCCGCTACGACGAAGAGGATCTCCGGCTTGCTCAGGAGCTGGCCGGTCGGGCCGCGGTAGCCGTCACGAACGCGAGCCTCTACACGCGTGAGCATGAGGCGATCGTCGTTCTCCAGCAGAGCCTCCTGCCGCAGCGCCTTCCGGAGGTGCCGGGAATGGAGTTCGGTGCGCGCTATCTGCCGGCGACATCGGAGCTCTCGGTCGGCGGTGATTGGTACGACTGCTTCGAGCTCGGTGCGGGACGGGTCGGCGTCGTGATCGGGGACGTCGCCGGTCACGGGGTGGACGCCGCGGCGGCGATGGGCCAGTTCCGCCAGGGGCTTCGCGCCTATGCTCTCGATGACCGGGGGGCCGTATCAGCGATGGAGCGACTCAACGATCTCGTCGTCGCCTTCGCGAATGAGCAGATGGCAACGCTCGCGTACGGCGAGTTCGATCCGGTTCGTGATGTGCTCACCATCGTGCGGGCGGGACATCCGCCGCCGCTCTTGCGAACCCCCTCGGGCGCCGTGATCAGGCTCGAGGAGGGCGGTGGACTGCCGGTGGGCATCGACCACGGCGCCCAATACGGAGCAGCAGAGGTCCCATTTGCGAGCGGCGCGACCCTGTTTCTCTACACGGACGGCCTCGTCGAGGGGCGTGCCGGGCTCGACGCCGGGATCGCACGTCTCGAGGCGCTGTTCCCGACGGTGTCCGGGGGCGCCGACGAGATCGCCGAACGGGTCGTGACGGGGATGGCCGCCGATCGCTCGCGCGATGATGTCGCCGTCCTGTCGGTGCGGCGCGTGAAATCGTGATGGACCGCGTACACCGCTTCCAGGCTTCCACCACGAGAGTTACTCGCGTCGGTGGGCGACGGTGGCGGTCGCCTGCGCGGTCGGCTTGATGGCGACGTAGTCGATGTCGACGTGGGGCGGGCGGGTGACGACGAAGCTGATCACCTCGGCAACGTCATCTCCTCGCAGCGGCTGGAGGCCGCGGTAGACGGCGGCGGCGCGCTCGGGGTCACCGCCGAAGCGGACGAGCGAGAACTCGGTCTCGACGAGCCCCGGCGCGATCTCGGTCACGCGAATCTCCCGATCGAGGAGCTCCAGGCGCAGGGTCTCGGTGACCGCGTGAACGGCGTGTTTGGCGGCCGTGTAGCCGGCGCCGCCCGGGTAGACCTCGACACCTGCGACCGATCCCAACACGACGACGTGCCCGGCGCCGCTTCGCTCGAGCGCCGGCAGCAGCGCCTTCGTCACTCGCATGACGCCGAGTACGTTCGACTCGTACATGGCCTTCCAGTGGTCCTCGTCGGCCTCGGCCACGGGTTCCTGGCCGAGCGCGCCGCCGGCGCTGTGAACGATCACCGAGACGTCCAGGACCTCGGCGGCCAACGCCTCGACCGAAGCGGGATCGGTGACATCGAGCGCCAGCGCCCGACCGCCGACCTCGGCGGCGAGCGCTTGGCAGCGCTCGAGCCGACGCGCCGCGGCTACGGTGGCGAACCCGGCTTCGGCCAACGCGCGGACCGTTGCCGCTCCGATGCCGCTGCTCGCGCCGGTCACGAGTGCGGTTGGCGGCGCGGGGTCGGCCATGGATCAACGAGCGATCGTATCCGCTCCTAGAGCGAGATCTGCGGCTTCAATCAGGTCGCCCCGACGGCTGCTGGCCGGGCCAGTGCCGTGCGCAACTTGTCAAGTGCCCCCAACTCGATCTGCCGAGCTCGCTCAGCGGTCAGGCCGAGGCTGCCGCCGATCTGGTTCAGGGTCTGCGCCGGCTGGCCGAGCCCGTAATGCCCCCGAATCACGGCGCGCTCGCGCTCATCGAGTCGCTCCGCGAACTGACGCGCCTCGCGGATCTCGATTTCGTCGAGGACGCGGTCAAATGCCAGTTCGGCTGTGGGATCGGCAATCGTGTCCCCGACCGTCGCGCTCGCTCCGTCGCTCAGCCGCTCCTCCATGGCGCGTGGGGTGCGGTCGATCGCCTGCAGGCTCTCGAGCTGCCTCAGGGTGAACCCGGTCGCCCGACTCAGCTCCTCGATCGTGGGCTCGACGCCATGGGCATCCAGGTGCTCGCTTCGCGCGGTCTTGATCTGAGCGAGGCCTCGCACAGCTCGGTCCGACAGGACCACGGGCCTCGTCAACTCGGCGACGAGTTCCTGCATGGCCTTTCGTACCCAAAACGAGGCATAGGCCCAGAACGGTGTCCCAAGCCGTGGGTCGTATCGCTGCGCCGCCGACAGGAGGCCGGCGACCCCCTCCTGCACGAGTTCCTGTCGCTCGACCCCCGCGCCGGTTGGGAATTGGCGAGCGAGACCGGCGATGGACGGCAGGAAGGCGTCGACCAGCTTTCGGGATGCATCCGGATCCCCGGCCTCGGCGGCGAGCACCAGACCCGTCTCCTGCTGCGGCGTGAGCCGTTCGGCGCCCGTTGATGCAATCGACGCGTCGCGGCGAACGTCCGGATTTCCTGGTGCCACTGCCCTCCGTGGGATTGCGAGAGTGTGTCGATTATTCCACTGAATCAGTGAAGAATCTGTGAAGACGGACCGTCCACTTGGCTTCGGTCGTCGTCGGCTTATTGGAAGCGTCGTCGGACCAGGCACCTACCCACGGAGGTCGAGATGAGCAGCACCGACGTGAGCACCGGATCGACGAGTGAGGCGCAGAGCGATCTCGGCGTGGACATGAACCTCGAAGTCGTGACGTTGCCCGTTTCCGATGTCGATCGCGCGAAGAGCTTCTACGAGAGCCTCGGATGGCGGTTCGACATCGACCTGGTCATCAGCGACGAGGCCAGGACGGTGCAATTCACGCCACCCCACTCGGGGTGCTCGATTCAGTTCGGCAAGGGACGCTTCAACGCCGACCCGGGGTCCGCTCAGTGGCAGATCCTCACGGTAAAGGACATCGACGCCGCCCGGAACGACCTCATCAGCCGCGGTGTCGAGGTGAGCGAGGTGCAGGAGGCGCGGCCTGCGGGCTTCGAGGGCGGAGGACGCTCGTACTTCGCGCGGGCGTCGTTCAGAGACCCCGACGGCAACATCTGGGAGCTCCAAGAGATCACGACTCGGCTCCCCGGCCGGACCTGGGAGGACTGAGATGGACATCGCCGCGCTGGCGGACCTGCTGCACGAGACATCCGGGCGTCACGGCTCGTTCGAGGCGGTCGCCCCACCGCACGACTGGTGGGACTGGTACGCGGCCTACATGAACGCCCGGCAGAACGGAAGCGCCCCGGACGAGGCGGCGGAAGCCGCCAACCGCTACATGGCGGACGTCAAGGGCATCGTCGTGCCGTCCGAGTGAGCTGGGCGCAAAGCGCGGAGGAGCTCCGGACATGAGCAGCGATTACGAGGTCATCGTGGTCGGCGGTGGGGCGCCGGGCGAGCACTGCGCCGCGGCGCTGGCCGCCCGCGGACTGCGTGTCGCCGTCGTCGAGCGAGAGCTGGTCGGCGGTCTGTGCACCTATTGGGGATGCATCCCGTCGAAGACGCTGTTGCGTCCAGGCGAGGCGGTGCACGCCGCGCGCGAGGCGGCGGCGAGCGCCGAGGTCGACGTCCAGGCCGCGCTCGACTGGCGGGACTTCATGGTTTCGGACTACTCCGACGCCGGCCAGGAGCGCTGGCTCGCCGACCACGGGATCGACCTGCTCCGTGGCAGTGGCCGCCTCGCAGGCACGGGAGTGGTCGAGGTGGATGGCACGCGCCACACCGCCGAGAACATCGTCCTGGCCAACGGCGCGGATCCGTTCGTGCCGCCGATCCCCGGCCTCCGAGAGCTCGATGGCATCTGGACCAACCGCGAGGTGACCGGCATGAAGGCCGTGCCGCACCGCATGCTGGTGCTCGGCGGCGGCCCGGTCGGCGTCGAGATGGCGCAGGCCGTGTGCCGGCTCGGTGGGGAGGTGGCGCTGGTCGAGGGCGCCGAGCACATCCTGCCCCGCGAGCCCAAGCCGCTGGGCGAGGCGCTCGGTGAGGTCCTGCGACGCGATGGGGTCGAGATCGCCCTCGGCGTTCGGGCCAGCGCGGCGCGGCGAGACGGCGATGACTTCGTCCTCGAGTTCGACGATCGCCCCGAGCTCCGCGGTGACCATCTGCTCGTCGCCACCGGTCGGCGCCCGCGCGTCGAGGGGATCGGCCTCGAAACCGTCGGCCTCGAGGCCGATCCGCACGGCATCAAGGTCGACGAGTACATGCGCGCGGGCGAGCGCCTTTGGGCGATCGGCGACGTCACCGGCATCTGGCCGTTCACCCACGTCGGTGAATACGAGGGCGATGTGGTCGCGGCGAACATCTCGGGCGATCAGCATCCGGCGAACTACGAGGCCGTCCCCCGAGTCACCTATAGCGACCCCCAGGCCGCGGCGGTGGGCGCGGTCGAAGGGAAGTACAGCGGGACCGCAGCCGTGTCAGAGGTGCCGAAAACCGCCACCTACACGCGTGCCTATGCCGAATCCAACGGGTTCATGACGCTGCTCAGCGATGGCGAGCGACTGACCGGCGCCTACGCGCTCGGGCCGGAGGCCGGCGAGTGGATGCAGCAGGCGACGCTCGCCATTCGGGCGCACGTCCCGCTTGAGGTGATGAGCGACACGATCCAGCCCTTCCCCAGCTTCTCCGGAATCTACGAGCCGGCACTGATGGCGCTTCGCATGGAGATCGCAGACATGCCCCCGCCGCTCAAACCGATGGCCGCGCAAATGGCGAGCTCATCGGGATGAGTCCCCCGCAACGCGAGCCGGAAATGGCCGGGCAGACCGTCGTCCTCGTCGGCGGCAGCGCCGGCATCGGGCTCGAGACCGCCCGCCGCGCCCGCGCCGAGGGTGCCGAGGTCGTCCTGACCGGTCGCAATCGCGAGCGCCTCGAACGAGCGGCGGCGGACGTAGAGGCTCGCAGCACCGCGGACTTCGACGCCACCGATTCCGCTGCGCTCAAGCGGTTCTTCGATGGCCTGCCGGACCCGATCGACCACGTGATGGTGACGGGGCCGGGCCCCAGTTATGGGCCGCTCCTCGAGATGGACCCGGACCAGGTGCGCGAGGTGCTGGGCGGCCACGTGATGCTCTCGCTCGAGGTTGCCCGCAACTCAGCCCCAAAGATGAGGGCCGGTGGCACCCTGGTCTTCATGGGCGGGACCGGGGGCCGGAAGATCAGTCGCGAGGGCGGGATCGTCTCCGCGGCCACTGCCGCGCTTCCTCCGTTCGTGGCGGCGCTCGCGCTCGAGCTCGCCCCGGTTCGGGCCAACCTCATCGCCGCCGGCTTCGTAGACACGCCGCTGTCGGCGTCGCTACTGGGCGACCAGCTCGACGAGCGGCGCGCTCAACTGCGGAACACACTCCCCATCGGACGTGTCGTCCAACCCGAGGACGTCGCGGCGCTGGCCGTTCACATCATGGTCAACACGGCGCTCACGGGCGCCACCTACGACATCGATGGCGGTCAGCAGTTCATCATGTAAACCGCGTGGCAAGCGCTCGAGAACAGCGCCCCAATCCGGTCGGGGATCCGGGTCCCAGCCAGTCAGCGGGCGCGAGGAACGCACCGCCTGACAAGGCGCACCCGTCGGGCTGGCGGGTGGACCCGGCGCCCGACGGTCGCGGAGCGCCGCCAGAGCCCAAGCGCCCGATGATCCCGCGAGCACGGTTGTTCGTCGGCATCCTCCTCGGGCTGCTGGCGGTGAATCTGGTGATCTCGTTCGTGACCGGCGGTCCGCCCTCGCGTCAGCGGATTCCCTACCAGCCCTTCTTCGTTGACCAGGTCAAGAGGGGGAATGTCCAGGAGATCAGCTCTCAAGAGAACTCGATCGAGGGCGACCTTGGACAGGCCGCGAAATACGACCCGCCGGGAGACGCCGAGCCAATCACGGTGACGAGCTTCGAAACCGAGGTCCCAGCATTCATCGATCACGCTCAGATCACCGGGCTGCTCGAGAGGGGGAACGTCGTCGTCAACGCCGAGCCGCCCGACACCGGTCGGTCGATCTGGGCCACGCTGCTCCTCGGCTTCCTTCCAACGATCCTGCTCGTCGCCTTGCTCGTCTGGCTGGCGCGCCGCCAGCTGGGAGGTGGAGGCGGCGGCGTCCTGGGCGGGTTCGGTCGCTCCACCGCGCGGCGTGTCAGCCTGGGGGATCAGGAACGCGTCTGCTTCAACGACGTGGCTGGGATCGACGAAGCCGAGGACGAGCTCGTCGAGGTCGTGGATTTCCTGAAGAACCCCAAGCGCTACACGAAGCTCGGTGCGCGGGTTCCGCACGGCGTTCTGCTGTACGGGCCGCCCGGCACCGGCAAGACCCTGCTGGCCCGTGCGGTCGCGGGCGAGGCCGACGCTGCGTTCTTCTCCATGTCGGCTTCCGAGTTCGTCGAGGCGATCGTGGGCGTGGGAGCCTCGCGCGTGCGGGACCTGTTCAAACAGGCCAAGGACGCCGCGCCTGCGATCGTTTTCATCGACGAGCTGGACGCGATCGGCCGGTCGCGGGCGGGGAACGTGGGCGGGATCAGCGGTGGCCACGACGAACGCGAGCAGACGCTCAACCAGATCCTGACCGAGATGGACGGCTTCGAGCCGGGGACGAACGTCATCGTCCTCGGAGCCACGAACCGTCCCGAGGTCCTCGATCCCGCGCTGCTGCGACCCGGCCGCTTCGACCGCCGAATCGCCGTTCACCCGCCTGACCGCAAGGGCCGCGTGGAGATCCTGAAGATTCATACCCGCTCGGTGCCACTGGCGGCCGAGGTGGACCTGAACCGAATCGCGGCCTCGACGCCCGGGGCAACCGGCGCCGACATCGCGCTGCTGGTTAACGAGGCGGCGCTTTTCGCCGCCCGGCGCGGTCACGGCGCCGTGGAAACGCGGGACTTCACCGATGCGATCGAGAAGATCATCCTTGGCGCCGAGCGACAGGTCGTGATGACGGAGGCAGATCGCGAACGCACCGCCTACCACGAGTCCGGCCACGCGCTTGTTGGCATGCTCACCCCGGGAGCGGACCCGGTCCGAAAGATCTCGATCATCCCGCGGGGCCAGGCCCTCGGCGTCACGCTCGCTACCCCCGAGACCGACCGCTTCGGTTACGCGCGTGAAGAGCTCGTGGCCAGGATCAAGGTGGCGCTCGGAGGGCGGGCGGCGGAGAGGGTCGTCTTCAGCGAGCTGACGACAGGCGCGGAGTCGGACATCCAAAATCTCACACAGACCGCGCGCGGCATGGTCGGCCGGTGGGGGATGAGCGATGCGATCGGTGCAGTCGCCGTCACCGACGGCCGACGGGACGGTCCGCTGCTACCGGGGTCAGAGCCCGCCTCGACGGCGACCCAGCAACTCGTCGACGAGGAGGTGCGGCGGATCGTCGAGGGCGCCGAGCAGGACGTGATCGAGCTACTCAGCCGTGAACGGGAGCGACTTGACGCTCTGGCACGCGCGCTGCTTGCCCACGAGACGCTCGACCAAGCGGAGGCCTACGAGGTGGCGGGCGTCGATGTGCCGAAGGTCGACGCCGAGCAAGAGGCCAGGGCGGCTGTGGGAAGCTAAGTCCCGTGCCCTGGGCTCCCGAGCTCTTCTCAGCACCGGCGCTGGCGCGCATGGAGGACGAGGTACAGCGTGACAGGATCGTCACCGTCCCCTTCTTCCGAGGTCTGTTGACGGGTGAGACCGACGCCCTGATCGGCTCCTTCGCCGGCGAGCCGGAGCTTCACCATCCCGTCCAGGGACGCATCAGGGGCGCGCGGGCGTTCACCGAGTACGTCGCCAACACCAACGCGTGGCTCGAGGCGCACAACGCTTCGATCGAGGACGTCGACCACACCATCCGGACCAGGCCTCGTGGCGTTGGCGAGGTGACGCTCCACCTCGACGGCGAGGCCGGCCGGGTCGATCTTCCCGTGGCGATCGTCGCCGACCGACAGCCCGACGCACGGATCGACGAGATTCGGATCTACTACAGCACCTGGCCGCTGACCCGGCGACACGCGAAGCGTCCCCCAGTGGTGCAGGCCGACCCTGACCTGCGCGAGCCGGACGTCGTGGCCGAGTACCAGCGCGCGCTGAGGGCAGGGGACGTTGAGGCGATCGTGTCCGTCTTCGAGTCCGACGCCTACGCCCGGGAGCCTGCCGGCGCCGGACACATTCACAGAGGCGCCGAGGGCCTAAAGACGTTCTACGAGTGGTTGTTCTCAAACGGCGGCGGTATCTCTCTGGAGCGGTGCACCCTCACCGACGACGGACGCGAGTGCGCGTTGGAGTACAACGTCGTTCGCTGGGGGAAGAGCGAGTTGTGGCCGGAGGCTGGGGTAGCTGTCTACGTAAGGGGCGAGAGCGGCAAGCTGGCGGCGGCACGCATCTACGACGACGTGTCCCCGCCGCTGGAGGCGCCGACGTAGGCTCTCGAACTCGCTTGACAGCTTTGCCAGGCTTGTATCGATGAGCATCGCTCCGCTCCAAGAGGGAGTCGATCATGTCCGTGGACCCTCGAGCGCGCCCCTGATCGTCGAGTACGGTGACTACGAGTGCCCGTACTCGCGACAGGCGTTTCGGGCAATCGAGCGGGTCGAAAGGCACCTGAACGGGGAAGTTCGCTTCGCGTTCCGCCACTTCCCCGTGACCGAGATCCACCCGCACGCCCTCGCGGCATCCGCGGCCGCAGAGGCCGGCGCGCTACAAGATCGCTTCTGGGAGATGCACACGCTGCTCTTTCATCGCCAGTCGGAGCTCGAGGATGAAGACTTGGAGCGTTACGCCATGGAACTCGACTTGGATCTCGCGGGCTTTGAGGTCGACCAGGCAAGCGAGGAGGTCATGAATCGCATTCGTCGGGACGTTGAGAGTGGGGAGGCGTCGGAGGAGGTGCTTGGTACACCGACGCTCTTCATCGACGGGGTCGTCCACCGCGGCGGCTATGAGGTCGGCACGTTGTTGAACGCCCTGTCGTCCGGGGCCAGGGCATGACGTCGACCGTAACGCCCTGGCCAGCACTGTCCTACGAGACCTGGAGTGCCACCTGTGACACGCTTCACGCTCATACGCAGGTCCTCGGGAAGCTGGCCGTGAAACTTGCACCGCCGGAGCCGCAGCTCCAGCACGCGGCCCTTCGCCTGACCCCGCGGGGCTGGGAGACGCATCCGCTGCCGGCTCCCGACGGCTCTGGCGCCATGGTGGTGGCCCTCGATCTCCGCACGCACGAGGCGCTGGTCGAGCACAGCGGCGGGGGCGAATCCCGCGTTGCTTTGACCCCGAACCGATCCGTGGCCGAGGTGACCGGCGAGATCCTCGAGTCAATAGGGCGATTGGCCGCTCCCGTCGAGATCAATCCTGTGCCTCAGGAGGTGCCCTGGAGCATGCCGCTCGACGAGGACGTCGAGCACGCCACCTATGACCCCGATCAGGTCGCCGTCTATTTCACGGCAGCGACCCAGGCGGCGCGTGTCCTGGCCGACTTTCGCGCCCCCTATCGAGGCCGCTCCTCTCCTGTCAACGCTTGGTGGGGAACCTTCGATCTCGCCGTGCACATCTACTCGGGCAGCGGCGCGGAGCCACCCTCGGACGAGTTCATCATGCGCAACTCAGGCGATGCCCAGCAGATCGAGGTTGGATGGTGGCCCGGCGATCGCAACTACGGGCGCGCCGCGTTCTTCTGCTTTGCCTATCCCACGCCGGATGCGTTCTCCGATGGGGAGATCGAGCCAGCGGCAGCACGCTGGAGCACCGAGATGGGTGAGTTCATCTTCGACTGGGAGGATGCCCGCGCCACTGCGGATCCTCACGCGTCGGCGCTGGCGTTCGCGCGCTCGGCATTTCGCCACGGCTGCACGGTGTGCGATTGGGATCCATGGCTCGCGTCCAGCGCCGAGAGCGTTCCCCCTCCGGTGAGCTGATTTCGCGTGATACGGTCGGCAGAGACGTCAGGAGGCTGACCTGTGAGCGCACCGAAGCGAGAGGGAAGCCGAACAACACTCCGGCCTCGCTTGCGGACCATGCCCGTCTCCGAGCCGGAAAACTTTCACTTTCGACGGTTCCGAAACGTCACCACCCCTAGTAAGGAGCGCCTATGCCCACGTTCCAGTTCCACCAGACGACCACCGCGACGCCCGAGCAGTTCATCGCCGGGCTCACCGACTTCGGACCCGGGCGCGCGGAGCTCTTTGAAAACAGCGCCGACGGTTACCTGAAGGTCCACGACCAAGGCCCCAACGAGGCCGACGTCACCGAGGGCTCGGCCGGCGTCTGGGAGCGCCTGCGCTACGACTGGTCGGATCCCGGCCGTGTCGTATTGACGACCACCGACTCGAACGCGTGGGCGAACGGCGCGAGCCACACCTACATCCTCAAGAGCCAGCCCGACGGGAGGACTGACATCGACTACACAGTCGTCCGCGAAGGCAAGAACCTCAAGGGACGATTCCTCGGCCTCGTCCTCGGGACCGTCGGCAAGGGTCGGCTGAAGGGTGCGTTCGAGCAGGCCGTGAAGGCGATCGAGGCCCGGAACGACGGGGCGCAAGCGACGGCTACCTAGCAAGCAGATAACTCGCGCGTTGGGAGCTCCTGAACGTTGATCGCAAACGCCGTGGCGACGCCGAAGGCCGTCGCGCTCGTGCTGATCCCCGCCCTGGTGCTGACTGTGGCGTTCGCCTTCTCCTACGTCGGAGCGTTCCATGACCCCGCCCCACATCAGGTGCCGGTGGACGTCGTCGGCCCGCCGGAGGTTGCGGCCCAACTCAACGGCTTGCCCGGTGACCCACTCGATGCGCGCCAGGCATCGTCCCGCTCCGCCGCCCTATCGCGGATCGACGATCGCGAGGTCTACGGCGCCTATGAGGCGGCAACGAACCGCCTGTTCGTAGCCTCGGCCGCCAACCGGCCGACCGCCACCGCGCTGGAGCTGACGTTCAACCGGGCCGCCGCCGCGCAGGACCGGCCGGCCGTCCGCGTCACCGACGTCAAGCCGCTGCCGCCCAACGACCCCAACGGCACCGCGGTGTTCTACGGGATGATCGCCTGGGTGTTCGGTGGCTACATCGCCTCGACGCTGATCGGCTTGATCGGCAGCCCGCGCAGCCCGAGCAGGCGGCGGGCGGCAGCGCGGATCGGAGCGCTCGCGGGATTCAGCATCGTCGCGGGGATCCTCAGCGTGGTCATCCTGCGGGCGAGCTTTGACGTCTTCGTCGGTCACGTGGTCGCGCTGTGCGGGATCGCAGCGCTGACCATCTTCGCCAGCGGCGCCGCCACCGCAGGCATCCAGTCCGCACTCGGCCCGGCGGGAACCGGACTGGTGATCCTCGTATTCGTGATTCTCGGCAACCCCGCATCCGGCGGGCCGTTCGCGCGGCCACTGCTGCCGGGCCTGTGGCGGACGATCGGCGGCGTGGTGCCGCCGGGGGCGAGCGTCGACCTGGCGCGGTCGGCGCTGTTCTTCGACGGTGCGCGGATCGCCGGCCCGATTCTCGTGCTGGTGGGCTGGGCGGTCGTGGGCACGTTGCTCGCGCTCGCCCTGGGCGGCCGCATCACGGACCCCGTCGATGCGGAGGCAGAGGCCGCAGCGGGAGCAGCGATATGAGTACGCGAAACAGTTCGGCCCGCGAGAGCAGGGACACCGTCTAGGAGCAGGATCTCCCACGTTGATCGTGTCGGTCTGTGTGGTCGGCATGCCGTACGGAAATCCCTCACATCGCTGCGCTTCATCTGCGAGCGGGGCGGGGGAGGGGCTGTCGAGAGTGCTGGTCATGCCGTTGCTGCTCACTCGAACCGCCCGGTCCTCCGGTTTCCGAACTCTCAGGGCGGGAATCAAGGAGGTGGGGAACCGGAGAGAGGAGAGGGCAGATGGACGTGCTTCAGGCCAGTGGAAGACGGATTTTCTTCTTTGGTGCGCTGGGCGGGCTGCTGTTCGGCTACGACACCGGCGTCATCTCGGGCGCGATTCTGTTCATCACGTCCGACTTCGGCCTCTCGCCCTTCATGCAGGGTGCCGTTGTTGCGGCGCTGCTACTCGGGGCGATGCTCGGAGCCGCCGTTGCCGGCCCGATGTCGGACCGACTGGGACGACGGCGCCTCATCATGATCGCTGCCGTCACGTTCACGGTCGGCGCCCTCGGCGCGGCCGCGGCGCCGAGCGCCGGCGTGTTGGTGGCCGCCCGCTTCGTGATCGGCCTCGCGGTCGGATCGGCGGCCCTGGCGGTGCCGCTCTACCTGTCCGAGATCGCCCCAACGGAGATTCGCGGCGCGATCGCCTCCCTCAACCAGATGATGATCGTGATCGGCATCCTCGCCGCGTTCATCGTCAATGCCATCCTGGCCTCGTCCGGCGACTGGCGCTTGATGCTCGGCCTGGCCGCAGTGCCGTCCGCGATCCTTTTCGCGGGCATGTTCTTCGTCCCGGAGACGCCACGCTTCCTCGTCCGCACGGGCGAGGAGGAGGAGGCGCGTGACGTCCTCGAGGAAGTGACCGAGGACGACGTGGCGCTCGAGGAGTCGCCCGAGCGCAAGATCGAGGAGATCCAGGAGGTGGAGGAGGAGGAAGGCGGCCTGCGCCTGCTCAAGCAGCCGTGGGTCCGGCCGGCGCTGATCGCTGCGATCGGCCTGGCGGTCTTCCAGCAGTTCATCGGCATCAACACGATCATCTACTACGCGCCGACCACGCTGACGAGCGTTGGCTTCTCAGCGGATTCGGCGATCTACCTGAACCTCATAATCGGCACGCTCAACGTGCTGATGACGATCGTGGCGATCCGGATCATCGATCGCGTCGGTCGCAAGCCGATGCTCCTGTTCGGCCTGGTCGGCATGGTGACGAGCCTCGCCGTCCTCGGGCTGTCGACTGAGCTGCTCGCGACGCCGACGTCGTCAAGCGACCCGGCAGCGATCATCACGTTCCTCTGCCTGGCCGGCTTCATCGTCTCGTTTGCGGCGACCTGGGGGCCTGTGGTCTGGGTCATGATGCCCGAGGTGCTGCCCCTCAGCGTGCGCGGCACGGCGATGGGTGTGGCGGTTTGCATGAACTGGTTCGCCAACTTCCTGGTGTCGCAGACCTTCCCGATCATGCTCAGCGCCTGGGGCTCCGGCCCCGTGTTCCTGGGCTACGCAGTCATGGGCGTGCTGGCGTTCTTCTTCGTGAGGGCGATGCTGCCCGAGACGAAGGGGCGCAGCCTGGAGGAGATCGAGGCGGACCTGCACCGGAAGACCGGTGTCGGCGAGCCCGCCGTGGCGGGTGCGGGCGGCGGCTCGGGCCGCTTCGAGCGTCGCGCCTCCGACGGTGCCCCCGCGGAGGAGCGGAAGCCCACGGGCACGCCTCGTTAGGCGCACCCGCCGCCCACCCTTCCGCTTCGCGTGAGGGGAGTGTCGATTTGAACGGGTCCCGTTCGTCCTAAGGGTGAAACCGCGTACGCGC
>DATAOX010000130.1:0-6114 GCA_036265555.1 Solirubrobacterales bacterium
GCGCGCTCGAGCTCTGGCGTGGTGCCCCGCTCGCCGACGTCGCCTCGGAGCCCTTCGCAGGAGCGGAGATCGGAAGGCTCGAGGAGCTCCACCTGCGGGCGATCGGGCTGTCGATCGACGCCGAGCTCGCCGCCGGGCGCCACGCCGATGTGCTCGGAAGCCTCAAGGCGCTGATCGCCGAGCACCCAACCCACGAGCGCTTCCACGCCCAGCGCATGCTCGCCCTCTACCGCGCCGGACGGCAGTCCGAGGCGATCGAGGCATATCGCGACGCGCATCGGACGCTGGCCCAGGAGATCGGGGTCGAGCCCGGCCCCGAGCTGCGCGAGCTGCAGGAGGCCATCCTCCGCCACGACCCCGCCCTCGACGCCCGTCCCCTCCAGCAGGAGCTGCCGCGCCAGCTCGAGGGCGGCTCCCCGCTCCTCGCCGGGCGCGACCGGGAGCTGCGCTGGCTGCGCAAGCGCTGGGCGGAGGCAGAGAGGGAAGGCGCTCGAGCTGCGCTCGTCGGCGGCCCCGGCGGCATCGGCAAGACCCGCCTCGCGGCGGAGATCGCCGCGGAGGTCCAGCGCACCGGGGCGGCGGTCCTCTATGCGGCGGGCACCGGCTCCGCCGAGGCGGCCCTGGAGGCGATCCGTGCCGCGGAGAGCAGCGAGCACGCCACCCTGGTGGTGCTGGACGATGCCGACGACGCTTCCCCCTCCATCCTCGAGGCTGCTTCTGCACTCGCGGAAGGATCGCGCGAATTCGCCCTGCTCCTGCTGGTGCTGCACCGGGACGAGCAGGGCCCGCCGGCATTCGCCGAGGTGAGCCAGCGGCTGGTGATGCTCTCCCTGCGGACCGACGCCGCCGTCGAGATCGCCGAGCTCTACGCGCCCGAAGAAGCAGCCGCAATGCCGCCCGACACCCTGATGGCCGAGAGCGAGGGCGTGCCGCTGCGTATCCATCGGGCGGCCAGCGGCTGGGCCCAGGCGCTGGCCGCGGAGAGGTTGGAGGCAACGGTGGGAAGGGCTGCCAACGGGCGGGGCGGCCTGCGCGCGGCGGAGACCGAGGTTGCCGGCAGCGTCGCCCAGTTGCAGCTCGCCCGCGAGCGAACGAGCCTCTACCTGGTCGCCGAGCCGACCGATCCTTCGGAATCCGAGGTCTGCCCATTCCGTGGCCTGGAGTCGTTCGACGCCGCCCACGCCGAGTACTTCTTCGGCCGCGAGCGGCTGGTGGCGGATCTGGTGGCGCGCCTGGTCGGCTCCACCTTGATCGCGGTCATCGGACCGTCGGGGAGCGGCAAGTCATCGCTGATCCGCGCCGGGCTGCTGTCGTCGCTGGCGGAGGGTGTCCTTCCCGGTTCCGCGCGCTGGCGGCAGGGGCTCATGCGGCCCGGCGAGCATCCGGTGGCGGAACTGGCCCGCGCCCTGGCCCGGCTTGCCCCCAGTCAGGGACAGCCGGCGAGTGTCGACCCGCTCGCCTCGGCCCTGGAGGCCGTCCGGCCAGGCGAGCGCATCGTCCTGGGAGTCGATCAGCTCGAGGAGATCTTCACCGCCTGCCGCGACGAGGGCGAGCGGGCCGCCTTCGTGGAGGCGATCGTCGCGATCGCGGCCGACCCCGACCAGCGGGCCCTGGTGGTACTCGGGATCCGGGCCGACTTCTATGCCCGCTGCGCCGAGTACCCGGGGCTCTCAGCGCAGATGAGCTCCAACAACGTGCTCGTCGGGCCGATGCGCCGCGAGGAGCTGCGCCGGGCGATCGAGCTCCCCGCCCGCTGGGCAGGACTGCGGGTCGAGCCGTCGCTCACCTCGGCGCTGGTTGGCGACGTCGCCGACGAGCCAGGAGGGTTGCCATTGCTCTCCACCACCCTGGTCGAGCTCTGGCAGGAGCGCAGCGGCCGCACCCTGCGTCGCTCCACCTACGAGCGAAGCGGCGGCGTCAACGGGGCGGTGGCCCGGCTCGCGGAGCGCGCTTACGGTCGGCTCAGCCCGCCCCAGCGCGAACGCGCGCGGGCGATGCTCCTCCGGCTGACCGACGCCGAGCAGCCGGTGCCGATCAGCCGGCGGGTCGCCGTCTCCGAGCTGGAGACCGAGCGCGACGAGGACGCGACCGCCGCCCTCGCGGTCCTCACCGAGAGCCGCCTGCTGACGGTCGACGAGGAGACGGTCGAGCTCGCCCACGAGGCCCTCCTGCGGGAGTGGCCTCGCCTCCGTGCCTGGCTCGCGGAGGACCTCGACGGCCGGCGCGTTCAACAGCATCTGATCAATGCCGCCGCCGAGTGGGAGAGGTCTGGGCGAGACACGGCGGAGCTCTATCGCGGCGCCCGGCTCGCTGCTGCGCTCGACTGGGCGGAGAGCCACGATCCGGAACTGAACGAGCTCGAGCGCGCATTCCTCGGCGAGAGCCGGGCGGCGAGCGAGCGCGAGGCGGAGCGCCAGCGCCGTGGCAATCGTCGCCTGCGAACCCTCCTCGCCGGCGCCGGCGTCCTGCTCGCCGCCGCGGTGATCGGCGGTGTGATTGCCGTCTCACAGCGCCAGGAGGCGCGGACCGCAGCGAGGGCAGAGGCCGCGCAGCGGCTCGCCGCCCAGGCTCTGACCGAGGACCGCCCCGATCAGGCGCTGCGACTCGCCGCCGCGGGCGTCGCCCTCGACGACTCCGCCGCCACCCGCACCAACCTGCTCTCGACCCTCCTGCGGAGCCCCGCCATGCTCGGCGTCCTGCCCGCGGACGGCGAGAATCTCGGCCCGGTCGCCCTTAGCCCCGACGGAGGCACGCTCGCGGTCGGCGATGGAAGGGGGACCGTGACGGTCTTCGACACGGCGGCACGAGAGCGGATCGGCCAGTACAGGGCGCAGGGCGACGTCGCCGGGGGCGAATCGTTCATGGTCGACTTCAGCCCACGGGGGGACTCGATCGCGGTCGGTGTCATGCGTGCGCCCGCTTACCAGACTGGAGAGGTGCAGGTCATCGACGCTCGCACGCTGCGCCTGCGCACCTCCATCTCCATCGGAGCCCATCCCGGCGATCCCGCGGTGCCCGGGCAGCCCCTCCCGCTGGTCACGTATTCCCCGGACGGACGAAGCCTGATCGTCGGTTACTCGGGCGAAGGGCCATTGTTCATCCGCCGGTTCGACGTTCGCAGCGGCTCGCCGATGGGTCGGGCCGCCCGCATTTCGCCCGGACTCTCATTCTCAGCCAACTACGAGGTGGCGTTTGAGCACCCCTCGCTGTTCCATCGAACCTCGAACCGGCGCCTGGTCTACGCGGATCCCGATGCGACCTATGTGATCGACGCGCAGACGCTACGAGTCCAGCGCCGCTACCCGGTCGGCGCCTACACCACGGGCATCAGTGCCGACGGTGGCACGCTTGCGCTCGGCGGCGCGGACGGGAGCGTGCGGCTGCTCGACCTCAGCTCCGGGCGAGTGCGCAGGCTGGCGGAGTTTCACAACGCGTCGGTAACGAGCGAGGCCTTCAGCCCGGACGGCCGCACGCTGGCCACGGGGGGCGAGGACGGGACCGTGGTGGTCTGGGACCTGAAGCAGGAGAGGACGATCCAGGCTCTGGAGCGCCCCGTCGGCGACGTAGCCGACCCGGTGTGGGACCTGAAGCATGGGGGCGCGATCGAGACTCTGGAGGGCCACACCGAACCGGTGTGGGGCTCGGCCTTCAGCCCCGACGGTCGCACCCTCTACACGGCAAGCGACGACTCCAACGTCATCATCTGGGACGTGGCTGGCGATCGCGGGCTCGAACGCACCGGCAGTGACCCCGCCGCCTTGGTGCGCCGCGCCTGCGCCATCGCGGGCGGCGGCCTCACCCCCGGGCAGTGGGAGGAGATCGTGCCGCAGCAGGACTACATATCGACCTGTCCCTCCGGCTGACCCGCAACGCCGCTCCTCGGGGGCGGCCGACCGCGGTTAAACCGAGCGTATACCGGCCTGTCTGAGGCTTCGCGCCGACAACAGGCCACGGGGCCCTCGCCTCATCAGGGACCGGGACCCCAAGGCGCGACAGCAAGGAGGCCCGAGATGAGGGCTTACACCATCACCAAGACGCACCGAGCGAGGCCGAAGGCATGGCTGGGCGTTCTCGCGCTCGCCCTGGCCGTCGGCTCGCTTGCGGCCCCTGCGACCGCCGGCGCGGAGTACTCCTCCGCCAACTCGACACCGGCAGGCTCGATGCTCACTCCGGGTACGCCCGGTGGCTACTCCGGTGCGCCTATTCAAAAGGGCGACATCGGGGTTCCGCAAAAATACGCCAAGAGGAGCGGCACACCGGCAGGCTCGATGCTCACCCCTGGTACGCCCGGTGGCTACTCCGGTGCGCCTATGCAAAAGGGCGGCATCGGCGATACCACGCTCGTCTCAGGCTCGCCGGCCCACGCCGATGGCGGGTTCGACTGGCCTAGCGCCACGATCGGCGCCGCCGCGGCGACGGCCCTCGTGGCGCTCGGCGCTGCCGCGTTCCTGACCGTTCGCAGGCGCACGGCGGTCTCACCGTCGACGGCCTCTACGAGCTGAGGCCTCGCCGGCGGTGGGCGCGGAGGAAAGAGGCGTGAGCCCGCCCACCTCCGCGCCCATCGCTGGCGAACGACGCAGGCCTCACGCTTCCGGATGAATCCGGGCACATTCAGCCAGTGAGGCTCGCTCTCCGAAACGACGAGAACCAGTCGTCGAACGGCCATCCGTCCAGCGCTCGCCGTCCCAGTACCACTCTTCCTTCCTCCGGCCTCCGGGTGCGGACACCAACGCGGCCGGTACGGGAATGGGCGTCTCATTTGCGGGCGTTCAATCGACAGCTCAGTATCTCGCCGCAGACCACTGCTTTCCATGCAAAGCGGATAGCCGCTTCTCGTCCAAAGCAGCGGTCGCCTACTCCGATAGCCCGGCGGCTGCGCGGGGCTGTGTCACCGACTAGGCTCGCCTGACCCAAGAGAAGGAGGCCACATGGCATACCTGTTGACGCATTTCTGGCCGGGCGCAACCGTGGATCAGTACGAGGCAAGCATTGCGGCGGTGCACCCTCCGGGAGGTCTGCCCGAGGGACAGACCTACCACGCCGCTGGGCCGACAGACGGAGGCATCCTCATCGCCGCCGTGTGGGAGTCCAAGGAGCAATCCGACCGCTTCGTCCAAGACACGCTGCTGCCGAGCATGCCCGTCGAGGGAGGCTTTTCGGGCCAGCCGGAGGAGCGCGCGGCCGAGATCGTGAGTGACGGCATACACGAGTAGAACCCGCGTGACGCCAGTTCCGTTGCGTCCCTTCCCGCCACGACCCAGACCGGCCGGGCGGCCGCATCGCGTAGAAGGGGTCGTTAGCCCGAAGCGCTCCTTTCCGTGCAAAGCGCCGCTTCTCGTCCAAAGCGATAGCGAGCCGCTACTCCCGCAGCCCGGCGGCTTCGAGGGCCCCAGCTTTGTCCTGGTACTCCTCGTAACGGGTGATACGCCCGTCGTGCAGCGTGAAGAGAACGCCGACTTGATGCTCGACCCATGTGTCGCTGCCCTTCATCTTCCCGCGTTCGTTCATCAGCGCGACGACCCACTCATCTCCGGCATCGATCAGATCGACTAGCTCCAACCTGTGGTCGTCCCAAGTGGCAAGCCACTGCTCGATGACCTTCGCTAGTTCTTCCTGTCCGTGAGCCACCCGACTTTCCGGGCTGGTTCGGGAGACGTCGTACTCGATCTGCGGGTCAAACAACTCGACGAGCCGCTCATCGTCGCCCTCAGCAAAGGCGGTGATCATTTGGCGGACGATCTCGACGTTCTCCTCCGACATCGCCCACGCAGTATCCCGCGGCGGAGTGCTGCTTTCCATGCAAAGCAGCGGTCTGCGGGAAGCCGGCTTGCGTCGATTTCTGAGCCAGATTTCATCGGCTAGAGCCACGGTTTTCAGACAGAACGCGTCCCTTGCTAGGGGTTGAGCGAGGGAGGCAAAGACAGAACCCGTCCCCGCCTAACGGCGATCTGTCGGGCGGTCCGTTCCGGTCCCCCCGTCTCCCTCGCTAGCCCCGCGCAGGCCCAGGCAGCCGCTTAGGCTCATTCAGAGCGCCGCTTCTCGTCCAAGCAGGTTTGTACGAAGTTCGCCGCGTGCAGCGGTCTCTTTACTGCTCCGTCCGGTTCTCGTGTGGCG
>DATAOX010000131.1:0-8627 GCA_036265555.1 Solirubrobacterales bacterium
CCGCGCCGGCACGACCTCGAGCGAATCATCGATGCCCTCGCGATCGCGCTCCTGGTGGAGGGCGCGGTCGAGGTGCCGGACACGGTCTGAGCTCGAAACGGCCGAGGCGGCGGACCCGGCGAGCGAATCCTAAGCCGCCGATAAAACCTTCGGCGCGTGACCTTGACTCAGGGGCGCGGATGACGGAGGCTTGCCACACACCCACTCAAGGAGGGAACCGATGAGCATGCAGGCAGTGACGCTGAGCGGCGGCGAGACCGACATCGCCGACGACGTCCTGGGAGAGCTTCAGACCCAGCTGCGAGGAGCAGCGCTCGCGGCCGCGGATCCCGGGGCGGCGGAGGTGCGTCCGGCCTTCAATGCGATGCACCCCGGGTCTCCGGCCCTGACGATCCAATGCTCCGGCACCGCGGACGTCATCGACGCGGTGACCTTCGCCCGCGACAACGGCCTTGCAGCCGCGGTGCGCGGCGGCGGTCACTCACTCGCGGGGCTATCGGCGATCGACGGGGGAATGCTCATCGACCTCTCCCCCATGCGTGGTGTCGTGATCGACGCCGACCGCGGCCTCGCTCACGTGCAGGGCGGCGCGCTCTGGGGCGATGTCGATCGCGACTCGCAGGCGCTCGGCCTCGCGACCCCCGGTGGCGTCGTCTCCGACACGGGTGTCGCGGGCTTGACCCTGGGCGGCGGTTACGGGTGGCTGCGGCGAAAGTACGGGCTCTCGTGCGACAGCGTGGTCGAGGCGCAGGTCGTGTGCGCGGACGGCGAGGTTCGCACGGCCTCGGCCGAATCCAATCCCGACCTCTACTGGGCGATCCGGGGCGGTGGCGGGAACTTCGGCGTCGTGACGTCCTTCACGTTCAAGCTCCATCCGCTCGGCCCGATCGTCGCCTTCTCGGGAGTCTTCTATCCGCTGGAGGACCAGGCGAGCATCCTGCGGGGCTGGCGGGAGTACGTCGAGGCCGCGCCCAACGAGGTCACATCGGTGTGCGTGTCGCTCACGTTCCCGGCGGACCCGGACATGCCCGAGGCGATCCACGACCGCCCGGTGGCGGTGATCGGCGGTGTCTACGCCGGTGACCCCGATGAGGGGTTGAAGGTCCTGCAGCCGCTGCGCGAGCTCGGTACTCCCCTGGTGGACCTGTCGCAACCGATGCCGTTCACGGCCGTCCAGACCGCGTTCGATCCGCTGTTTCCACGCGGTCAGCTGCGCGCCTACTGGAAGTCGCAGTACCTGGACGAGTTGAGCGACGGTGCCATCGACCTCATGGCCGCCCGGGCTGCCGAGCGGCCGGCGCCTCTGACGCTCGTGAACATGTTCCACATGGGTGGAGCGATCGCCGACGTCGGTCCGGAGGAAACGGCCTTCGCGACGCGCTCGTCGCCGTACATGGTCTCGATCGACGGGATGTGGGCCGATCCGGCCGACGACGAGGACAACGTCGCCTGGGTTCGCTCGACGTGGGACGCGTTCAGGGAGTTCGGGACGGGAGACGTCTATCTGAACTTCACCGGCCTCAAGGACGAGGCGGCGAGCGCGGGCGTCGACAGCGCCTTCGGGCGCAATATGCGGCGGTTGGCGGAGGTGAAGCGCAAGTACGATCCGGACAACTTCTTCCGGCTCAACAACAACATCGTTCCCGCCTGACCGCATACGACGCCTCCGAGTGGACTGACCTCTTCGTCGCGACCGCGGGTGCGTCCGCGGCACTTGCCGGACTCCTCTTCGTTGCGATCTCGATCAACGTCGAGCGGATCCTGAAGCTGCCCGGGGTGCCCGAGCGGGCGCTCGGAACGGTCCTCCTGCTGTTGAGCGTCGTCCTGGTGGCGATCGTGGGCCTCATCCCCGGCCAGGACACGGCGACGCTCGGCACCGAGCTGCTCGGCCTCGGCAGCATGCTCGGTGTGGCGATCGGCGCGCTCGTAACCCGCAGCATGACCGGCGCGGGACCCCGCCCACGGGCCTGGTTCGTCACGCGTCTTCTCCTTCCGGCGGCGGGCATCGTGCCCGTCGTCGTCGGCGGCGTCAGCCTCATCGCCGAGGCCGGCGGCGGCCTGTATTGGATCGTCGGAGCCATGGTTTTCGCCATCGGGGGCGCCGTCGGGAACGCGTGGGTGCTCCTGATCGAGATCCTCCGCTGAGCGCACGAGATGTGATCCACCGCACACGACCGCGCGAGCTCGTCCCGGAAGCGCGGCCTGCGCCTACCCTGGACGGCAATGACCGACGCAGTCGTGGAGCGCCCGGACCACGTTGACGTTCTCATCGTCGGCGCCGGGCTGTCCGGCGTCGGCTCAGCATGCCATCTTCGCCGACGGGCGCCCGGCAAGAGCTTCGCGATCCTCGAGGCCCGCGAGGGCATGGGCGGCACCTGGGACCTCTTCCGCTATCCCGGCGTTCGCTCGGACTCAGACATGTTCACGCTCGGCTACTCCTTTCGCCCGTGGACCGAGTCGGAGGCGATCGCCGACGGGCCTTCGATTCTCCGCTACATCCGCGACACCGCCCGCGAATACGACATCGAGCAGGCGATCCGCCTCGGTCACCGCGTCACGAGGGCGGAGTGGTCGACGGCCGAGGCGCGATGGACCGTCTTCGCGGAGCGAACGGACACCGGCGAGGTGGTCAAGGTCACCTGCCGGTTTCTGTTCGCATGCACCGGCTACTACCGCTACGACGAGGGCTACACGCCGGAGTTCGAGGGAACGGATCGCTTCCGTGGCCGGATCGTGCACCCTCAGTATTGGCCGCAGGACCTCGACTACGAGGGCAAGCGGGTCCTCGTGATCGGGAGCGGTGCGACGGCGGTCACGCTCGTTCCCGCGATGGCCGACCGTGCCGCGCACGTCACGATGTTGCAGCGGTCGCCGAGCTACGTCATCTCGCTGCCGGGCAGCGATGGCGTCGCCGACGCGCTCGGACGCCGCCTTCCCGCCCGAGCCGCCTACGCGATCGTGCGGTGGAAGAACGTGCTCCGCCAGATGGTGGCCTTCACCGTGGCCCGTCGCGCCCCTCGGTTCACCCGCGACCTGGTTCGCAAGTGGACCCAGAAACAGCTGCCCGAAGGCTACGACGTCGACACCCACTTCAACCCGGCGTATGACCCCTGGGACCAGCGGCTCTGCCTGGTTCCCGACGGTGATCTCTTCGAGACGATCGCCGGCGGGCGGGCATCCATCGTCACCGATCGCGTCAAGGGCTTCAGCGAGACCGGGGTCCAGCTCGAATCGGGCGATGAGCTCGAGGCCGACGTGATCGTCACCGCGACCGGGTTCACCCTGCTGCTGCTCGGCGGGATCGAGGTAGTCGTCGACGGCGAGACGGTCGACTTCTCCGAGCGGGTCGCGTACAAGGGGCTGATGCTGTCCGGCGTGCCGAACCTCGCGATGGCGCTTGGCTACACCAACGCCTCCTGGACGCTCAAGTGCGACCTCGTCGCCCAGTACGTATGCCGGCTCCTCGCCTATATGGATCGCAACGGTTATGCGATCGCCACGGCGCGGCCGCCGGACCCCTCCCTCCCCACCGATCCGATCATCGACCTGAGGTCCGGATACGTGATGCGCTCGATCGATGGCCTACCGAAGCAGGGTCGATCGCTCCCCTGGCGGCTTCACCAGAACTACTTCCGGGACATACGGCTGCTGAAGCGGGGACCGGTCGACGACCGGATGACCTTCGGCCGGGCGACCGCCGAGCGCGCCGAGGCTTCCGCGCGGACCGTCGCCGTCTAGGGCCTTACCGGCACCTCCGCCTCGACGCCCGCCTCCGGCGTGACGAGGATCGCGCCCTCACCGGTCACGTATGCCTCCTCCCCGTGGTGGATCACGTCCATGCCGAGCGCCTCCTCACGCTCGCTGGAGCGCAGCGGCATGAGCGCACCGATGACGCGCAACAGGACGTAGGTGACGACGAACGCGTAGGCGGGCGCCACGACAGCCGCCAGCGCCTGGTCGCCGAGCTGTGCGGCATTGCCGTAGACGAGGCCGTCGGACACACCGTTCCACGCGAGCTGGGCGAAGAACCCGATGAAGAGGATCCCCGTGAAGCCGGCGATCCCGTGCGCGGCCAGCACGTCGAGGGTCTCGTCGACATGCGTCCGCGGTCGCAGGACGATCACCGCGTAGCACGGAAGCGCGCCCGCAGCGCCCAGGAGCATCGCCCACGCCGGACTGATGAACGCGCCGGCCGGCGTGATCAGCACGCAGCCGACGATGATCGCCGTCGCCGCGCCGATGGCGGTCACCTTCCGGTCGCGGACCAGATCGAGCACGAACCACGTCACCAGGCTGCACGCCGGGGTGAGGAGGGTGTTCGTGAACGCCAGCACGCTGCCGTTGCCGGTCGAGAAGCCGCTGCCGCCGTTGAAGCCGAACCATCCGAACCACAGCAAGCCGGCGCCGATCAGGACGTAGACGGCGTTGTGGGGCAGGAGCGCCTGCCGCCCGTAGTCCTTCCGCGCGCCGACGACCAGCGCCGCGGCGAGCGCCGAGAACCCCGAGGCCATCTCGACCGGGACCCCGCCGGCGAAATCCAGCGTCCCGTTCTGCGTCAGCCAGCCGCCGCCGAACGACCAATGCGCGAGCACGGCGTAGACGAGGACGGACCACAGCGCTGCGAAGACGAAGAAGGCCGCGAACCGCATCCGCTCGACAACGGCGCCCGAGATCAGCGCGACCGTGATGATGCAGAACGTCGCCTGGAAGGCGAAGAACACGAGGTGCGGGATGGTGGTGCCCTCTCGGGGCGCGAAGCCGACGTCGTGCAGCGCGACGTGGTCGAGTCCGCCGAGGAGCGACGCGGTGCCGTCGAAGGCGAGCGAGTAGCCGATGAGGGCCCAGGTCACGGTCGCGATGGCGATCGCGGCGAGGCACATCATGAACGTGTTGAGGGTGTTCTTCGACCTGACGAGTCCGGCGTAGAACAAGCCGAGCGCGGGCGTCATCATCAACACCAGGGCGGTCGCGACGAGCATCCATGCGGTGTCGCCCGTGTCGACCCTGGCGGCAACGAGGGTCGGGAGATCCATCATTCGCCCACCGGGGTGACCGCCTCGACGTCGGACTCCCCGGTCCGGATGCGAACGGCGCGCTCCAGCGGGACGACGAAGATCTTGCCGTCGCCGACCTCGCCGGTGCGCGCGCCGGCGCAGAGCGCGTCGATGGTGGGCTGCACGAACGGATCGGAGACGGCGATCTCGAAGCGGACCTTCTCCGCGAGCCCGACCTGCACGGTGGTGCCGCGGTACGTCTCGACACGGTCGAGCTCGCCGCCATGTCCCTGCACCCGGCTGAGCGAGAGCCCGCGGACCTCGGCCCGGTACAGGGCCTCCAAGACATCATTCGCCTTCTCGGGCCGAACGATTCCGATCACCAGCTTCACGTCCGCTCCTCTCCTCGGCGCGCGAGGGTACCGGTGACTCTGGACGGCCTTTCTCGAGTTCGGGAGCGTTCGGGAGCTGCGCTAGAACCCGATCCAGCTGGGCGCCCGCTAGCGTCGAGCGCATGCGCATCTGGGATCTCGAGGCTCGGGCCCTTTGCGACCGGCACCTGCTCGGGGAGCACCGCGAGCTCCATGCAGTCTGGACGGTCCTGACCGAGGGAAAGCGCGGCTACGCAAATCACCCGGAGGTCCGGCGGTGGCGCGGGCGGCTGGCAGCGCTCTATGCCCGTCACGAGTCACAGGTCGAGGAGATGCGGCGACGCGGCTTCTCGCATCGCAGCCCACTCGATCCGGAGCTTGCCACCGGCGATTCGAGCCAGCCTGAGCTCGTGGATCCGTTGAGCGTGCAGCGGGATCGGTTGAGGCATCGCGGCTGCGGCTGCGTCGACTGAGCTTCGGTTAGGCGTCGCCGCTAGGCGCCGTCGGCGTCGGCTTGGGCGATCGCGCGGTGCAGGGCCTCGTCGAACGGGGCGGGATCGATGCCGAAGGGCTCCGCACCGGAGGGGTCGGTGACGACGGTCTCGGTGACGAGCCCCTCGACGAGGGGGCGAGCGACCTTGGTGTCGACGGGTGTGACCAGTCCGAGCCACAGCGAGGAAAGGCGCGGGCTCAGCACCGGGACCGGGAGCTTCGCCCGCGGCCGCTTGCCCAGCGCGAGCGCCATGCGATCCAGCATGTCGCCATAGGAAAGGACGTCCGGGCCGCCGATCTGCACTTCGCGCCCGCGCGACTCCTCGACGAGGGGTGCCCGCGACAGGTACGCGACAACGTCGTCGATGCCGATCGGTTGCGTGTCCGTCTGGAGCCACGTCGGAGCGATCATGACCGGGAGCCGCTGGACCAGGTACCGCAGCGTCCGGTACGACTCGCTCTCCGCCCCGACCACCATCGCGGCTCTGAAGTACGTCAGCGGCGGGCCCGCCGCCTGAAGGATCTCAGCGGTGTGGTGCCGGCTTCGGAGATGGGGCGAGGCCGCCTCTCCTCCGAGTCCGCCGAGGTAGACGACGCGGTCGACTCCGTCGGCCGCCGCCATCCTCGCGAAGTTGCTCGCCGCCTGCGCCTCGCGCCGCTCGAAGTCGCCGCCGGCCGCCATCGCGTGGACGAGGTAGTAGGCGACGTCCACATCCTCACCCGCGCCGCGGATGCTGCGCTCGTCCAGGAGATCGCCGATGCGCGGCTCATATCCATCGCGCCGCAGTCCTTCCGCGCTCCTTGGCGATCGCGCGAGGGCTCGGACCTGGCACCCCTGTTGGGCGAGCTCCGCGATGAGCCTGGAACCGACGAAACCGGTGGCGCCGGTGACGAGTACACGCATCAGGGCGAGCTAGTGCCCGACCCGCTCGCTGGGCAAACCGTGCGGATGCTCAGCGGCGTCGGGTCCGGCGCCGTCGCGAATCTCACCCCGGAGAGCACCGACGCGCGTCGGGGGCAGGTCCAGGCGGCCGAGCGAGCGGAGGAACCCCTGCGACACCAGGTCGTGAATCCGGACCTGGGTATGGCTGTAGAGCCAGGTCCCCAGGCGCGCGAATCCCCCAGATCCGCGGAGCCACGGATAGAAGTTGCGGACCTCCGCGCTCACGCCGAGACGCGCCCTCCCCGGCCCGGCGTCGGGCCGCCGGTCGATCGAGATGCGAAGGAAACCCTGGCGCCGCCCCTCCTTCGCGACGAGCAATCCGCGCTCGATCTGCCAGGTCACGCTCGCATAGCTTGGCTTCACCTCGTACTCCGGCACCTCGAAGCGCAGCAGGGCGAGCGGCCGGATGAGCAGCACGACCGTACGCGCGTCCTTCGAGTACACGACCCTCAGGAGCCCCAGCGAGACGCGGTTCAGGTAGCGCCAGTAGGCGCGCGCCAGGCGTTCGAGGTTCTCCGGTTTCCACATGCCCTCGAGGGTCCGGACCGGCATCTCGAGCTCTGCGCGCTGGACCGAGGACACCGCGCCGGTCTCGGGTACATGCCCCGTGCCGGGCTCGTCGTCGATCGTCACGCGTACCGGAGTCTGATCTCCAAACCGTGCCACGACGACCGTGTTACCCGATTGCGCCGGGCGGGCACCCTTACCAGGAGGCTCACGTCAGGGCGTCAGTCCGGATATTCGTCCTTGCGCCAGGCCCTGACGTCGTCGTCCCGCCCCTTGGGCGTCCGCGCGAGCAGGAACGCGTGGTAGGGCGCCACGAAGGGATCGGGGGCCATGACCGTATAGGTGTGGTAGACGGTCCCGTTCTCGCGGGCGAACGCAATCCACCCCGGGCCCTCTCGCAGCCCATCTTTGAGCTCCGCACCGACCTGCTTTGACCAGTCCTGAAGCCAGTCGGGCGGATTGTCGATCATCTCCCGGACCTCGGGGATCTCCTGCGCCTGGTCCTCGGTCATGGCGAGCCCGAAGTCCCATGGGAAGTCGGTCTCGTAGGTGGAGACATATGGGAACTGCCACCCCATCCGCTCCTTGTAGGCGGTCAGCCGGTCGATCGGCGCGCGCGAGAAGCACATCAGCGTCACGTCGCGCTGGTTCAGGTGGATGCGCGAGCCATCGAGCTCGTCGGCGAGGTTGGTACACCCGGGACATGCCCCCTTCTCGTAGTCGGGGCCGAACATGACGTTGTAGGCGAGGAGCTGTGAGCGACCCTCGAACAGGTCGGCGAGCGTCTTCTTCCCGTCCTCGGTGTCGAACGCGTACTCCTTCTCGACGGGCACCCAGGGAAGCTCGCGCCGCTTTCTCTTGACCTCCTCGTTCAGCTCGGCCTGCTGGGCCTCGAGCTTCGCGAGGTCGTCGCGCGCCGCCCGCCATTCCTCTCGGGTTCCGATCTCATGCTGAGCCATCTCGCCTCCTCGTTTTGGGTTTCGGCGTCACCTCAAGCTAGGGGATCACACCAAGAGACCTCGCGCGAGGCGAGGACTCATCGGTGCGCGGCCTCCGAGCCGACGTCAGCCCGGCTGGTCTCAGGCCGGAATCAGGTCGTTCGGGTTGAGGACGTACTTCTTGGCGGCGCCCTTGTCGAAGTCCTGATAGCCCTGCGGCGCCTCGTCGAGCGTGATCACGGTCGCGTTCACCGCGTCGGCGATGTGGGCCCGGTCGTTCAGGATCATCTGCATCAGCCCGTGGTGGTATCGCATCACCGGGCACTGTCCGGTCGTGAACGAATGCGACTTTGCCCAGGCCGTGCCGATGCTGAGCGAGAGT
>DATAOX010000132.1:0-31152 GCA_036265555.1 Solirubrobacterales bacterium
CTGTCGCTTCACGGGATGATCGACCGAGTCGACGTGACGCCGGACGGGCGGTCCGGCATCGTCTACGACTACAAGACCTCCTCGAGAGTGACCGCGGGAGCAAAGCTGTCCGAGGAGGGAAAGCTCCAGCTTCAGCTCTACGCTCAGGCGATCCGCGAGCAGTGGGGAATCGAGCCGCTCGGCGGGCTCTACTACCAGCTCGGCGGATCGGGAAACCCGAGACCGCGCGGGTTCGTCGCCGCCCTCGATGACGTAACCGAGGGCCTCGACCTCACCCGGACGGACATCCTCGACCAGGACGAGGTGCGAGAAACGGTGGCCGCGGGGGTCGCGACCGCGCGGGAGCGGGCCGAGGCGATGCGCAACGGCGCGATCGACCGCAAGCCGAACCAGGGTCAGTGCCCCAAGTGGTGCACCTACCAGCCGATCTGCCGCCTCGAGCGCTCGATCGGACCCGAGAGCGGCGGTGGCAACGGCGAGGGGAACGGGTCGTGACGGCCTCCGCGCCCCAGCAGCTGGCCCTGGTCGCGACGGACGAACCCGCCCCGAAGGTGCCCGAGGTCGAGCCCACGGCCGCGCAGCGCGCCGCCATCGCCTGCCGCGACCGCGACGTCTTCACCGAGGCCGGGGCGGGCTCCGGGAAGAGCGGCGTGCTCGTCGAGCGCTACTGCGACTGCGTCACGGCGGACGGCCACAAGCCCGATGCGATCCTGGCGTTCACGTTCACCGAGCGGGCGGCTGGCGAGCTCCGGCAGCGCGTTCGGAGGCGCCTCCTGGGGCGCGCCAGGGCGGCCGCCGAGCGCGGTGATCGCGAGCGCGCCCGGCACATCATCAGTGCCGCGCGCGAGGGAGAGCGTGCCTGGATCACGACCATTCACGGCTTCTGCCGGAGGCTCCTCGCCGCTCACCCGATCGCGGCGCGGATGGGTCCGCGCTTCCGCGTGCTCGATGAGGCCGAGTCCGCGCGCCTGCGCGCACAGGCATTCGAGGCCGCGCTTCAGGAGGTCGTCGCCGGCGGCGCGGGCGCCGCCGCGCGCTTCGCCGCGGCGTTCAACGGTCCGCGGCTGCGGGACCTGGTCATCGGCGCGCACGAGCGGCTTCGGAGCCAGGGCGTGGACCCGCCGCGGCTCCCCGACCCGGGCCCGCCGGTCCGCTCGGTCAAAGACCAGGACGAGGAGAGGGCCCTCGGACCTCGCGATGCACAGCGGGCGAGGGAGGGCCTGGCGAGCGTCGATGCGCTCCTTGCCGCATACGATCGCGAGTACCGACGGCTCAAGGCGGAGCGCTCCGGAGCGGACTTCGCCGACCTCGAGCTTCGCGCGCTCGAACTGCTACGCAGCCCCGGAGCGGTCGCCGACGTGTGGCGCCGGCGGTTCGCGCACGTGATGGTCGACGAGTTCCAGGACACGAACCGCGTCCAGCTCGCGCTGATTGACGCGCTGCGCGGCCCTGAGACCCGGCTCTTCGTGGTGGGCGACGAGTTCCAGTCCATCTACCGGTTCCGCCACGCCGACCTCGACGTATTCCGGGAGCGGCGTCGCGTGGCGGAGGCCGACCCGGCCGTGGCCGAGCTTCCGCTGCGTGGGAGCTTTCGCGCACGCCCGGACGTGCTCGCCGCGGTCGACCTGATGGGTGAAGCGATGTTCGGCGATGCGTTCACGCCGCTCGAGGCGGGGCTCGAGCACGCTGGGGAGCCGCCCGGCGCCGGGCCGGTCGCGGAGATCCTCTTGACCGACACCTCGAGCGATCGGGCCGGCCGCGGCTGGCGGTGCGACGACATCGACCTCGACCCACCGCCCGGGGAGACCGGCGCGTGCGTCGCCGAGGCGCGATTTCTGGCGCACCGCCTCGCCGAGCTGCGGTCGCAGGGGATCGAGCGCGGCGACATGGTGGTCCTGTTGCGCGCGTTCACGCACGTGGATGCGCTCGAGGAGGCGCTCGCGCGTGCGGACCTCGAGCCGTACGTCGTCGGAGGTCGCGGCTACTGGTCGCAGCAACAGGTCGAGGACGCGTTGCGCCTGTTGGGGGTCGTCGCGAATCCGCTCGACGACGAGGCCCTCTTCGGAGCGCTCGCCTCGCCGGCCTGCGGCGTGAGCGCCGACGCCCTCTGGCTCCTGCGCCAGGAGGCCCGCGACGAGGACGGGCGTCCGCTGCACGTGTGGCCCGCGATCGAGCGGGCGAAGTGGCCGGCGGTGACGCCGCCGGATGACGTCGCACGTCTCGAGCGATTCCGGGAGTTGCTGTCGGGCCTTCGCGCCGAGGCGCCGCTGCGCCCGCTCGACGCGCTGGTCGACCGCGTGATCACGGCGTTCGACTACGACCTCGCGATCCTGCGGATGAAGCACGGAGTCCGTCGGATGGCCAACGTGCGAAAGCTCATGCGGCTCGCGACCGAGTACGAGGAGCACGACGGGCGCGACCTGCGCGGGTTCCTGGACTTCGCCGAGGAGCGCACGCGGCGCGACGAACGCGAGGGTATGGCGGCCGTCCGGGTGGAGGGGCACGACGGCGTGCGGGTGATGACGGTCCATGCCGCCAAGGGACTCGAGTTTCCGGTCGTGGCGGTCGCCGACATGGGGCGCGGACTCGGCGCCGGCTTCGCCAATCCCGACCTGATCGTCGGGCGACTCCCGGGTCCGGTCGGAGATCCCACCGGCGCGCCATTCGGGATGCGGCTGCCGGTCGCCGCCGCCGAGTCGCTGCGCCTCTGGCGGCTCGTCGAGCTGAGCGACGCCGAGTCGGCGGCGGAGGTCGAGGAGGCGCTTCGGCTCACCTACGTGGCCGCGACCCGGGCCCAGGAGCGCCTGATCATCAGCGGCACCTGCAGCCTTCCCATCGATGAGCCGCCGGAATCACTGCGGCGCTCGCACACGGCGCTCCAGGTGCTGCTGCCCGCGCTACGCCGCCTGGGATGGACGGGAGAGGACGGCGAGGTCGAGCTCCCCGGCGCACCCGCGGTCGGCGGAGGCCACGTAGGGGGTCCGGCGCCTCGGATGCGGGTGGCCATCCAGCGCCCGGACGCCGAGCGAGCGAAGGAGCTTCGCGCCCGGTTCGAGGGCGCCGCCGAGCCGCTCCCGCTGGCGGCAGGACCGTCGGCGCCGCTGCTTCGCCCGGTGCCTTCCCCGCAGGGCGCCGGGCACCTCTCGTACTCGGCGCTCGCAAGCTATGCGGACTGCGGGTATCGCTTCTACGTCGAGCGGGTGTTGGGCCTTGGGTCACCGGCGGACGCCATCGCGACGGAGCGCGACCCCGACGAGCAATCGGCCCCGGAGAACGACGAGCTGCTGGATCCGGCCCTCGGATCTCGCGAGCGGTCGCTCGCGATCGGAAGCTCCGTTCACGCGGTCCTGGAGGCTGCCGCGCGCCGGTCGTGGGAGCGGCCGACCGACGATGACGTGGACCGCATCCTCGCCCGCGAGGGGCTAACGGGAGACGGAGAGGCACGGGAGCGAGTGGCCGCGCTGGTGGACGGGTGGTTGGGGTCGGATATGTGCGCGGCCCTCGCGCGCGACGGGGCGCGAGTGCGTCCGGAGGTTCCGTTCCTCCTCGAGCTCGGGGGCACGGTCGTCCGCGGGAAGGTCGATCTGCTGGCGGAAACCCCGGAGGGCCCGCTGGTCGTCGACTACAAGACGGACGCCCTCGGCGGCGCGGACCCGGTGGAGCTGGCCGACCGCTACGAGATCCAGCGCGACATCTATGCGCTCGCGGTGAAGCGCGGTGCCGGCACGGTTTCGGCCGCGGTCCAGGCCGCCTACTGCTTCCTCGAGCAGCCCGATGGGGCGGTCGTCGAGCGCTACGACGAGTCCCGTCTGCGGGGTGCGCGCGAGCGCGTCGAGGGGCTGATCGCAGGGATTCGCGGCGGCGAGTTCGTTCGCACCGACTCCCCCCACGTCGCGCTGTGCCACGGCTGTCCCGCGGCGGCGCGCCTCTGCGGCAACCCGGCGTGGAGGCCTCAGTGGGCAACGGCCCCCTAGCGCTCTTCGCATACGGCTCGCTCGTGAGCGTTCCGAGCGCGGAGGGCACACTCGGGCGGCCGGTCCGGCATGCCGCGACGGTCCGCCTCGCCGGTTGGCGTCGCCGGTGGTCTCAACTGCGCGACAACCGGGCGACCGAGAAGACGTTCGCCCATGCGGAGACTCGGGTCGTGCCCACTCACTGTCTGGGCCTCAACATCGAGCGAGATCCCGATGCCGCCGGCCCGAACGGCGTACTCATCCAGGTGACGGAGGCGGAGCTCGACCGCCTCGACGTCCGTGAGATCCGCTACCGGCGCGTGGACGTGACGGATGGGGTGCGTCCGGCGGCCGCGGCCTCCGGATTCGAGCGGGTACTCAGCTTTGCCGCGAAGCCGAAGAACTTCGCCCCGACTCCCCCGCGGGGCGCGGTGATCCTGGCGCCCTACCTCCGTGCGCTCGACGCTGCGTTCGGCTCGATCGGCGCCGACCAGCTGGAGCTGTTCCGGGAAACCACCGCCCCCCTGCCCGTCGAGGTCATCGAGGCGGTGCTGGTGCGCGACGAGATCCCGCGCGGCAACCCCCGCGATTGGTGATCGCCGGGCACGGCGCGCGGGCCGGTCAGGAGTGGGCGCCGTTCCAGCGCTGCGCCCACGCGCGCAGCTCGCGGATCGCGGGCCGCAGCCCCTCGCCCTTCTCGGTGAGCGCGTACGAGACGCGGGGCCGCGTGCCGGCGTGCACGCTCCGCTCAACCAGGCCCTCGGCCTCCAGCTCGCGCAGGCGCCGCGAGAGCAGCCGATCCGAGAGCCCCGGCACGATCTGCGTCAACTCGGCGAAGTAATGGTCGCGCTCCGAGAGCGCCCACACGATCGCTCCCGTCCAGCGCTTGCCGATCAGCTCGACCGCCTCATGGAAGTCGGGGGACACGCGCGCCGGCTTCCCCCGAGGCCGTCCTCGACGGCGTTCGGCTTGCGAAGGCCCTGATTGCACCCGCGATCCAGGGTACAGAAGGCGCCACCTGGGCTCTGCAGTGGTTCACGCCGCACAGGTACCTGTGCCGCTCGGGCGCAGCGGACCCGAAAGCGCGTCGGCGACGATGTCGTCGGGAACGCCGAGGCCGCCGGGCGGGCCGCTCGCCTTCGCGGCGGCGAAGACCGTCGTCATGACGTCGCCGGACGAATCGACCACTGGGCCACCCGAGTTGCCGCTCTTCACGCTGCCGCGGAAGGAGGTCATCCGACGCTGCAGCGGCCCGCGGCCGTAGGAGTCCTGGCTGATCACGGTCTCGGTGGTTCCCAGGCGCGCCGGAGCCACCGTGAACGGCCCGTTTTCGGGATAGCCCAGCACCGCCCCGGCGGTCCCCGCTGCCGCATCTCGGTCCAGGTCGAGCGGCCTCAGGTCAAGGCCGTCGACCCGCAGGATCGCGAGGTCGTTGCGTGGGTCGTAGTGCACGGCGGTGGCGTTGAATTCCTCGCCGTCCCGCGTGGTGACCGTGGTCGAGTCCTCGCCCGCGACCACGTGAGCGTTGGTGACGACGAGGTTTCGTCCCCCCACCCAACCCGAGCCCTCGATCCCAAAGCCGCACGCCGAGCCCAGGACCTTCACGACGCTCCTGCCCGCGCCTCGAACGTCAGGGTCGTGGGAGATCGCCGGGGCCGGCGCCGCGACCCTCGGCTCCGGGCCCGAAACCGAAGGGACGGGATCCACATGGCGCAGCAGGTTCAGGATCGGCCCGCTCGGGGGCAGGAGGTCGTTGAGCGCCCCGAGGATCTTTGATTGCTGAAGCGCGTCGCGAAGCCCCCGGTCGCCAGGGCCCGGCACGTTCAGCGCCGCGGCACCGAACGCCCAGGCGAGGAGCAATCCGAGGGCGCCCAGCAACACCGCGCCGGCGACCCCGTCGATGCGGCCAAGCGCGCCGCGGCGACGAATGAACCGCAGCCTGATCACCTCCGCCACGCCCTCCATCAGGACGGCGACCGCCGTCCCCACCAGCAGGCCGCACACGACCGTGACGAGTGGCGCATACGGTGACTCGCCGCCCTCCGCGAGGAGCGCCGGGCCGAGCCTTCCGCCGATGACGGCTCCAATCACGAACCCGGCGAGCGGAAGCGCGCTCGCGAGCAGTCCCCGTTCGTATCCCATCCCGGCGAACGCGATCGCGAAGACGATGATGATGACGTCCACCAGGTTCACGGCGGCTAACTTGTACTCGGTTGAACACGTCGAGTACCCGGGCGGCGCGGCGGCGGCGCCTTCTCACACGCGCGCTTCCGATCGCCTTGCTGGGCTTGGCGGCGTTCGTCGCCGGGGCCATCCGGGGAGCGAGCGGGACGGAGCTCGGCACCGCTCAGAAGTTCGCCGACGCCTGGGCGAGCCAGGACTTCCGCGCCATGTACGCGCAGATCTCCCCCTCCTCCGCGCGGCGTTACTCTCGCGATGACTTCATCGCCGACTACCAGCGCGCCGAGATGACGGCCACGGTGAAAGGGGTCGCGACCGGCGAGGCGTCGGAATCGGACTCCGATGGTGGAGCGGCGGCCGTCGTCCCACTGAGCCTGACGACGCATGCGTTCGGACACATCCGGCGCGACCTGGTGCTCCCGCTCGACGACGGAAGGGTCAGCTGGAGTCCCAACCTCGCGTTTCCCGGTCTGCGTGGAGGGGAGAGGCTCGGCCGCCATACGGAGGTGCCCAGGAGGGCGCCGATCCTCGCCGACGACGGAACCCCGCTTGCGGCGGGTCCCGCCACGGCGCGATCTTCGCCGATCGGGGCGGCGGCCTCTGCGGTCGCGGGAAGCGTCTCGACGCCCCGTCACAAGGAGGAGGCGGAACTCGAGCGGTTGGGCTTCCCCACGGGTTACCCGACCGGGACGAGCGGCCTGGAGCTCGCGTTCAACCAGCGGCTGGCCGGCCATCCGGGTGGACAGCTCGTCGCGGTGCCGGCCGGCGGCGGCAAGCCCAGCGATGGGCGCACCCTGGCGGCGACCGATCCCATCCCGGGCAAGGCGGTGCACACGACGATCGACCCGGACCTGCAGCGCGCCGCGGTCGCAGCGCTCGGCGCAACCTATGGCGGGGTCGCGGTGCTGGATGCCGACGACGGGTCGGTCCGAGCGGTGGCCGGCATTGCGTTCTCCGCCCCGCAGCCGCCGGGCTCGACCTTCAAGCTCATCACCACAACGGCCGCGCTCGAGGCCGGCGTCGTGCGTCTGAGCGACCGGTTCCCGATCGAGACGTCGGCCACGGTGGAGGGCAGGGAGATCGACAACGCGAACAGCGAGGCCTGCGGCGGAACGTTCACCGAGGCTTTCGCCGAATCCTGCAACAGCGTCTTCGTGCCCCTGGGGCCGAAGGTCGGTTCGAAGGGCCTCGTCGGGACGGCGGAGAGCTACGGATTCAACTCCTCCCCGTCGCTGTACGAGGGCCGCGCGATCAAGGCTACGGGCATCCCGCAGAGCACGCTGCCGGCGCACATCTCCAGCGACCTGGATCTGGCGGTCAGCGCGATCGGCCAGGGCGAGGTGCTCGCGACGCCGCTCGAGATGGCCTCGGTTTCCCAGGCGATCGCCGACGGCGGCGTCCGCGAGCCGACGTCCCTCGTCACCGACCGCTCGCTCCAAGCGAACGCGAAGCCGGTTCGCGTCACCTCGAGCGGACTGGCGTCCACGCTCAGGACGCTCATGATCGGCGTCGTCACCCACGGGACGGGCACCGCCGCCGCCCTGCCCGGGATTCAGGTCGCCGGCAAGACCGGCACGGCGGAGCTCGGGTCGGTGACGGGCCACGCTGCGAGCGCGACCCAGCGAGTGGACGCGTGGTTCACCGCGTTCGCCCCGGCCACGGACCCGAAGCTCGCAGTCGCCGCGATGGTGGTGAACGCGAACGGCGACGGCGGCACCGTCGCGGCGCCGATCGTGCGCCAGATCATGGCCTCGGCCTTCGGGGTGAGCTAGGGCCCTCGAGAAGGCACCCAGGAGGAACGAGCGTCGAGTGTGAGTTTGGGGGTCATATGCACCCCCAATCACTCACTCGATAGCCGAGAGAGGGATTGACCACGTTATACGTGGTCAATCCTCATCTCGATTGGGCTCTGCGAGTTGCGGGTTGAAGCGAGAGGCTTCGCACCCCCTACTCGCCTCGCCCACGCCGGGACGAGCAGGCCGGGCCAGGGCTTCCTTACTACTCGCCCCTACTCGCCCTCCCTCGGAAACCCGATCACGGCGCCGATGATCACCGCCAGGCCGCCGAGCAGTGCGATCACGCCACCGAGCGTCGCGGAAGGCTGCGCGATGATGGCGCCGGCGATCGAGGCCGCCGCTCCCCCGGCGAGGATCCACCACCACCCGCCGCCGTCGTCGGAACGCAAGGGCAGCGTGATGAGCGTTGCCAGCGCGATCAGGACGAGGCAGGCGATCCGAAACCCGGTCCCGAAGATCCCCAGGAGGACGACGAGTCCCGCGATCCCGGCCACGACCAGGGCGATCCGCAGGGCGACGTCAGATGTCAAGCTCGACTTCGCCGGTGGAGCCGCTGGACGAGGGGATCTCGAGCGTCAGCGGCCGGTCCTGGATCGCAGCGCCGTCGATCCGGAACAGGACCATCGCCCCCTCGATCGGGCCGTTGGCCGCCGTCGTCTCCCCCTCGGGCAGCTGATCACCCGGATGGACGGTACGGCCCAGCGGGAGCGCGAACAGGCTCTTGCTCGGAACGGGATCGAACGTATCGCCGACCGTGTCGACGATCTTGAAGTCGCTGGCGACCTGGGCGGAGGTGTCCCCCTCGTTCTGAACCCTCATGAACACCCCCAGGTAGTACTGGTCGCCGCCGGGTGCCTTCTGGCCGACGAGGTACGCGCTGTCCTCCTGATCGGCGGGATTCAGGATGCGCGTGATCTGCACGTTGTAGAGCAGATCACCCAGCTTGATGCCCTGGCCCTCGCTGACCTGGTTCGCGTTCTCCGGGGACGTGTCACAGCCGGACAACACGATCCCGACCGCGATCACGGCGGCGGCGGCCAGCACGGCGCCGAGCCGCGGAAGGAAGGCGGGTGCGCGATGCATGGCGGCGGAAGTCTAAGTGACCGCCGAGGGCGCGGAGCCCGCCGGCGCTAGGTCACCGGCATCCGGGCTCCGCCCGCGATGGCGACTCGCTCGGACGGCCGGCCGGACTCCAGGATGTCCTTGAGCCTCGAGAGCGCCGTCGACCATTGGCGCCGGTAGAAGCGCTCCCCGAACCGCAGCTCACGCAGGCGGTCGGCTGGATGTGCCGGCTCCGTGCCGAAGCGCACGGTGATCTCGGACGCCGCGGCGGCCGGGCCTTCCACGACCTCCCAGGCCGTCAGGATCGAGATGCGATCGAGCCGGCCGCCCTTCCCCCGTTCCATGATCCGGTAGGGGCGATCGAGCTCGACGATCAGCGTCTCCATCCACAGGCCCGGCTTGGCGATCCGCATGCGGGCTGACGCGCCGACCCCGGCGGGCTCGAAGCGCTCGAGGCGAAGGTCGCGCAGAAAATGGTCGGTGAACGCCGGGCGGTTCGCGAGGTCGCCGACGAAGTCGAATACCAGCTCGCGCGGGACGTCGATGGCGCCGGTTACCGAGATCGGGCCCATTCAGCCGGAGGGTGAGCGCTGGATCACACCGGCCACTGTTCGACCCACTCGAGCATGGCGGGCGATTCTATTGCGTGAATCGGGGTCAGCATTCCTCCAATTTGCGACCGTTTCGGGCAACATTGGGCCGGCCTCGGAGGGCCCGTCGTTAGAATTCCCGTGAGTCGGAGGGGATTGTTTTGTTGGTTGACGAAGGATTCGACGTACCCGCACGCCTGCATCTCGCAGCCGGATCGCTGGTATGCGAGGGCTGCGGCTACACGATCTCGCTCGAGGCGGACGACGATCTCCCCCGCTGCCCGGCCTGCGGCGGGACGGGGTTTCGTCGCGCGTCGCTGTTCGAGTCGCGCACGCTGGACAGCGAGGCCATCTCGCCGGCGCCGACGCCGCCCGTCTGGCTGGACGAGCTTCGCTCGCGTACGCACCCCTCGAGCCGGTGCCTCGCCTACGAGGACGACGGCGAGCCCATCGTCTTCGAGCTTCCGCGGGGCTGGACCAGGATCGGCCGGAGCTCCGCCGCGGACCTCCGCCTCGACGACGCCACGGTCTCGCGCCGCCACGCCCTCGTCGTGCGCACTCCGGAGAACGAGCTGCGCGCCCTTGACGATCGCAGCCTGAACGGGCTGTTCGTCAACGGCGAGAAGGTGGAGTGGACGGCGCTCGCAGCGGGCGACGAGCTGGAGATCGGCCGCTACCGCCTGTACGTTCTCGGCGAGTAAAGCTCGCGCTGCGAGCGGACTTTCGGCCCACTCCGATGGGTAGGCTGTCGCAACGCCCCAGGGGCATCGCGTGCAACCTGCGTCCACAGCTCAAGCCAACGCCAACTCGATCGCCGCGGGAACCGCCGCCACCCCCCCGCCGGGCGCCGTCGAGGCCACCCTGGAGCGCGCGCGCGAGCACCTGGTGTCGCTCCAGGACCCGGCCGGCTGGTGGCAGGGGGAGCTCCAGACGAACGTGACGATGGACGCCGAGGACCTGCTGCTTCGCGAGTTCCTCGGCATCTCCGACCTGAGCGTCATCCAGCGCGCGGCCACCTGGATCCGCTCGCAGCAGCGAGACGACGGCTCCTGGGCCAATTTCTACGGTGCCCCGGCCAACCTCTCGACGACGATCGAGGCGTACGCGGCCCTGAAGCTCGCCGGCGACCCGGTGGACGCGCCGCACATGGCCGCTGCGCGCGAATACGTGCTCGGTGCCGGCGGGGTCGAGAACGCCCGCGTGTTCACCCACATCTGGCTCGCCCTGTTCGGCCTCTGGTCCTGGGAGGACGTGCCGGCCCTGCCCCCGGAGCTCATCTTCCTGCCGTCGTGGGTTCCGCTGAACGTCTACGACTTCGCCTGCTGGGCCCGTCAGACGATCGCAGCCCTGACGATCGTCAGGGCGGAGCGGCCGGTCCGTGCGCTCCCGTTCGACCTCGACGAGCTCTTTACGGGTCGGGCCGTCAAGCCGACGCCCCGGACCATCCGAGGGAAGCTGCTCCTGGGTCTGGACGCCCTCGCGAGGCGATACGAGCGCCGGCCCATCAAACGCCTCCGCAGAGCGGCGATGGACCGGGTGGAGCGCTGGGTGCTCGCGCGCCAGGAAGCGGACGGCTCCTGGGGCGGCATCCAGCCGCCCTGGGTCTACTCGCTCATGGCGCTCTCGGTGCGCGGACATGCGGTCGACGATCCGCCCGTGCGCAGGGGCCTCGAAGGGATCGAGGGATTTCTCATCAACGACGGCGACGTCAGACGCCTCGAGGCGTGCCAATCGCCGGTTTGGGACACCGCGCTCGCGATGATCGCGCTTGGAGACGCCGGCGTGCCGGCTGATGACCCCGCTCTCCTCAGGGCCGCGGATTGGCTCCTTGCGGAGGAGATCCGGATCGAGGGCGACTGGGCGGTGCGCAGGCCGAACCTGGCGCCGGGAGGCTGGGCGTTCGAGTTCGAGAACGACAACTATCCCGACATCGACGACACCGCGGAGGTCGTCATGGCGCTGCGCAGGGTGCGCCACCCCGAACCGGGCCGCGTCGAGGAGGCCATCCGCCGCGGCGTCGCGTGGACCGTTGGCATGCAGAGCAAGAACGGCGGCTGGGGCGCGTTCGACGCCGACAACGTCCGTGAGCTGTGCCGCGACATCCCCTTCTGCGACTTCGGAGAGGTCATCGACGACCCCAGCGCCGACGTGTCGGCGCACGTGCTCGAGATGCTCGGCGGCGAGGAACTCGTGGACCTCCCCGAGGCCCGTCGCGGGATCTCGTATCTCATCGGTCAGCAGGAGGAGCGCGGCTCATGGTTCGGGCGCTGGGGGATCAACCACGTCTACGGAACGGCGGCGGCCCTGCCGGCCCTCGTCGCGTGCGGGATCCCGTCGGGCGATCCGCGGCTCGGTCGAGCCGCCGCGTGGCTGGAGGAGATCCAGAATCCCGATGGCGGATGGGGCGAGGACGGCCGCTCCTATGACGATCCCGCCTGGATCGGCCGCGGGCCGAGCACGGCCTCGCAGACGGCCTGGGCGCTGATCGCACTGCATGCGGTGGGCGAACGCACTCCCGCGGTCGAGCGCGGTCTCGCCTGGCTCGTGGAGCGCCAGCGCGACGACGGAAGCTGGGAGGAGCCGGAGTACACCGGCACCGGGTTCCCTGGCCACTTCTACATCAACTACCACCTCTACCGGCTGAGCTTCCCGCTGATGGCGCTGGGTCGCTGGGCCGGCGGCGGCGAACGGAGCTGACCAATTGAGCGGGGGGACGACGGTCGAGGCGGTGGCGATACCAGCGGATCACCGCCGGGGCACCCCGGAGGGGGTCCCCGGGCTCGAAGAGGTGATGGCACGGACAGGCGGCGAGAACTTCCCGGTCGCCGGCCGGCTGCTCGGGCGCCGGCTTCGCGAGCCGCTCCTGGCGATCTACGGGTTCGCACGCCTCGTCGACCAAGTCGGCGACGAGTCGTCCGGTGACCGGATCGCGCTTCTCGACTGGCTCGACTCCGAGATCGATCGCATGTACGACGGGGGAACGCCGGATCATCCCGCCCTGGTGCGGGTGGCCGTCGTGACGCGGCGCGCCCGGATTCCGCGCGAGCCCCTGCACCGGCTCGTCGAGGCGAACCGGATCGACCAGAGGACGAGCGCGTACGCGACGTTCGAGGACCTGCTCGGCTATTGCGCGCTCTCCGCGAACCCCGTCGGGCACATGGTCCTCCACGTCTTCGACGCCGCCACGAGCGAGCGGCTGGAGCTCTCGGACGCCGTCTGCAGCGCCCTGCAGGTCACCGAGCACCTCCAGGACGTCCGGGAGGACAAGGCCCGGGGCCGCGTCTACCTGCCGCAGGAGGACCTTGCGCTCTTTGGTTGCACCGGTGCGGATCTCGACGCGTCGCCGACGCCCGAGCGCGTCCGGACCCTGATCGCCTTCGAGGTCGAGCGAGCCCGCGACCTGTTCGACCGCGGCGCGCCGCTGATCGCGACCCTCCGAGGCCGCCCCAGGCTTGCCGTGACGGCGTTCATCGCGGGCGGGCGTGCGGCGCTCGACGCGATCGAGGCGGCAGGGTACGCGCTCGGCACGGAGCCACCTCGCCCCACGCCCGTCGCCCGCATCGCGGCACTCGCCCGGACGGTCCGACCCCCACGCTAGAGATGGAGACCAGGGAGGCCTACCGGATATGCGAGCGGCTGACCAGGAAGGCGGCCGCGAACTTCTTCTACGGAATCCGTCTGCTGCCGGCCGACAAGCGCCGGGCGATGTCCGCCGTCTACGCCTACGCGCGCCGGGTCGACGACATCGGCGACGGCGGTCTGCCCGCCGACCGCAAGCACGCCGAGCTCCGGGCCGTCCGAGCCTCCCTCTCGGAGATGGACCCCGATGACGCGGTGATGGTGGCGCTTGGCGACGCCCGAGCGCGCTTCCCGCTTCCGGAGCGGGCGTTCATCGATCTCCTCGACGGGGTGGAGATGGACGTCGCCGAGGTGCGCTTCGAGAGCTTCGAGGAGCTGGTGGCGTACAGCCGGGCGGTGGCCGGCTCGATCGGGCGGCTGTGCGTCGGGATCTTCGGTCCCTCCGAAATGGAGCGGGCGCTCTCCCTCGCCGACGACCTGGGTGTGGCCATGCAGCTCACCAATGTCCTGCGTGACGTGCGCGAGGATCACGCGCGCGGGCGGGTGTACCTGCCGGCGGAGGACCTGCGGCGGTTCGGGTGCGCCGAGAGCCTCGAGGCCTCAACGCCGGACGCATCCGCAGCCCTCATCCGGTTCGAGGCGGGCCGCGCCCGAGAATGGTTCGCCCGCGGCCTCGGCCTCCTGCCACTCCTGGATGCTCGATCGAGGGCCTGCGTGCGAGCGATGACCGGCATCTACCGGCGGATACTCGGGCAGATCGAGCGCGACCCGCGGCAGATCATGAGCCGGCGAGTCTCGCTCCCGGCCTGGGAGAAGGCGTGGGTGGCCGCGCGGAGCCTCGCGGGGGCGGGGGCATGAGAGTCACCGTCGTGGGCGGCGGCCTTGCGGGAATCGCCGCGGCGCTCTCGTGCGCGGACGGCGGCGCCGAGGTCACGCTCGTCGAGGTCCGCCCGCGCCTCGGCGGCGCCGCCTACTCGTTCGAACGCGACGGGATGCTGCTCGACAATGGGCAGCACGTCTTCCTGCGCTGCTGCACCGCCTACCGGGCGCTCCTCGAGCGGCTGGGCACCGCCGGCGCCACGACGATGCAGCCGCGGCTCGCGATCCCGGTGATCGCACCCGGCGGGCAGGTCGAGTGGCTACGCCGCGACCCGCTCCCGGCACCCCTTCATCTCGCCGGCGCGCTCGCCCGCTACGGACACTTGTCGATGCGCGAGCGCGCGAGCGCCGCGCGCGCGGCGCTCCGGCTGGCCAGAGTCGATGTGGCCGACGAGGGCGTCGACGAGCGGAAGTTTGGAGCGTGGCTCGGCGAGCAGGGGCAATCGCCGGCGGCGATTGACTCGCTCTGGAACCTGATCGCCCTGCCGACGTTGAATCTACGCGCCGATGAGGCATCGCTGGCGCTCGCGGCGTTCGTCTTTCAAACCGGGCTCCTCCACGATGCCGCCGGGGGTGACGTCGGGTACGCGCAACGGCCGTTGTCGGCGATCCACGGCGAGCCGGCCGCCCGTGCGCTGCGCGCCGCCGGCGTCGAGGTGCGCACGGGCTGGCGGGCCGAACGGGTGGCGGTCGGCTCGGGTGAACTGACCGTGAACTCCGCTGAGGACGAGGTCGCCTCGGACGCCGTCATCGTCGCCCTCCCTCATGCCCGGGCGGCCGGCGTGCTTCCCGAGGGAGCCCTCGAGGACCCCGCTCGCATCGGGCGCCTGGGCTCGTCCCCGATCGTGAACCTCCATGTCCTCTACGATCGCCGCGTCACCGAGTTCGAACTCGCAGCTGGCGTTCGGTCCCCGGTCCAGTGGCTCTTCGATCGCACGCGCGAGAGCGGCGGCACACAGGGCCAGCACCTCGCCATCTCCCTGTCGGGAGCCGACGAGGAGGCGCGCATGAGCCGGGACGAGCTCCACGACCGCTACGTGCCCGCCCTCTGGGAGCTCATTCCGCGGTCGCGCGATGCTCGCGTCGAGCGCTTCGAGGTGGTGCGGGAGCACCACGCCACGTTCCGCTCGGCGCCCGGCGTCGGGCGACTGCGGCCCGGCGCCCGTACTCGGATCGAGGGGCTGTCGCTCGCGGGCGCGTGGACGGCGACCGGATGGCCGGCCACGATGGAGGGTGCCGTCCGCAGCGGGCTCGCCGCCGCGCGCGAGGCGCTGCGGGTCGGCGATCGAGCCCGGCTGCCGGAGGAGGTCGCCGCGTGAGCCCGCGGCGCGGGGAGGGCCTCGTTCTCGCCGTGCCGCTTCGATTCGAGGCCCACGCACTGCGACGAGGCGCGCCCGCCGCGCGGATCGTCCGTACCGGCATGGGGCGCCGGCATGCGCGCGGGTCCGCCGGTCGCATCGGACACGTGCCGGGCAACGTCGTCGCCGTGACGGGATTCGCCGGCGCCCTGTCCTCCGACCTCGTCCCCGGTGACGTCGTCGTCGCCACGGAAGTGCGCGGGGCCGATGAGCCCGTCGAGTGTGCGGCCGCCGAGCTCGTGGCGTCGATGCTTCGCCGCGCCGGGCTGCGCGTGCATACCGGGCCGATCGTCTCGGCGCCGCGCGTCGCGTTCGGCGATCAGCGGCGGCGGCTCGCCGAAACGGGCGCCCTGGCGGTCGACATGGAATCGGCATGGCTCGCGCGGGGATGCGCCGGTCGCCCCTGGGCCGTGGTCCGGACGATCCTCGACACGCCGGAGCGCGATCTTCACCGCCCGCTGGCGACGGCGGTGGGGGCGCTGCGCGCCTATCGCGGGCTCAGGCGTGTCGGGGAGGCGCTGAGTCAGTGGAGCGAGGCCACGGGCGAGCGCAGGGTCGTCCTCGCCAAGCCGCGCGCGTCCTGCGCGGGCGTGGAGCGGGCGATCCAGGTGGTGGAGCGGGCACTCGAGCGCTATGGCTCGCCGCTCTACGTCCGCCGCCAGATCGTGCACAACACGCATGTCGTCCGCGAGCTGGAGCGGCGCGGCGCGGTGTTCGTCGACGAGGTGGAGGACGTGCCCGAGGGCGCGCGGGTGGTCTTCTCGGCCCACGGCGTATCCCCCGCGGTGCGTCAGGCCGCCCGCGAGCGCGGGCTCGACGTCATCGACGCCACATGCCCGCTGGTGAGCAAGGTCCACGCCGAGGCTCGGCGATTCAGCGGCGCCGGCTACACGATCATGCTCGTCGGCCACGCCGGCCACGACGAGATCGAGGGCACTCTCGGGGAGGCGCCGGACGCGATCCGGCTGGTCGAGGACGTCCACGAGGCCGAGACGGTGCAGGCGGAGGATCCCGCCCGGGTCGCCTACCTCACACAGACCACGCTCGCCGTCGACGAGACCAGCGAGATCGTCGCGACGCTGAGCGAGCGGTTTCCCGGCCTGAGGGGGCCGCGCACCGACGACATCTGCTACGCGACCCAGAACCGCCAGGACGCCGTCCGCGCGCTCGCGGGCGACTGCGACGCGATCCTCGTCGTCGGCTCGGCGAATTCCTCGAACTCCATGCGCCTGGTCGAGGTGGCGGAGCGGGCCGGCTGCTCGGCTCACCTGGTGGATGGGATCGGGGACGTCGATCCCGCATGGCTGGGCGGTGTGCAGACGATCGGCGTGACGGCCGGCGCCTCCGCGCCGGAGCGAGTCGTGCAGGACCTCGTAGCCTCCCTGGAGGCCTTCGGGCCCCTCGAGGTGATGGAGAACGACGGGATCAGCGAGAATGTCCGCTTCGGCTTGCCGGCGGAACTGAAAGGATGATCGGCGATGGCCGTCCCACTGAGACAAAGCGTTAGGACCGCGACCTACCTGGCCCGTCAGCGCCTCGCGCGACGGGAGAAGTTCCCCCTCCTCGTGGAGCTCGAGCCGCTCTACCAGTGCAACCTCGCCTGCTCGGGCTGCGGCAAGATCCAGCATCCCGACCACGTCCTGCGCCGCCGGATGCCGGTCGACCAGGCCATCGGGGCGATCGAGGAGAGCGGGGCGCCGATGGTCTCGATCGCGGGCGGCGAGCCCCTCATCCATCCCGAGATCGACGAGATCGCCGGCCAGCTGATCGCGCGCAAGAAGTTCGTCTACCTGTGCACGAACGCGCTCCTGATGGAGAAGAAGCTCGACCTGTTCGAGCCCTCCCCATACTTCGCATGGGCAATCCACCTCGATGGCCTGCGCGAACGCCACGACGCGTCAGTGGAGCGCGAGGGCGTCTTCGACAAGGCGGTGTCGGCGATCAAGGCCGCCAAGGCGCGCGGCTTCCGCGTGACCACGAATACCACCTTCTTCACCCACGACTCCCCCGACACCGTCCGCCAGGTCCTCGACTTCATCAACGACGAGCTCGAGGTGGACCAGATGATGATCTCGCCCGCCTACGCGTACGAGAAGGCGCCCGACCAGGACCACTTCCTGGGCGTCAAGGAGACACACGAGCTGTTCAGCAAGGCGTTCGCCGATGGCAAGCGCAAGAAGTGGCGCCTCAACCACACCCCGCTCTTCCTCGACTTCCTCGAGGGCAAGGTGGACTTCGAGTGCACCGCCTGGGGAATCCCGAGCTACTCGGTCTTCGGCTGGCAGCGCCCCTGCTACCTGATGGCGGATGGCTACGCGAAGACCTACAACGAGCTCGTCGAGACGACGGACTGGGAGAAGTACGGCCGCGGCCGTGATCCCCGCTGCGACAACTGCATGGCCCATTGCGGGTATGAGCCCACGGCCGTCCTCGAGACCACCAAGTCGTTCAAGCAGTCGCTGCGGGCCGCGTTGAGCCAGTAGGCGGGACTAGCCGGGCTCCGGCGGCGGGGCGGCTCCAGCCATCGTGGGCCTGCGGCGCAGCCCGCGCCAGGCCATCCCAAGGGTGAGGCGCGCCATCGAGCGACCGAGGGACTCGAAGCGGCCGATCACCTCCTCGAGCGCCCTCGCGAAGCGCTCGATGTCCGCCTCGTCGATCACCAGGGGGGGCAGCGCCTTGACGACGTTCATGTGGTGGCCGGCGACCTGGGTGAGGATGCGGTGCTCGCGGAACAGCGGCACGACGAGGAGCTGCGCCGGAAGCCCCGGCTGGCGACGCTCGACGGAGTCCCAGATTCGCCGCGCGGCGCCACCGGTGGGCGGTCCGAGCTCGATCGCCCACATGAGGCCGAGCCCGCGAACGTCGGCGACCACCTCGTAGCGCTCCGCGAGCGGGCGCGTGAGCTCCAGCAACCGGTCGCCCAACGTCCGTGCGCGCTCGACCAGGCTCGCGTCGTCGATCTCGGACAGCGTGGCCAGGGCCGCCGCGGCTGCGAGGTCGTTTTGGCCGAACGTCGAGCCGTGGGCGACGGAGCGCTCCATGGAGTCGAAGACCCGGTCGAAGACCTCGCGAGAGGAGAGGATGGCCCCCACCGGGACGTAGCCACCGGAGAGTGCCTTCGAGACGAGAATCATGTCGGGCTCGAGCCCCCAGTGCTCCAGCGCCAGGAAGCGCCCGGTGCGCCCCAGTCCGGTCTGCACCTCGTCCACGCAGAGGAGCGTCCCGTGGCGTCGGCAGAGCTCCCGGGCCTCGGGAAGGTATCCCGGCGGCGGGAGCACGACGCCCTTTCCCTGGACCGGTTCCACGAGGAAGGCGGCGACGTCCTCGCCTGCGAGCTCGCGCCGAAGGGCGTCGAGGTCCCCGAAGCGAACCGGGTCGCATCCGGGGAGGAACGGCCCGTACCGCTCGCGGAACTCCGGGTTCCCGTTGACGGAGAGCGCACCCATCGTGAGGCCGTGGAAGCCATGGTCGCAGTAGAGGATGCGCGGCCGGCCGGTTGCCGCGCGAGCCATCTTGATCGCACCCTCTACGGACTCGGCCCCGGAGTTCGTGAGCAGGACGGTGCCGACCGAGGCCGGCGCTCGGCGCAGGAGCTCCTCGGCGAGGACCCCCGGAAGCACGGTGACCCCGAGCTGCGGCAGGCTCGCGGTCCCGGCGGCGAGCACGCGCTCGAGCTGCTGCCGGACGGCGGGTGGGTTTCGCCCGAGGGCGAATACCCCATAGCCCGAGAGGAGGTCGAGATATCGATCGCCGTTCGCGTCGACGAGGTGCGCCCCCTCGCCCGCCACCCAGTCGCGGTCGAACCCGATCGTGCGGAGCACGCGGACCATCTGGCGGTTCAGGTAGCGCGAGTGGAGATCCAGCGCCCTGCCCGACCGCCGGGCGAGGATCTCCGCGAGGTCGATGCTCGGGCGCGTCATCGCGCGGATCGTTCCAGAAGAGGACCTCCGAGAGCGATCAGAGGCCCAGGCCGCGCACCCCGGGCTCGTTCCAGCCGAGGTGATGCGCCAGCTCGTGCCTCACCGTCCGCTGCACCTGGGCGCGAAGCAGGTCGGGATGATGGCCGAAATCACGCTCGAGCGTGTCCTGGTAGATGATGATTCGGTCCGGATAGCCGTCGCGGGCGACGGTCCCCCCGATGTAATGGCCGTAGGCGTGATGCTCCTCACCGCGGTCGGACACGATCACGGGCGTGTGGTCGAGGAGCCGCTGAAACTCCTCCGGCAGGTCATCGAGCGCCTGCATCACGAGCTCGTCGAACTCGCTCGGCGGCCGGTCCGCCGGTGGCAGCGCCGCCAGGGTCTCGCTGCGTCGCACGAGCCGCTGGAAGTCCGGCTCGGGCATCTCCTTGCCGATCAGGGCGATCGTCAGCCACGCGGTGACGAGGATGATCGCGAGCGCGCCGACGACCAGCACCATGAGATCGTCCAGCCCGCCGAGGGACGGCGGGTTAACCAGCAGGACGACCAGCCCGATGATGAGCGCCGTGAGCGCCGCTGCTCGAAGCGGCGGTCCGATGGCTTCCCTCATGGTCTATGAGGTTAGAGCTCGGATTCGACGAGGCGCTTCAGGTTCCGCGCGCTTTGCGCGAGAACCATGGCAAGCCGGGGGCGGGTGAACGCCACGTTGAGCAGGGCCCCGAGCGGCCCGCCACGGGTCTCGTAGTTCAACTCGATCGTGAGCTGGGTCCCGGCCTCGGTGGCGACGAGACGCTCCCGCCGCACCGCGGTGAGCGTGAGCGGCGGCTGAACGCGCATCGCGCGGGTGTGGGGCGCGAACGCCTCCGTGACCTCGGCCTCGCCGTGGAGCTTCCGGCCGCGAAAGTTCATGACGTGAGTGCAGGAGGCGGCGGGCTCGTCGAGCCGCCCGCGGACGTCCTCGACCGCGACCAGACCCGCCTCCCAATCCGGCGACCTGCCGGGGTCGACAAGCACGCTCCACACCCGTTGCGGAGACGCACGGATCAGGATGTCTCGCTCCAAGCGCGCCAAGCTCCGGCCGGATTATGGGCGCTCCTCCGCCGGCGGCGCGAGCGCGCGTCAGGCGGCGGCCTGAGAGAGCTCCTTCGTGCGCTCGCTCGGCAGCCGCATGCGGTAGGCCATCACGTAGATGATCGCGCTGAACACCGCGATCACGAGGATGCCCGTGCCCAGACCGAAGACGTCCTGAGAGCCCTTGCCGTAGGAGCCCAGGAAAGAGATCAGGGCGAGGCCACCGAGCCACGGGACCACCCAGGCGCCCGCGCGCCAGTCCATGTTCTGGTGCGGCCTCGACGAGAAGCGCCGGTATGCCGCCAGCAGCACGAGCCCGAGCAGGATCGCGACGAAGAGCTTCCAGTTCGTGTTCCAGCCGGCCCAGTAGACGATCACGTTCGACGAGAAGAAGGCCAGCACCGGAATCACGTGGCCGCCCGGAAGCCGGAACGGCCGCTCGTGATCGGGGAGCTGTTTCCGCAACGCCGCCCAGACGAGCGGTCCCGTGCCGAATGACAGCACCGTGGCCGACGTGATGAAGGTGACGAGCTTCTGCCAGCCGGGGAATGGAAGGAAGAAGATCAACCCGGCCACGAACGCCAGCAGCACTCCCACCCACGGCGCTCCCCTGTCGCTCGTCTTCTCGAGCGCCTCGGGGGCGTCGCGGTTTCGGGACATCGCGTAGGAGATCCGCGCTGTGACCGTCGTGTAGATGAGGCCTGTGTCGGCGGGCGAAACCACGGCGTCGACGTACAGGATCGACGCCAGCCAGGAGAGCCCGATGATCTGAGCGATCCCCGCGAGCGGCCCGAAGTCGTTGGCGAACGTGAGGTTCTCCCAGCCCTTTGAGAGGTCGCCCGGCGAAACGGCTCCAAGGAACGCGACCTGGAGGGCCACGTAAAGGGCCCCCGCTATCAGAATCGAGCCGATGACCGCCAGCGGGACGTTTCGTTTGGGGTTGTCGGTCTCGCCCGCGAGCTCCACTCCCTGGCGAAACCCGAGGAAGGAGAAGATGATGCCCGCCGTCGCGATCGACTCGAAGACGCCGTGCCAGCCGTACGGAGTGAAGCCGCCGACATCGCTGAAGTTGGCGCTGTGGAACACGGTGACGAGGAACGCGACGATCACGAGGGCGATCACGCCGAGCTTCCACCACACGATCGGGGTGTTGAGACGCGCGAACGCCCGGATCCCGATCAGGTTGATCCAGCAGAAGATCCCGAGGAGCACCACCGCCAGGATGTAGCCGAGCGGGAAGGTCAGGACCGGGTTGCCACCGCTTCCGGCCGGAATGTGCGTGAGGCCGCCGATGTTGTTCGACGCGTACTGGAGCGCGGCCATGACCTCCACGGGCGCCACGCTCGCGACGGCAAGCCACGTGATCCATCCGATCAAGAAGCTCGCGAACGCGCCGAACGCGTAGTTCGGATACCTCACGACTCCGCCGGAGACCGGGAACATCGTGCCAAGCTCCGCGTAGGTGAGCCCGATCAACATGATCATCACCCCGCCGATCACCCACGACACGATCGCCGCGGGGCCCGCGAGGATCGAGGCGTTCAGGGCGCCGAACAGCCAGCCGGAACCGATGATCGATCCCACGCCGGTGAACAGGAGGGCGACCGGGCCCATGTGACGGTGCAGGCCGCTCGACTCGTCCTCGGGGCTGTGGCCACTCGGCGCGCCCCTCCTCGGTGCCTCCGTTGTTGCCTCCATACCCTCTCTCCCCCGCGTCGCTTTGCGTAGGCGGTCGCGTTGCGCACCCCCCTACCCGAAAAGGGGTGGAATACACGATGCGCCTCCGGAGAACCGGAGCTACTCGGTGGAGATGTTCGGGTCCGCCTGGACCCTGTGCGGCACGATCATCAGGAAGTTCCCCGGCGCCGCAGCCGCGAGTCTCAGGATGCGGTCGGCCTCATCGTCCTGGTCGGTCGCTCGGAGCTCGTCGGCGTAGTGGCCGAGGAGATCGTCGATGTCCAGGAGGCCCTCGCCGTCCAGGTCCTTGAGCTCGACCTTGGCGCCCTCGCCCAGGCGCCGCCGGATCGCGTCGGCGTCGACGTTCCACTCGGGGTTCACGCGGGCGTAGACGCGACCGCCGGTCATGCCCGAGCAGGCCCACGGGCCGATGTCGCCGAGGACGACGGCGCGGCCCGACGTCATGTACTCGAACGCGAAGCCCTTGGCGTTCGCGCGATCCACGATGCAGCCGCGGGAATCGTCCAGCGGCTCCTCGGGCTCGCCGCCCAGCACGACGTCGGCCCCGGACAGCCGGATGCAGAATCGGGAGTCCGCCGACCCCTGCACGAACAGCCGACCCCGCTGCGCGCCGTAGGCGAACGACTTGCCGACCGAGCCATTCACGCGACGGCCCTCGGCGTTCCTGCCCTTCAGCACGGAGACCGTGCCGCCCAGCATCGTCTTCGCGACGCCGTCCTGCGCGCCGCCCTCGACCCTGATGACCAGGCCCCAGGCGTTGAACGCGCCGAGGCCCTGGCCCGCGACCGAGCCCCCGTTGAAGTCGAGCTCCGCCAGGATGTCCGCCGGGTCCCCGGCGGGCGCCGCCTCGTAGATCCGGGCGCGCGAGATCGCGCCGGCGAGCTCGGTGCCGAGCACGCGGTCATGGGCGTCGAGGGCCCGTGAAACGTCCTCGCTCACCGGCCCCTCGGTGAACACCGTCCCCGCGAGGCCCGCGAGCCGGGTCGAGAGCTCCTTCGGCCGCATCCGGATCGGCCGCGCGCGGACCAGCCCGGCCTCGGCGCGAGCCTCCGCGGCCACGAGCTCCTCCTCCGCCACCGGCATGTCGATCGGCTCCAGATCGAGGAACTGCTCAAGCGGCGTGATCAGCTCGGCGAGGTCGAGCTCCCTGGCGTGGGAGATCTGCTCCAGCAGGTCGTAGCGGCCCACCAGCTCCTGAGCGCGCTCATACCCGAGCGAGCCGACGACGCGCTTGACCTCCTCGCCCATCGAGGCGAAGAAGCGGGCACAGCTCTCGGCTGCGGGGTCCACGTGCTGCGGCGTGAACTTCTTGAGCCCGTGCTCCTGCGCCTGCTCCACCGTCTCGATCTGCGTCGCGATGCCCACGTGGCAGGTGTCGAGCTGGCAGCCGCGGCAGATGGTGCAGCCGAGGGAGACCATCGCGAGCGTGCCGAACGCGACCCGGTTGGCGCCCATGCAGTGGAGCTTCACGATGTCGTATGCATGGCGGTAGCCGCCGTCGGCCCAGATCTCCACGCGGTTCCGGATTCCCGCCTCCATCAGCGCGCGGTGCACGGCGCGGGTGCCGATGTCCGACGGCAGCCCGACGTGGCGAAGGGCGTGCTGGCGCGCGGCGCCGGTGCCCCCCTCGAATCCCGACAGGGTGATGATGTCGGCTCCCGCCTTGGCGATCCCGAGGCCGATCGTGCCCACGTTCGGGACCACCGGCACCTTCACCGACACGCGCAGGTCGGGGTTCACCGTCTTCAGCTCGTCGATGAGCTCCGCGAGGTCCTCGATCGAGTACAGGTCGTGGTTGTTCGACGGTGAGATCAGATCGGTCCCCGGCGACGCGTTGCGAGCCGCGGCGACCTTCTCGGAGACCTTCTTGCCGGGCAGGTGGCCGCCCTCGCCGGGCTTGGCCCCCTGCCCGATCTTGATCTCGGCGACGTAAGAGGAGTTGAGCATCTCGGCCGAGACCCCGAAACGGCCGGAGGCGACCTGCTGACCCCGCCACTTGCGGTAGCGGCCGTACATGTCGCGGATCTCGCCGCCCTCGCCGTTGATGCACAGGATGTTGATCGCCTTTGCGGCCTCCGCGTAGGCGCGGAACGCGGGCTCGGACTGGGAGCCGAAGCTCATCGAGGAGATGACGATCGGGTAGTCGTGGTGGCCGACCGAGGCGTCGACCGACTCCGGGTCGACGGGCTCGCGGTCGGAGCGAAGCCCCATGATGTGGCGCATCGAGATCGGGCTGTCGGCCTCCAGGGCGCGGACCTTCTGCGAGTACTCGGCGTAGTCGGAGGTGCCGTTCGCGGCGGCGATCGCGGCCTTGTAGACCTTCGGATAGAACCGGAACGACTTGACCGGCTTCGCCTCCGCGTCGCCGGTGAGGACCTTGAAGCGGCGGTCGGTCTCCTCGTCGAGGACGGCGAATCCCACGCCGCCCCGATCCGACGCGCAGTAGGTCTCGCATTGGAAGATCTCGGCGAGCTCGGGCTTCACCCCGATCGACGAGAACTGGCGCGCGTAGCCGCGGACCTCGTGGATCCCGATCGTCGAGATCACCTTCTCGATCCCCTTCCGAAGCGCCGCGCACAGGTTCGAGACGTCCTGGTAGTAGTCCTCGACGCAGATCACCTCGACCATCACGTAGGGACAGACGCCGTTCGCCCCGAGGCCGAGCGCCATGACGACATCGTGGACGTTTCGGATCGCCGCCGAGCGCAGCACGATCGAGCAGCGCCGGCGCAGGTTCTCCTCGCCGGTCTCGCCGACGCTCAGCTGCTTCAGCGCCTGGTCCACGGCGGAGGTGGCCAGATGCGGGTCCAGGTAGCGGCGCTCGCCGTCGTACACGGTGCGGTCCGTGAGCACGAGGAGCTCGGCGCCCTGGCGCACGCACTTGACCGCTTCCTGCTTGATGCGCTCGATCGCGCCATGGTTCGTCTCGGCCTCGAGGAGGGCGATGTCGATTGCGGCGGTGCGGTCGCGGAATTCCTCCCAGAGGTCCTCGAGCAGGTACGTCCTGTGGTCGCGGGCGATCCGGCGGTAGGTGGAATCGCCGAGCGGTGCCAGGCCGTGGTGGCCGCCCAGGATCACCGGGAACGAGGTCTCCAGCATCCGCGTGTCGGTGCCGGGCGATCCAATCGACGGCCGACGGCCGAAGACCGCGCGAGTCGAGAAGTGCTCGATCTCGCGCTCGCGGTCGATCGCGGGGTTGGTGACGACGGCGACGGTCTCCTTGAAGTAGTCGGCCAGGTTCTGACGCTCCGGCGAGAGCGCGGCGAGGGGCCCGTCGTAGCCGAGGGAGCCGATCGGCTCCGCCCCGTTCGACGCCATCTGCTGGCAGAGCTTCACGTCGTCGCGCTGCCACCCGAAGCCCGCCAGAACGCGGTTCTCGACCTTCACCGGCTCCGACGGCCCGGCGGCCGTGTATCCGGGGATCTCCGTGCCCTCGAGCGGCCCTCCGGTCTCCAGGGCGCGGTCGTACCCGGCAGCCTCCGCCGTGCCCGTGCGCCGGAGCCATCGCTCGGCTACCGCGCGCTGCATCCGCCAGTGCTCGTGGAGCTCGGAGGCGCGCCGCTCCGGGTCGATCGTGATCATGTACTTCTCGCCCGGAGCGAGCGGCTTGGGCTCGGAAACCATCTCCTCGCAGCCGACGACGCCGGGCTCGGAGCTGAAGATGAAGTCGTCACGCGTCTCGAGCTTCCACAGCGGGCGCAGGCCGAGAGCGTCCGCGGAGAAGACGCACTCGTCGTCGTGGCGTGCGATCAACGCGACGGGGCCCTGAGCGAACGGGCCGAACGTCTCGCGCAGATACATGTAGAACGGCTGCAGGTCCGCCGGTAGGGCCCGGATCTCGTCGACGATCGGCGGGACCACGGCCTCCATGGCCTCGCCGAGCGACAGGCCCTCGACGCGGATCAGATGATCGACGACGCGGTTGAGGTCCTGGGAGTCCGAGTTGCCGGGAGCGATCTGGATGCCCAGCATGCGGGCCTCCTGGCGGAGCTGCTCGATCGTGTTGATCTCGCCGTTGTGGCCGAGGACCGTGAACGGCTGCACGCGCTTGAACGACGGCCAGGTGTTCGTCGAGTACCGGTTGTGGCCGAAGCAGCCGATCGTCTCGAACCGGTCGTCGCGTAGGTCGGGGTAGTACGCGCCCAGGACCTCGGGCGCCCCCATGACCTTGTAGACGCAGCTGGACGCGGAGAACGAGGCCACGTGGCAGCGGAGCTCCTGCTCCAGTGCGAGCATGAGGCCGAAGCAGATCCGGTGGCGGCGCTTGACATCCGGCAGCAGCCCGCCGACCTGCCAGAAGTGCGGCTCCTCCTCGCGGGCCGTTGCGCCCAGGGCATGGGAGTCGACGTTCCCGAGGCGCTCCGCGAGGATGCGGAAGCCACCGCGGCCCAGGATCTCACGGGCATCGTGAAGCACCTCGTCGGCGTCCTGGGAGCGCTCGAAGAACACGTGCGCGACCGCGAAGGCGTCATCGAGGGCCAGGGCCGGGTTATGGCCTCCCGTACGCACCTGCTCCGACCACAGCTTGCGCGGGATGTCGACCAGGATTCCGCAACCGTCGCCCTCGCCGTCCACGTTCCCGGCGCGGTGAAGCATTTTCTGGAGGCTCGCCAGGGCCAGCTCCACAGGCGCCCGCTCGGGCGTGGCGTCCTTTCGCACCGACGCGTAGATCGCGCAGGCGTCGCGATCCTCGACGCTCGGCGGCGACACGCGGGGGCGATACGGCCTCTCTGGGGAGAAGCGCCGCTTACCTTCAGGCGGCGACGCCGAACCGGTGGATGAGCTGTGCAACCGAAACCTCCCGGGTTCCGCGCCTTCTTCGAGCGGGCGCGCGACAGGGACAGACGGGCCGGGAAAGTATAAGGCCGCGATCGGCGCCCGACGCCCACCCAGGCGAGGGGTGCGTTGCCCCGCGGCGCATATAGTCCGGCTATGTCGGCGACGATCGCGGTCCTCTCGCAGAAGGGCGGCACCGGGAAGACGACGATGGTCCGGTCGCTCTCGGAAGTGTTCGAGCGCCTCGGAGTCGACGTGCTCGCGGTCGACGCCGATCCCCAGGGAAACCTCTCCGACTACTTCGACACCGACCCGAGCGCGCGCCCCACGCTCGGGGACGTGCTCATGGGCCAGTCCCGGGCCGTCGATGCGATCCACGGCCGCGTGATCCCGGCGAACCTCCAGCTCGCCGAGGCCGAGCTGTCCCTCTCGGGCAAGATCGGACGCGAGGTCACGCTTCGCCAGGCCCTCATGGACCTGAAGCGGAGCAGGGAGCTGATCCTGATCGACTGCCCGCCGACGCTCGGGCTTCTCACGGTCAACTCCCTCGTCGCCGCGACCCACGCGATCCTCTCGACCGAGGCGCAATACTTCTCTCTGCAGGGGATGGAACAGGCCGTCCAGGTGGTCGACCTAGCCCGTGAAAGCCTGAACCCCCAGCTGGAGCTCCTCGGCGTCTGCCTCAACATCGCGAACATGCGCACGCGCCACGCGCGGCAGACGCTCGACGCGCTTCGGGAGCGCTTCGGGGACAAGCTGTTTCGGACGGTTATCCGTCAGTCGATCGCGTACGCGGAATCGGCCGAGCGAGCGATCCCGATCCTCGAGTACCGGCCGGACCGGGGGCAGGATTACCTTTCGCTCGCCAGCGAGATTCTGCGTCGGCTCGGCAAGCAGGATCTCCTGGAGCCGCTGGACGAGCTGAGCGCCGAGGTGGTCCCGGCTGGTGCATACTCGCGGGCATGAGCCCCAGCGACGATCCAAGGTCGCTCGAGCGCATCATCGGTGCGTACAACGATGCGTGGAACGCCCATGACCTCGACGCGCTCACATCGATGCACGCGCCGGACATGGTCTTCGAGAACCACACGGCCGGCGAGCGCGCGGTGGGCGACTCGGTCCGCGAGCACATCGGCCGGATCTTCGAAACGTGGCCCGACATCACGTTCTCGACCCGCCGCCTGTATGTACGAGACGGGCTCGTCGTGCAGGAGTGGACCGCCGCGGCGACGCACGCCAGCGAGATGCGCCGCGGCGACCTGGTCGCCGAGCCGACCGGAAAGAAGGTCAGCTGGGACGGCCTCGACGTGATCCCGTTCGAGGACGGGCTCGTGAAGCGAAAGGACGTCTACTCGGACTCGGTGTCGATCCTGCGGCAGCTCGGCCTGCTGTAGGGCGTGGCTACTCCCGCCGGCCCGATGCCCCGAGGGCATCGTCGCGGCTCGCGTGGATCTCCGCGCGTGCGATCCGGCCGTCACGGACGCGATAGAGGTAGCTCGTCTGACCCTTGACCTCGGCGCCGCTGGTTCGACCGCGGCCCTGGTGGCTCGCGACCAGCAGGATGGCGTCACCGAGGTCCCGCGCCTCCTCGATGTCGAACCGGTAGCCGGGCTCGAAGGTCCGGAACCAGTTCCCGAACCACTCGCCCACCGCGTCGCGGCCCTTGAAGGTGCCGCCTTCGAGGAATGCGCGCGGGTCGACGACGAGCTCGACGTCCTCCGCGTAGAGGCTCATCGCCCGCTCGAAATTCCGCTCGTTGACGGCCGCGAACTGGTCGAGCACGACCTCGACGTCCTCCCGCGCCACGCTAGAGCTCCGGGACGTCGGCGCCCAGCGGGGTGAAGCGCGCGCGGCGAAGCTCCACGCCCTCGCCGGCCCGATCGGTCAGCGCGTCCACGACCTTGCCGGTGTCCTGCCAGAAGCACCAGAACAGAACCGCGGGACCCGCGCCCGACACCGTCGCGCCGATCGCGCCGATCTCGCCGGCCATCGACAGCAGATCCATCGAGCGCGGGTAGAGGTCGGTCCGGCGAGGCTGGTGGAGGCGGTCGGCGAGGCCGCGTGAGATCAAGGTGAGGTCGGAGCGCTCGATGCCCAGCACCAGATGCGATGCCGCCGCGATGTTCGCGACCGCATCCTCCATCGGCACGTCCGCGGGCAGGGCGGCCCGCGCCTCCCCGGTCGCCACCTCGTCAGCGGGGATCGCCAGCACGCCCTCCACCCCCTGCGGCGGCTCGAGGCGCACCGGGATGGACGGACCGGATGCCGGGTCGCCGCCGACGTCGGGCGGCGAAACGGCGAAGCCCCCGAAGAGCGCCGCCGCCACGTTGTCGGGGTGCCCCTCGAGCTCCACAGCGCGCCGGTACACGTCCGGTGGGTCGAGGCCCAGCTCGTACAGGTGGTCGGCAGCCAGGAGTCCCGCGACGATCGCCGCGGCGCTGGATCCGAGCCCACGCCCGACCGGGATCTCGCTGCGGACCTCGAACCGAAGGCCGTCGGCCGGATGCAGGCGCTCGAACGCGCGGACGCACAGATTCGCGCGGTCGGCCGGCAACCCGGCGCCGCCGGCGTCGACCTCGAACTCGCCCGTCTCGGTGACCTCGAGCTCGAGGTGGATGTCGAGCGCAGCCGCCAGGACGTCGAAGCCGGGGCCGAGGTTCGCCGAGGACGCCGGCGCCCGGACGAGGCGCCTGCGCCCAGTCACGTCACTTCCACTTGATCGAGCAGCCGACGGGGTCGGTCGCGGCCCGCGCCGGAGCGGTGCCCACCAGTACCGCGTCCAGCGCCTCGCGCAGCCAGACGGCATCCTGGCCGGGATCCATGTGGTCCGGGTCCGGCGCACCCTCGTAACGGATCCGCAGCTCGGAGTCGAGCACGTACAGGTGCGGAGTCACCTGCGCGGCCCACGCCCGCGCCGCCTCCTGGCTTTCGTCGTGGAGATACGGGAACGGCCAGTCCTCGGATTCAACCCGCTCGCGCATCGCCTTGAGCGAGTCACGCGGGTACCGTTCCTGGTCGTTCGAGTTCACGGCGAGAAAGCGAACGCCGCGATCCTCGTAGTCGCGCGCCACCTGAACGATTCGATCGTGCCAACCCAGCGCGTACGGGCAGTGATTGCATGTCCACACCACCACGGTCGCCGGTGCCTCATCGCGCGTCGGCAGGGCGTGGACGGTTCCGCTCGTGTCCGGCAGCTCCAGGGGCGGCGCGAGATCGCCGACCTTCGTCGCGGACGCCTGTGCCATCAGTCGTTGCCTCCTTTCATCGCGTCGGTGAGAGTCTGCCGCACCTCGAGGCGATCGGGCACCGGCGAGACGCGACCGTCAGTCGTCCGGTAGACACGGCACGAGAGACCGATCGGCTCGTCGGACAGCGGCTGGACGTCGCGGCCGTCGACGCGGATCGTCGGCGACCCGACGAACTCCTCCCGGCGCGCCTCCGCATCGGTGGACACCTCCCGCGCGTGGATCGCGCCGGGATCCAGCCCGAGCTCCGCCATCTCCTCGCGCAGGATCGCGAGCGCCTCATCCGTGCTGGGGCAGCCCTCCCACCAGAGGAGTTCGACGCGCGGCTCGCGCATCCCCGGTCAGCCCAGGCCGCCGGTCCGCCCGTAGATGGCGCCGGCGACCATCGCTCCCGCGGCAACCTCCGAGCCCGGCAGGAGCACCGACTGCTTCACCCTGGCGTGCGCTCGGACGACGGAGCCATCCCCGATCACGAGCGGGCCGTCCAAACGGGCGGAGGGATCGACCTCGCACCCCTCGCCCACGAGCACGGGCCCGCTGACCCCGGGATCTCCGGTCTCGACGGCCTCCTCGTCGCCGGCCGGCTCGAGGCGCGTGCCGGCACCCTTCACGCTGACCGCTCCCTCGAGCGCGTCGAGGTTGCCCTGCAGGTACTCGGGGAGCGACCCGACGTCGTTCCAGTACTCGTCGATCACGTGGACGTGGAACGCAACGTCGTGCTCCAGAAGGGCCGGGAACACCTCGAGCGCGAAGTCCACCTCCTGCTCGTCGGGGAAGTAGTCGAAGATCTCGGGCTCGAGCATGTAGATCATGCAGCTCGCGAGGTCCGATAAGGCCTCAGCGGGGTCGGGCTTCTCCTGAAAGCCCTGGACTCGACCATCGGAGTCGGCGATCACAACCCCGAACTCGCTCACGTTCGCCACCCGCTTCACGGCGAGGGTCGCCATCCCCCCGTTGCGCTCGTGGGCCGTGCGAAGGGCCGTGAGATCGATGTCGGTGAGCGCGTCGCCCGCCATGACCAGAAACGACCCCTCGCCGAAGAAT
>DATAOX010000133.1:0-1732 GCA_036265555.1 Solirubrobacterales bacterium
ACGCCGATGTTCACCGCGAGGTCGGCCACCTTGTGGGCGATCACGCGCTTGCCCTCGGCGCGGAGGAGGTTGAGCGCGTCGCCGATGTAGTACTCGCCGGCGGCGTTGTCATTGTCGATCCGGCTGATCGCGTCCGCGAGCACCGCGCCGTTGAATGCGAAGGTGTTGGTGTTGACCTCGTGGATGGCGAGGACCTCCGGCGCGATGCCCTCCGGGTGCTTGGTCTCCACGATGCGATCCAGGTCGCCGTTCGCGTCGCGGACGATGCGGCCCAACCCCTCGGGATCGGGACGTTCGACGGTCACGACGGTTGCCGCAGCCCCGGCATCAGTGTGCACCTGGGCGACCTCCTCGAGATGCTCGGCCGTGACCAGCGGGTGATCGCCGTTGATCACCACCACCGTGTCGGCACCGGCGATCACGCCGAGCGCGGCGCGGATCGCTCCACCCGTCCCATCGGAGTGGGACTGGACCACGGTCTCGGTTCCGTGGGGGAGGGCGTCCGTGAGGTTGCGGTCGGGCGAGACGACGACGCACACCCGCTCGGCACCGGCGTCGCGGGCGGCGAGGACCGGCCAGGCGACCATGGGGCGCCCGCAGATGGGATGCAGCATCTTCGGCACCGACGAACGCATCCGGGTCCCCTCGCCGGCGGCCATGATCAGCACGGTGGGGCCGCTCACCTTCGGAATCGTAGAGCGCGGATTCACGCGGGGCGGGCGTGATTGGCGGCTTTTGAACGCATACGGTCAATAAACCGCCATCGGTTCTCTTGCGCGCAGAGCCCGCCCGAAGCTGGGGAGCCCGGACTTGAACCGGGATCACTGGCTCCAAAGGCCAGGGTCCTGCCGATTGGACGACTCCCCAGAGTCCCGGATAGCGTAGACCCGACCCGGGCCGATGATCCGATTCCAAAGGCTCGGCGTAGGACAGTCAGCAGCAGTGGCCGACGAGTACGTCTTCATCGACGAGTGGGACGTCGAGGCGCCGCAGGAGGCGGTGTTCGACGCGCTCGCCGATGCGCGCACATATCCGCTGTGGTGGCGGCCGGTCTATCTCAACGTCGAGGCCGGTTGCCCGCCCCAGGTCGGCTGTGTGTCGCAACAGGAGTTCAAGGGGCGGCTGCCGTACCACCTGAACACGCGCTCGGAGATCGTGCGGCTCGAGCGGCCCCGCGGGTTCGAGGTCGAGGTGGTCGGGGACCTCACGGGCAAGGGGATCTGGACGCTCACGCCGGGCGACGGGATGGTCCACATCCGCTTCGACTGGCGCGTCATTGCTGACCGCCCGCTGCTCCGCTACCTGACCCCGGTACTCCGCCCACTCTTCCGCTGGAACCACAACTGGTCGATCGAGAGGGCGATCGACGGCCTCGAGCCCTACGCGCGCTCGCGTGGAACCACGTCGCCAGCACCGAACTGAGGCGCCGGTGGAGGTTGACTTGCGCATAGCGAAAGCGAGCGTCCACAACTGCGGAATCGCGGTAGTGCAGCGGGTGCGGCCGCCCGCCTAAGTCGGCCGCAGGAGCGCGCGGGCGGGGGCGCCGTCGCTGCCCACGAGCTTGATCGGCAGACAGATCAGCTCGTAGTCGCCCGGCTCCACGTCCGAGAGGTCGAGGCCCTCGACGATCCACGCCCCCGCGCCGAGCAGCGCTCTGTGCGTCTCGGCGTTGTCGGTTGCGTATCCGCCGACCGACAGGTAATCCACGCCCACGAGCGCGACGCCCACCTCG
>DATAOX010000134.1:0-9812 GCA_036265555.1 Solirubrobacterales bacterium
GCCGGCGGGAAGTCGGGCCGCGGAACCACCGCCACGAGCATTCCCGCGGCCCTGGCCGCGCGGATGCCGTTGGTCGAGTCCTCCACCGCCGCGCATCTCGTGGGCTCGACCTCGAGCCTGCACGCGGCCTCGAGGTATACGTCCGGAGCCGGCTTGCCGCGGCGCACCTCCTCCGACGACACGCTGATCCGAAAGCACCGCCCGAGGCCTGTCAGCTCGAGCACGAGGTCGATGACCGGCCGATTCGAGGAGGACGCCAGCCCGAGCGGCCAGCGCTGGGCCAGCCTGCGCACGGTTTCAACGGCGCCAGGAAGCAGCGGCAGGTCTTGCCGGTAGCGCTCGGCGATGCGCTCGACGACGAGCGCGGAGATCTCTTCCGGCGCCATCCGAACCCCGAGGCTCTCGTACATGTAGCGAGACCATTCGAGCGAGCTCATGCCCATCATCTCCTGCTGGGCGCGCTCGTGCCAGCGCCCCCCGCGCTCGCGCGTCACCTGCTCGCGAATCGAGTCCCACACCGCTTCGGAGTCGATCAGCACCCCGTCGAGATCGAAGACGATCGCGGCGATCACGGGCCCGTGCGGAACAGGACGGCGGCGCGCTCGCTCAGCACCTGATTGTCCGCGAGGTCACGCAACCTCACGCGTCGTGGCCCATCCGCGGCATAGCGCCAGAGGATGAAGGTCGGGGCGAGTCTCTGCTGATCGGTCAGGCGAAACGGCCCCCGGGGGCGCTGCACCTGGTAGTTAGTGCTGAGGACCGGGATCACGGTTGTCCGCAGGTGGCTCGGCCCACCCTCGCTGAGCCTGTCGACCCCGAGGTAGTACGAGATCGGCTGGTCGCCGTTGCGCGGGACGACGTAGGCTCGGGCGCCCGGCGCGGACGCCTCGATCGCCTCCGCCGCCCCCCGCCAGTCCGGGCGCTGCATCTGGGCGCTGACATTGATCGCCGCGGTGACGACAGCGAACAGCGCGCACAGGGCCCCGGCGCCGCCGATCCCGAGGAATCCGCTCCGCGGATTACCGAACCCGACCGCGAGCAGGATCAGGAGCGGAACCAGGGCGCCGATCAGGTTCCGCGGGTCGATGAAGTCGATTCCCACGACGGCCAGGAGCAGCGGCAGTGCGACCGCGCCGCCGCCGACCGCGCCCGCGACCACCGCTGCATATCGGTCGCGTTGCCCGCCTCGCCGGACCACCAGGCCGATCGCAAGGCCGGCGAAAAGCGCGCCGCCCAGCAGGGCGCCCAGCTGGAGGGCATCCACCACGTGACTGCCGGCGAATGGCGACGGCTCCTCACCCGCCACGAAGTTCAGGCACAGCTCCCCCACCCGGGAGACAAGCGGGGTGTCGGCGAAGCCGTTGCGCCGGCCGGTGCCCTCCTGCGCCACCGCCAGCGGAATGAGCGCGAGGCCGGCCGCGACGACGGCGCCCACGGCGACGGCCGCCCGGCGGCGCCCGCTCCGACGGGCGAGGAGCCAGATCGCCTCCGGGGCGATGAGGAAGGCGGCGAAGTAATGCGAGCAGACGGCGAGCGCCGACGCCAACGCCCACAGGCTCAGCGAGCGAGCGCTCGAGTCGTTGAGGGACCGCGCGAAGTAGTAGAGCGCGGCAGTCGCGAAGAGGACCATCAGCGCGTAGGAGCGCGCCTCCTGCGAGTACCAGACCAGGTAGGGGTTCAGTGCGACCAGCGCGGCGGCGATCAGGGCCGCGCCGCTGCGGCGGGTGAGGGCGGCGGCGGCCAGGTACGTCAGCGGAATGGTCAGCGTTCCGAAGAGCGCGGAGAGCGAGCGCAGGCCGACCTCCCCCGTCCCGAAGGGCCGTGACCAGAGCCACGCGAGGACGTAGTAGAGCGGTGGGCTGCGCTCACTGTGTGCGACCTCGCTGAGGGTCGAGAACAGGGTGGGGTGCAGGACCCCTGCCGCGGTCACGACCTCGTCGTGGTCGTAGCTCTGGACCCCTAAGGTGGCGAATCGGACTATCGCCCCGGCCGCGGTGATCGCGACCAGCGCATAGAGCCAGCGGCGGCTCATGGAACGGAAGAAGATATCCCGATCGCGAACGCTCGCCACGGGGCCCATCGTGGCGATCGTGGTGGCGGCGCTCGCCATCGGATGCGGATCCGGGACGGGCCCACAGCCGCAACCTGGTTCACGCGCGGCGAATGTCCTCGTCCTGATGACGGACGATCAGACGAACGCGGATCTGCGCGTCATGCCGAGGACGCGCCGCCTGCTCGAGTCCAAGGGAACGGCCTTCACGCACCTCTACACCTCCTATCCGCTCTGCTGCCCGTCCCGGACCACGTTTCTCACCGGGCAGTACGCACACAACACCGGGGTGCAGGGGAACTTTCCCGACACGGACGGCGGCGGGTACCTCAACCTCCGGGACCCGGGGCGCACGCTGCCGGTGTGGCTCAGATCAGCGGGGCTCGACACTGCGGTGGTGGGCAAGTGGCCGGAGTTCCCCCCGCCGGGGGTACCACCGGGGTGGACCCACTGGTGGACGACTACCGAGTCCACGATCGCGCATTACTACGACTATTCGCTCAACTGGACGAGCGGCGGCATCCGGAGCTTTGGCTCGGATGCGAGCGATTACAACACCACGGTCCTGACGAGGCTCGCGAAGCGCCTCGTCGAACGCAGCGCGCGCCGTCACCACCGATTCTTCGTCTGGGTTTCCTACACCGCGCCCCACTTCGGATTCGGTCGCGACGACGCAGCGAGCAAGCGCTGCGGTGGCGTTCCCGAGCCGGGGAAGGCCGCCGGACAGACCGCGGTGCCGGCGCCCGCCGACGCCTCCGCCTTCGACCGTGCGCCGCTGCCTCGATCGCCCTCGTTCGACGAGGCGGACGTTCGCGACAAGCCGCCGTTCCTGCGACGGCCGCGCCTCGACCACGGCGACCTTCGGGAGATCCGCACCGACTACGGCTGCCGCCTCGCCTCGCTGCTCGCCGTCGACCGGAGCGTGGCGACGCTCGTCGCCGCCCTGCGCCGAACCGGGGAGCTCGACCGCACCCTGGTCCTCTTCACCTCGGACAACGGCTTTCTTCTCGGGCAACACCGCGAGGCCGCCGGCAAGAATCTTCCCTATGAGGAGGCGATCCGGGTCCCGCTCCTGATGCGCGGGCCCGGGATCCCGGGTGGCGACTCGGTCTCGACGCCGGTGGCGAACGTCGACCTGGCACCGACGATCCTCGATGCCGTCGGCGCGAGCGAGCCGTCGAGCGAGCGGCGACCGGTCGATGGGCAATCCCTCCTGCCGCTCACGACCGGCGAGCGCGATGCCGATCGTGCGGTCCTGATCGAGGGGCGCGACGACGCCGCCCCGCGCGGGCCGTCCGGCGCGTTCGAGTCGCTCTCGTACGACGGGGTTCGCACCTCGCACTACCTCTACGTGGAGTGGCACCGCGCGGTCAGGTCCTCCTCGGCCGCCGCCGCCGCCACGCCGCTGGGAGCGGGCCCCGTCGTCGGAAGGGAGCTCTACGACACGGAGCGCGATCCGTACGAACTCATCAACCGGGTCAATGCGGATGCCTACCGGCCCGCCCGTCGCAAGCTCGCAGCGGTACTCGCGCGCCTTGAGCCATGCGCCGGCTCACGTTGCCTGGAGAGCGTTTCGATCCCGGCTCCGACCGGGTCCAAACGCTTCAGCACCGGCTAGCCGGGCCGGCGGAGTGCCGCCGGCTATCGCGTCGGCTCGAGTGAGATACGCAGATCGCGGCCCTCGATCCGCGTGGTCGGCCGTGAGCCGTCTCCGCCGTAGCTCACCGCGGTGGCGAGCGTCTCGCCCGCGACGTAGGCCTCGTGTGCCCGGGCGGCGTCCAGCAGCTCGCGGTCCCCGCCGAGGACGAGCTCGATCCGGTCCGTCACCTCGAGGCCGGCGTCGCGGCGAGCGTTTTGTACCGCGTGCACGATCTCGCGCGCGAGGCCCTCGCGGAGCAGCTCGTCGTCGAGCTCCAGCGAGAGCGCGACGGCGCGCCCCGCCTCCGCCTCCACGCGATAGCCGTCCAGCGGCTTCATCACGAGGCTGACGTCCTCGGGTTGGACCTCGTGGTCGGCGCCGTCGACGTTGATGCCGATCCTGCGCCCCCCCGTGATCGCGTCGGCGACCGAGGACGGGTCAAGCGACTCGACCGCGGCGGCGGCCTTCGGCATCAGCTTGCCGAACCGCGGACCGAGCGAGCGGTAGTTCGGCTTTACGTCGTAGGAGACGAGCTCCGCCTCCTCCGAAACGAACTCGAGCTCCTTGACGTTCAACTCGCTCAGCACGAGGTCCTGGAGGCGCTCGATCTCCTCGCGCTCGGTACCGCGGGCGACGATCACCGCCTTGCGGAGCGGTTGGCGGACCTTGACTCGAGCCGCCGCCCTGGCGGACCGGCCCAGCTCGACCGCGCGGAGCGCCGCCTCCACGCCGGCCTCGAGCTCGGGATCGACGAGCTCCTCCTCAGGCTCGGGGTAATCGACGAGGTGCACGGAGTCATGGCCCAGGTCGAACCTCTCCTCCTCGCCCGCGACGAGGTTGGTGTAGATCTCGTCCGCGAGGTAGGGGACGAAGGGTGCGAGCAGCGATGCCACCGTGAGCAGGCAGTGACGAAGCGTGGCGAACGCGGAGCGGTCGCCCTCCCAGAAGCGCCGCCGCGACAGGCGCACGTACCAGTTGGAGAGCTCCTCGACGTATTCGGCGATCGCCCGGCCGGCGGTTGTGCAGTCGAACTCCTCCATGCGCTCGATCACCTCGACCACGACGGCCTGAAGGCGCGACAGCGCCCACCGGTCCAGATCCTGCCGGCTCGCGGCGGCGGGCTCGTCGAAGTCGGAGGGCCCGAGGTCCTCCGCGTTCGCGTAGAGCACCCAGAACGAGTACGTGTTCCAGAGGGTGGTGAAGAAGCGGTAGACGGTGTCGCCGAGGGTCTCGGTGGAGAAGCGGTACCCCGCCCACGGCTGCTGCGCTGTGAAGTAGTACCAGCGGAACGCATCGGCGCCGTGGCGCTCGATCACCTCCCAGGGATCGACCACGTTTCCCCGGCTCTTGGACATCTTCTGCCCCTCGGGATCGAGGATCAGCCCGAAGGCAACGCAGTTGCGATAGCTCGTCTGATCGAACAGCAGCACCGATATCGCGAGCAGCGAGTAGAACCAGCCCCGCGTCTGGTCAATGCCCTCGCTGATGAAGTCGGCCGGGAAGCGGTCCTGGAAGGTGTCCTCGCCCTCGAACGGGTAATGCCACTGGGCGAAGGACATCGAGCCGGAGTCGTACCAGGCGTCGATCGTCTCCACGACCCGCCGCATCTGCCCACCGCAGGCCTCGCAGCGGAGCTTCACCTCGTCGATATAGGGTCGGTGGAGGTCGTCCGGGACCTCGCCGTCGCGCTCGCGAAGGTCGTCGATCGATCCCGCGCAGAACCGCTCGTCGCAACCCTCCGAGGTGCACTCCCAGATCGGCAGCGGCGTGCCCCAGTAGCGCTCCCGTGACAGCGCCCAGTCCTGGTTGCCCTCGAGCCACTTACCGAAGCGCCCGTGCTTGATGTGCTCCGGGTGCCAGCCGATCCTCTCGTTCTCGGCCAGCATCCGGTCGCGCACCTCCGTCGTGCGGATGTACCAACTCGACTTCGCGTAATACAGAAGCGGCGTTCCGCATCGCCAGCAGTGGGGATAGGCGTGCTCGTAGGTCTCCGCTCGTAGGAGCCGCCCCCGCGCCCGCAGGGCTTCGATGATGTCGTGATCCGCCTCCTTCACGTTGCGCCCCGCGAAGTCAACGATGCGTTCGTCGAAGGTCCCGTTCGGCAGGACCGGATTCTGGAGGGTGATCCCGTACCTCTCCCCCAGGCGGAAATCGTCCTCGCCGAAGGCGATCGCCGTGTGTACGAGTCCCGTTCCCTCGTCGGTCGACACGAAATCGGCCTCGAGCACGGTGTGTCCACGAGGGCCGTAGTCGGTGATGAAGTCGAACGGCGGCTCATAGGCCGTCCCCGCGAGCGCGTTGCCGGGGAAGGTCGCGACGACCTCCGCGTCATCGCCGAAGACCCGCTCGACGAGTGAGGAGGCCACCACGAACACCGCCTCGGATCCGGCGGGCCTCACGCGCGCGTACTCGATGTCGGGCCCGACCGCGACCGCGGCGTTGGAGATCAGGGTCCATGGAGTGGTCGTCCACACGACGAGCACATCACCCTCCTCGAGCGGCGTCTCCGGGATCTCGTCGCTCGGCGTCGGCTCGCGAATCGGCAGCTTCACGTAGACCGACGGGTCGATGACGTCCCTGTAGCTGCCCTCGTACGTCACCTCGTGCGACGAAAGCGCTGTCTCGCAGCGCGGGCAGTAAGGGACGACCTTGTGGCTCCGGTAGAGGCGTCCGTCGTCCCAGATCCTCCGAAGCGACCACCAGACCGACTCGATGTAGGAGTTCTCGAGCGTTACGTATGCATCGTCCAGATCGATCCAGAAGCCGATCCGCTCGGTCAGGCGCCTCCAGTCGTCGACGTAGCGGAACACCGACTCGCGACACCGCCGGTTGAACTCGTCGATGCCATACGCCTCGATCTCCGCCTTGGAGGAGATGCCGAGCTCTCTCTCGATCTCCAGCTCGACGGGCAGTCCGTGGCAGTCCCAACCGGCCTTTCGCGGCACGCGGTAGCCGCGCATCGTGCGGTAGCGGGGGTAGATGTCCTTGAGCACCCGCGACAGCACGTGGTGGGAGCCCGGGCGACCGTTGGCGGTCGGCGGGCCCTCGTAGAAACTCCACACCTCGGCGCCCTCGCGCTGTGCGACGGACCGGTGGAAGACGTCGCGCTCGCGCCAGCGCTCGAGGATCCGCTCCTCGAGCTCGGGTAGCGGTTGCCTGGGGTCGACGGGACGGAAGGCCATCGGGCGCCTGATTGTGACAACCGCCGGTGGCTCGACCCTCCCGGCGCGTCGGTTCAGCGGCCCCCCACCACGTCGAGCGGTGCGTTTTCCGCGCTGGGCGCGGGAAATGCACCTTTCGGCAGGGCTCTCCCTAGCATGGCCCTGGTGTTCCGATCGGTCTCGACTCTCGCCGCGGTGGTTCTCGCGGGGGCGCTCGTGGCGGGTTGCGGCTCGAAGGGACCGACCGCGGCGCCCGTGGCCTGTGCCGGGACCGCTCACGACTATCTCAACGCCCTTCAGGCCGCGCCCGGCACCGTCCGGCTCGAGGGCGAGACGGCCATCAGCGACTGCTTCACCGGCGAGGAGGATCCCAACGTCGCCCACGCGGTGATCGGGGCGGTGTCGCGCCTGAACGCGCAAGCCCGTCGCGACCCGGCTGGTCCGGCGACGGTCCGCCTCGGATACCTGGCCGGCGCGGTCCACAGCGGCACCGCGCACGTCCCGAGCGACGCCGATCTCGTGCGGCGCGTCGACACGGCGGCCCGGTATGTGCCGGGCGGCGGTTCGATGGGTGCTGCCTTCGAGCGGGCTTTCGGGAAGGGATACGCTGCGGGTGAGGCCACCGGATAGCGATAACGGAGAATCCATGGAAACGGCACCCGCCAGTCGCGGAGCTGAAGCTCCGCGCCTTCAGACGCCGGCGGCAACCGATGGTGAACGCGAGCAGCTCTGGGGGGCCGAGACGATGAAGGCGGTTGAGAACTTCCAGGTCTCTGGGCAGCCGGTCCCCGCGCCGGTCGTGCACTGGCTGGGCCGGATCAAGGCGGCGGCGGCGCGCGTGAACGCCGAGCTCGGTCTCCTCGACGCGGACATCGCCGAGCGAATCGCCGCCGCCGGCGAGGCGATCGCCGGCGGCCAGCACGACGACCAGTTCCCGGTGGACGTCTTCCAGACCGGCTCCGGGACCTCCTCGAACATGAACGCCAACGAGGTGATCGCGAACCTCGCCGCGGAGGACGTCCATCCGAACGACCACGTGAACATGGGCCAGTCCTCGAACGACGTCTTCCCGTCCGCGGTGCACCTCGCCGCGCTGGACGAGGTGACGCGCGACCTGCTGCCCGCTATGGATGAGCTCGCCTCGGCGCTCGAGCGCAAGGCCGAGGAGTTCGCCGACGTCGTCAAGTCGGGCCGAACGCACCTGATGGACGCGGTGCCGGTCACGCTCGGGCAGGAGTTCGGGGGCTACGCGGCGCAGATCCGGCTGGGGACCGAGCGGGTGCGCTCCACGCTGCCCCGCGTCGGCCAGATCCCACTCGGTGGCACCGCGACCGGCACCGGCCTGAACACCCATTCGGAGTTCGCGCAGCGTGTGCGGGCGAAGCTGAGCGAGGCGAGCGGCCTCGAGATCTCCGAGCCCGCCGATAGCTTCGAGGCCCAGGGAAACCGGGACGCGCTGGTGGAGCTCTCAGGGGTACTCAAGGTGGTGGCGGTCTCGCTGAACAAAATCGCCAACGACATCGCCCTGATGGGCTCCGGTCCCCGCGCCGGACTGGCCGAGATCCGGCTTCCCGCGCTTCAGAAGGGCTCCTCGATCATGCCGGGCAAGGTCAACCCCGTCATGTGCGAGGTGGCGATCCAGGTCGCCGACCAGGTCGTCGGCAACGATGCGGCGATCACGATGGCGGGCTCGCAGGGGCAGTTCGAGCTGAACGTCAGGGTCCCGCTGATCGCGCGCAACCTCCTGGACTCGGTCGGGCTCCTGGCAGCGGCCTGCCGGCTCCTCGACACCAAATGCGTGCGCGGGATCGAGGCCGACGAGGAGATGACCAGCCGGCACGCCGAGGCGACGCTCGCGACCGCGACGGCGCTGAATCCGCACATCGGCTACGACCGGGCGACGGAGATCGTCAAGGCGGCCCACGAATCCGGCCGCCCGCTTCGCGAGGTCGCGCGGGAGATGGGCGTGGACGAGGAGATTCTCGATCAGGCGCTCGATCACCGACGGATGGCGCGCCCGCACGACTGAGCCCCGCCGCGGGCCGGTCCGCGTGTAACGAATCAGCCCGTCGGTCGACCAATTTGCAGTTGCCATCATTGACTGCGACGCTCATTGGAAGGAGCCACATGACCACCGATACCGGCACGAGGACCCAGACCGAGAAGGCAACGTTCGGCGCCGGCTGCTTCTGGCAAGTGGAGGAGAAGTTTCGACAGCTGGACGGCGTCATCGATACCGCCGTCGGGTACGAGGGCGGCCATGTCGAGAACCCCACTTACGAGCAGGTCTGCAGCGGCACCAGCGGGCACGTCGAGGTCTGCCAGGTCACCTTCGACCCGGCGAAGATCAGCTACGAGCAGCTCGTCGAGAAGTACTTCGAGATCCACGACCCGACGCAGCTCAATCGCCAGGGTCCGGACATCGGCTGGCAGTACCGTTCGGTCATCTTCGCCCACGGCGACGAGCAGGCGCAGATCGCGAGGCGCGTGATCGAGCGCACGCAGCCGCGGTTCCGCGATCCCATCGTCACCGAGATCGAGTCAGCGCAGCCGTTCTGGCGCGCCGAGGAGTATCACCAGTGCTACCTCGATAAGCGCTCCTCGAGCGGCCTGTTGGGAACGTTGCTCGGTCGCTAGCGGACCGGGCGCTCGCTCTTCGACGCTCTCGCCACTCGCGGTGGGGTGCCGCGCTCGACCGATCCATCGGCGTAGCCGCCGATATGATGCTCGGCGCCCGACGTCCGGGCGCGACATGAACGATCACGAGCGAGGCTCAGACTCGACCACGAACACCGACCAAGCGGCGCTCGACCGTGCCTCGAAGGCGAAGCCCAAGGACGTCTCGCCGCGTGAGCACGGGCGGGAGAGCGAGCACCCCGCCGGACGAGTAGCTGCCCATTCGGATCACGGTGGGGAGACCAGAGGCGCGAGGCGAAAGCCGGGGGGGAAGGGGTAGCCGCCG
>DATAOX010000135.1:0-3489 GCA_036265555.1 Solirubrobacterales bacterium
CGCCGGCACCGATGACCACGACGGAGTCGCCCGCGCGCGCTCCGGCGCGCCGCAGAGCATGCAGGGCGACGGCGAGCGGCTGGGCGATCGGCGCGGCCTGGTCGCTGCAGGCGGGCGGCACCTCGCAGCACATCGTCGCCGGCACGTTGACGTAGTCGGCGAAGCCGCCGTTGGCATGCAGCCCGAAGACGAAGTAGTCGCGGCACAGGTTGACGCGGCCTTCGCGGCACCAGCGGCATTCGCCGCACCAGGACGCGGCGCCCGCCACCACGCGCGCGCCGACCCCCAGCGAGTCGACGCCGGTTCCGTGAGCCACCACGCGGCCCGCGAACTCGTGACCGATGATCACCGGGCCGAGGTGCCCGCTCGCCGGGCTGCGAGTCGTGAGCGGGATCATCTTCGGTCCGTGGAGGAACTCGCCGAGGTCCGTTCCGCACAGCGAGCCGGTCGAGACCTCGAGCAGGACCTCGCCCTCCGCGGGCTCCGGCGGCTCAGGGACGTCGCCCACGCGGACGTCCCGGCGGCCGTGGTAAACGGCGGCCCTCACGGCATCGCCCCGTTCGCGCTCAGAACACGGCCGAGCACCGCCCAGTCGTCCTCGGCCCAACCGCTCTCCACCGCCGCGGAGAGATGCCGGCAGACCGTCTCGGCGGTCGGCACGGAAGCTCCCACCGACCGCGCGGTCTCGACGACGAGCCGCGCGTCCTTCAGGCCGAGCGGGGCGCGGAACAGCGCGGGCTGGTAGCGGTGCTCGCCGATCATCGCCCCATACCCCTCATAGACCTTGCCGGAGAACAGCGGCGTCTCCGACATCGTCCGCAGGAACGCCGCCCGGTCGATGCCGTGGCGCTCCACGAGCGTCGCCGCCTCGGCCATGGCCTCGATCGCGGACATGATCAGGAAGTTGGCGCCGACCTTGGCGACATTCGCGAGCGCCGCACGGGGCCCGAAGTCCTGGATGTGCGCAGCCATCAGCTCCAGCAGCGGCCACACGCGGCGCTTACCGGCGTCCGCGCCGGCGAGGAAGACCGTCAAGCGGCCCGCCTGCGCGACGTCCGGGCGGCCGAGCACGGTGGCGGCAAGGAACGTGGCGCCGCGCTCGGCGTACCGCGCCTCAAGCGTCTCCGACAGCGTCGCCGAGACCGTGCTCATCGACAGGTGGACCCCGTCGCCGATCCGCGCGAGCACGCCGTCGTCCGCGAGGGCGATCTGCTCCAGCGCGTCGTCGTCGGGCACCATGCTGATCGTCACGCCCCCGGCCGTCACGGTGGACCCGACGCTGGTGGCCGGCTCGGCCCCGGCGGCTCTGACGTGATCGGGATCGCGGTCGTACGCCCGTACGCGTACTCCGCCCGCGAGCAGGTTCTCGACCAGCGGCCGACCCATGTTGCCGACGCCGATGAATCCGACCGGTCCGTCTTGGCGTGTCATCTCGCCACCTCTCCTGCGCTCATCGGGCGTGGCGCGCCCAGCATTCGATTCGATACGTGTGAGGGCTGTCGGCGAGCTGCCCAGACGGCCGCGCCGGCCATCCCGGCCACGACGCCGAAGGCCACTCCGAACGACCCTTCCAGGCCGTACAGGAGGCCGATCAGGGGAGGGCCGAACGCCGATGCCGGCGCCGAGAAGGTCGCAACCACGCCCTGCCCCGTCCCCGCGCCGACGCCCGCCTCCCTGCCGAGCCGTGCACCCTCGCTCAGCGCGGCCGCGTAGGGAAGCGTCGTCCCGGCGGCCAGCAGGACCAGCCCGAGCGGCGCGAGCGCCGGCCCGCCCGCGGGCAGCGCGAGCGCCAGCAGCCCCACGGCGGACGCCGTGGCGCCGACCCGCATGAGCACGTAGACGTCCACCCCGCGCGCGGCGAGAAGTCCTCCGAGGGGACGGGAGGCCGTGCCGATGAACAGCGAGGCGCCGCCGAGGGTCGCGGCCGCCGCGATCGAGAGGCCGAAGCGGTGGGCGCAGTAGACCGCGAGCCAGGGCGCGACGGCCTGACCCACCCCGAGCGTGCCGAGGGTGGCGATGCCGACCCGGCGGAGCTGGGGGTGCGCGAACGCCGCGCCGATCGTTCGCGGCGCCGGGGCACGCCGGCGGGGGTTGGACTCGAGCGTCAGCCAGAGCGCCCAGGCGACGAGCGCGATCATTCCCCAGAACTGGAATACGCCCCAGGTGCCCAGCAGCGTCGCGAGCGGCGGCGTCAGGAACAGGCCCGCGGCTGCGCCGGCCTGCATCGCGCCGCCGAACAGCCCCTGGCCAAGTGGGGCCATGCGCCCCATCTGGCTGGCATAGCGGCCGCAGGCCGTGATCGCCGTGCCAGCCCCAATCCCGATGGCGGTGCGCCAGAGCAGCACCCACCAGAGCTCGTGCACAAACGCCATCGCGACACCGCCGCAACCGATGAGGGCAAGCGCGACGAGCAGGACCTGGCGCGAGCCCACGCGGTCGGCGAGCATGCCGCCGAGCAGGTACGTCGCGCCGATTCCTACGTAGAGCAGCGTGGAGATCAGCCCGATCGCCCCGGACCCGACCGCGAGCTCGCTGCGCAGCAACGGGATCAGCGCGCCGTAGTTCGTGAAGTTGGACGCGACCGCCGTCGCGGTCAGGACCAGCAGAACGGCTGCTCGCGGCCTCACAGCAGGCCCCGGATGCTGCCGCCGTCGACGCCCCAGACGCTGCCCGTCACGAAGGAGGCGGCGTCGGACGCGAGGAAGACGAAGACGTTGGCCACCTCCTCGGGCGTACCGAGTCTCCCTGCGGGTAGCTGGCGCAGGCTCAGCTCATGGTCCACCGCCTCGCGCGGCGGCTTGCCGTGCACCTCCGCGAGAGTGTCGGCGAAGCCTCCTGGCCGGCTCCAGAGCGGCGTCCAGACCGGCCCCGGGGCGACCGCGTTCACGCGGATCGCCGGTCCCTCCGACAGGGCGAGCGACTTCGTTAGGCTCACGACGGCCACCTTCGAGACCTGGTAGTCGGCGGGCCCCGGCTCCGGCTGCCGCGCCAGGTCCGACGCGTTGTTGAGCACGCACCCGGAGCCGGCCGCGCGCATCGCGGGGAGCACGAGCCTGGTGGCGCGTACGTAGCTCATGAAGTTGAGCTCGAACGTCGCGAGCCAGTCCTCGTCGGACAGGTCGTCGAAGTCCCGAGCGCGACAGGAGCCCACGTTATTCACGAGCACGTCCACGCGCTGATCGTGGGAGCGCAGGACGCCTTCCAACCCCATGCGGACGCCGTCGGCGGTCGACAGGTCCGCCTGGACGGCCGTCGTCTGGACTCCCAGCGCTTCGGCGTCTGCGGCGACCGCTTCCAGGCCGTCGCGGTCGAGATCGACGAGCCCGACCGACGCGCCCTCCGCGGCGAACGCGAGCGCCGCGGCCCGGCCGATGCCGCTCGCCGCGCCAGTGATCACGACCACGCGACCGTCCAGCCCGGTCTGCATCAGGCCACCTCGCTGGAGTTGGCGTAGACCTCGGCGCTCAGCAGCTCGAGCGGCTCGGTGGG
>DATAOX010000136.1:0-2262 GCA_036265555.1 Solirubrobacterales bacterium
TTCCTCCCGAAGACGGAGCTCTCAGGGGCGGCAATTCGTGGGATGCTCGCCTCCGCTACGAGTGAGGCGAGCCGGTCTGGTGAGCGTCGAGGAACCTGATCGCGGCGAGCACACGGCGGTGATCGTCATCGCTCTCGGGCAACGTGAGCTTCATCATGATGCTGTGCACGTGTCTTTCGACCGTGCCCTCTGTGATCCAGAGTCGTCGTGCGATGCCGGCGTTCGAGCGTCCCTCCGCCATCAGCGCGAGCACCTCGCGCTCACGAGGCGTCAGCTCTTCGAGCGGATCACCCACTTCCCGCGCCCTGACGAGCTCCTGAACGAGCTGTGGGTCAACGACCGATCCACCACGGCTTACGCGTCCAACGGCGTCGAGAAACTCGTCAAGCTCGGTGACCCGGCTCTTGAGCAGATAGCCGCTCCCGCGGCCGCTTGCCAGCAGCGTCATCGCCTGCGCCACCTCCACGTGCGCAGACAGGAGCAGGATCGCCGTCTCCGGAAATTCCTTGCGGATCAGGTGCGCGGCCTGGAGGCCCTCCGTCCGATGCTCTGGGGGCATGCGGATGTCGATGACGGCCAGATCGGGTCGGCACTCGCGAGCGAGCCGGAGCAGCTCAGACCCGTCGCCTGCCCGGCCGACGACCTCGTACCCGCCGCCCTCGAGCAGGCTCGCGAGGCCTTCGCGCATCAACACGTCGTCGTCGGCGACGATGACTCGCGTGCCGCGCGGATCGACTTCGGCCACCGCGAGAGTATCCCGCACCGCCAGCCGAAAGACGGCATGAGCGATCGTCCGGAATTCGACCCGGGAGTATGATCGATCGGGCCATGCCGTCGCCCTGGCTGGCTGTCGAAGCGGGGACCGATCTACGCGCGCGCGCCCGGCAGATTCAACGGAGCTGGGAGCGCCTCCTGGTCGGCGGTGCGCTCGATCCCGAGCTTCCACCACGGGCCACCGCGGGAATGCGGCCGATGATCGTCGAGTCATGGCGGCGCGTGCTGGCCACGGGCCTCGACCCGACCGACTTGCTGCCCTCGATCGAGGCGGACCCGTCCGAAACGCGGGAGCGCTGGCTCGAGCATCCGCTCGGATTGCTCAGGCACGTGCTCGTCGAGCCACTTCAGCTGCTGGCCGAGGAGTCCAACAGCATCGTCCAGGTGACCGATCCGTCCGGGCTCACCCTGTTCTTGGGCGGTCCCGACTGGCTGAAGGAACTGGCTGCCGAAATGAACCTCGTCGAGGGCGCGCGGTGCAGCGAAACGGTCAACGGCACGAACGGCGTCGGTACGGCGCTGGCCGAGAATCACCCTGTGCAGGTGTTCGCGTTCGAGCACTTCAGCCACCACCACCGCGAATGGGTCTGTTCCGGCGCGCCGATACACGACCCGGTCTCGGGCCGACTCGTCGGGGTCATTGACCTCACAAGCCCCTGGAAGATCGCGCATCCTCGAAGCCTCCAGCTCGTGACTACTGCGGCCAGGACGACCGAGCAATGCCTATTGGAGGAACGGCGCGACCAGGACGCCCGACTGAGGCGTCGCTACGGCGATCTCGCGACTAGAAGCACCGATCTGCTCGTCAACCGAGAGGGCTACGCGCTCATCGGCTACCACTCGGCGCACCCAAACCCACTCGACGTTCCCAAGGGCGGTGGCGAGATCGCCATGGACGACGGATCGATCGCCCTGGCGGAGCCGCTCGGTCAGGGCGAGGCCTACGTCGTCCGCCGACCCGCACCACGCCGCGCCGGCGCAGTGCGAGGCCAGGCGCTCCAACGGGCCGATCCTGGGGGCGCCAGGGAAGCCGAGAGGGGCTTGCCCAGCCCGGGGGCGGGGGAGCACCTGAGCGCATATCTGAAGGCGGCGATCGATTGCGTCATCGTGGCGGACGCGTCGGGCCGGATCGTCGAATTCAACCCGGCCGCCGAACGGACGTTCGGCTATTCCCGTAAGGAGGCGCTAGGGCGGACGATGGCCGAGCTGATCGTGCCGCCTTCGCTTCGCGAGCGCCACACCGCCGCCTTCGCTCGCTTCGTGAAGACCCGCGAGGGGAGCATGCTGGGACGACGGGTCGAGTTGACTGGCATGCGCGCGGACGGCAGCGAATTTCCTGTCGAGCTGGCGCTCAGCCAGGTCGAGGCCGAGCCGGTCCTCATCTGCGGCGCGCTGCGCGACATCTCTGCGACGAAACGGGCCGAGAACCATCTGCGTGAGCTCGCCCAGGAGCAGGCCGCCTTGCGGCAGGTCGCAACCCTCGTCGCC
>DATAOX010000137.1:0-19599 GCA_036265555.1 Solirubrobacterales bacterium
CAGCGGCAAGGTGATCTTCGGCTGCGAGTCCGGCGATATCTTCGCCCTGGACGAGAAGACCGGCAAGATCCGCTGGAGGACCCACACCAACGGCCCCGTCAAGGGCGCCCTGGCGTATCACGACGGCACACTCTTCGCCGATAACTACGCGGGCGAGGTGTATGCCCTCGATGCGGGCAACGGGCACGTCAAGTGGCAGGCGAACACGCAGGGCGGTGGCTTCCTGCACGGGGGCGGCGTCTACTCGACGCCCGCGGTCGCGTTCGGCCGCGTCTACCTGGGCGGCCTCGACGGGCGCGTCTACAGCTTCGAGGAGAAGACTGGCGACCTTGCTTGGAGCCACTCCACGGGGGCCGAGGTGTACTCATCCCCCGCCGTAGCGGACACCCCACACGCCCCGCCGACCGTCTTCATCGGCTCCCAAGACAAGCGCTTCTACGCGCTCGACGCGAAGACGGGTGCCGTTCGCTGGGACCACTACATGAACGGCGTGATCCTCGGATCATCGAGCGTCGTGGATCGCACCGTCTACGTCTCTGTGATCGGCCCCAACATCGGCACCTACGCCTATGCGGTCAAGCGGGGGCAGCAGGTCTGGCACAACGACCAGGGCGAGTACAACCCCGTGATCTCCGACGGGCAGCGGATCTATCTCACCGGCACGTCGACGATCAGAGCGTTCGAGCCCAGGCCCCCGGGCAAGCACGGGAAGGCGCTGATCGAGGCCCGCCGCAAGCGCAAGGAGGGCGGACAGGCGAAGTCCGGCGGGTCCAAGGGCAACGCTCACTCGAAGCGTCCCAAGAAGGACGGGTCGCACCCGAAGAACGGCGGCAAGTAGGGCCAGGCGCGAACGATGGTCGAAAAACCGCACCATACGTGCGGGAATTCCACCATCGCCCAGGACTGCGGCCGGGCAACGCCCCTGCAGAACGACCGCAAGTAAGGCCACGCTGCCACCCGGAGACGTCAACCCTTCAATCGCGCCCATCCCCACAGCCGCTTGAAGGGTTGACCGCCCTATGGAAGGTCAACCCTTCAACCGGCTTCCGGGATTGCCGCCGTTGAAGGGTTAGCGGGCCTCGTGCGCCGGCGAGGCGTCACCGCCTACCTGCCACCAAAACGCCGGCCTAGGCGATGCGCACGGGGATTCCGGAGCCCCGCAGGTGCTCCTTCGCCTCACGTACGGAATAGCTTCCGTAGTGGAAGATCGAGGCACACAGGACCGCGTCCGCCCGGCCCTCGAGGATCGCCTCGGACAGGTGGTGCAGCTCACCGGCGCCGCCGGACGCGACCACCGGCACGGTCACGGCATCGGCCACGGCGCGGGTGAGCTCGAGCTCGTAGCCGAGCGTGGTGCCGTCGCGATCCATGCTGGTGAGCAGGACCTCCCCTGCCCCGAGCTCGACCGCCTCGCGCGCCCACGGGACGGCCTCACGGCCGGCGGCGGGATGGCGACCACCGTGCGTGTAGACGTCCCAGCCGCCGTTGGCGCGCTTGGCGTCAATGGCGATGACGACGCACTGGGAGCCGAAGACCTCGGCGAGCTCGCCGATCAATGCGGGGCGCTTGAGCGCCGCGGAGTTGACGGAGACCTTGTCGGCCCCGGCGTCGAGGACCGCCTGGGCGTCCTGGACCGACCGGATTCCGCCACCGATCACGAACGGGATGAAGACGTGGTCCGCCGCTCGACGGGCGAGCTCGACGATGGTCTCGCGGCGCTCGTGGGTGGCGGTGATGTCGAGGAAGACCACCTCGTCGGCACCCTCGGCGTCGTAACGGGCGGCGAGCTCGACCGGATCGCCCGCGTCCCTGAGACCGACGAAGTTCGTGCCCTTCACCACGCGTCCGGCATCGACGTCCAGGCAGGGAATGACCCGCGCCAGGGCCATCGTCAACCGGTCGCCGCCCTCTTGACCAGGGTCCAGAGCTCGCTCCGCTCGCCGTCGGTCAGGTTCGATCGACGTCCCTTCGACTTGCGGACGAGCGCGCCGATGCGGTCGCGCTCGTCCGGCTCCAAGTTGTCCCAAGCGCGCTTACCCTGCCCGTAGACCATCCGGGCGGTCTCGTACAACGCGAGCCAACGCACGGTGCGAGCGCGGGCGAGGAGCTTCGTGGCGGTCCCGGCCATGCTGAAGACATTAGCCGTCGAGGGCCGCCTGTCCCTCGGACACGGTGAACCTGCCCTCATAGAGAGCACGCCCGACGATGACGCCCTCCAGGCTCCGAGGGGCGATGGCCCGAACCGCGCGCAGGTCGTCGAGCGAGCCGATCCCACCCGAATAGATGAGCTTCGCGCCCACCTCGGCAGTCATCAGCGCCACCTCGCGCAGCTCGTCCAGATCCGGGCCCCGAAGCGTGCCGTCGACGTCGACGGGGGTGAACACGAATCTCCGAATCCCCCTGCCGGCCAGGTGAGCGATGGTCGCGGCCGGTTTCGCCCGGGTCTCGCGCGCCCAGCCCTCCACCGCGACGCGCCCGCCCCGGGAGTCCACGCCCACCACCACCCGCTGACCGTGCTCGGCCGCGAGGGCGACCACGAGCTCCGGCTCGGCGAGGGCGGCGGTGCCGAGCACCACGCGGTCCGCGCCCGCCTCGAGCGCGGACGCCACGGCATCCGCGTCGCGCAGGCCGCCGCCGACTTGAACCGTCACCCCGGCCTCCCCGACGATCCTGCGCACCTGCTCGAGGTTTCTGGGCTCGCCGGCCCGCGCGCCATCGAGGTCCACGACGTGAAGCGCCCGCGCCCCCTGGCCGAGCCAACGGCGCGCGGCGTCGAGAGGATCGTCGTCATAGGCCGTCTCGCGCCCGTAGTCGCCCTGCACCAGGCGAACGGCGCGACCACCGCGGATGTCGATCGCGGGATAGAGGATCACGCCGGGACGGAGGCGCAGATCTCAGCGAAGTTGGCAAGGACGCGGAGTCCAGCCCCGCTCGACTTCTCGGGGTGGAACTGCACGCCGTAGAGCGGCGGGCGCGCCACCGCGCACACGAACCGCTCCCCCCACTCCGCGGTTCCGAGCGCGTCCCGTGGCTCGGCTGGACGGACGGCGAATGAGTGCACGAAGTAGAACGGCGTGCCGGATTCGAGGCCGGCTACCAGGTCGGAGCCGCGCTCCCACCGAACGGGCTCCCACCCCATGTGCGGGACCTTCAGGCCGGGGGCGTCCAACCCGGTGACCTCGCCGCGCAGCACCCCGATCCCGGCGGCGCCGCCGAGCTCCGTGGAGCTCTCGAAGAGGAGCTGGAGCCCCAGGCAGATCCCCAGCACCGGCTGCCCGGCCTCGACCCGCGCGCTCACGAACGAATCGAGCCCCAGCTCAACTACGCGCGCCATCGCGCGGGGAAACGCGCCGACGCCCGGGAGGATCACCCCATCGGCCCGCTCGGCCGTCGACGTGTCGCTCGTGATGTGGCCCTCCGCCCCGACTCGCTCGAGCGTCTTCTGGACGGACCGCAGGTTGCCCATCCCGTAGTCGAGGATCGCGATGGAGGTACCACTGGTCAGGTCAGCGTTCCCTTCGTCGAGGGTACGCCTCGCTCGCGGGGATCGAGCTCGATGGCCTCGCGCAGCGCCCGGGCGAACGCCTTGAAGCAGGCCTCGACCATGTGGTGCGCGTTCGAGCCGTATCGCGTGCCGACGTGGACGGTGAGCTTCCCGTTCGTCGCCATCGCACGGAAGAACTCCTCGGTGAGCTCGGTCTCGAAGCCGGCGATCGAGGTCAGCGGCATCTCGGACCGGAACAGGCAGAACGGGCGGCCGGAGACATCGATCGCGCAGACGCCGAGCGCCTCGTCCATCGGCACCGCTGCCGAGCCGTAGCGCCGGATGCCGGCCCGATCGCCCAGCGCGCCGTCGAGCGCCCGTCCGAGCGCGATGCCGACGTCCTCGACGGTGTGGTGGGCGCCGGTGTGCAGGTCCCCCTGGGCGTTGACCCGCAGGCCGAGCCCTGCGTGTCGCCCGAGCGACTCGACCATGTGATCGAAGAACCCGATTCCGGTCGTGGTCTCCACCTCGCCACCCTCGAGGTCGACGGCGACCTCGATCTCGGTCTCGCGGGTCTTCCGGGTGATGTCAGCTGTGCGTGCCATCGCTCAAAGCACCTGGAATTCATGGATGTTCGCGAATCACCCGCCGCCGCGAGCGGCGGCCGACTCGCCGTGCACGGGAAAACCCTCGAGACCGGCGAGCGCGTCGACGTAGGGGGCGAGATTGGAGGCGGCCCGCCGCGACAAGCTCACGATCGATGTCCGGCGCCGGAAGCTCCCCGGGCCCAGTGGCCCGCCGAACCGCGCGGCGCCGCCCGTGGGGAGGACGTGGTTGGACCCGGCCACGTAGTCGCCGAACGCCGCCCCTCCGCCACGGCCGACGAAGACGCAGCCGGCCACACGCCCCCGGGCGGCGGCCTCGTCGGCGCCATCGTACGCCAGCTCCAGGTGCTCGGGCGCGACCGCGTCGGCCAGCGTCAGCGAGGCCTCGATGCCCGTCGTGGCCACCAACCCGAGCGGCGCCGGGGCGACGGTCGGCCGCTCCGCCGCGAGCTCCTCCACAAGCTCCTCGAGGCGGTCCAGCAGGGCGACGTCCGGCGAGGCCACCACGAGGAGCCCATCCTCGCCGTGCTCAGCCTGGGCGCAGAGATCCAGCGCGATCCGCTCCGGGACGGCCGTGCCGTCGGCGACGACCATCAGCTCGGTCGGCCCGGCGATGCCGTCGATCCCGACGGCCCCCGACGCCTGGCGCTTGGCCTCGACGACATAGCGATTGCCGGGGCCCGCGATGAGGTCCACGGGCTCGATGCTCTCAGTGCCGTACGCGAACGCGGCGATCGCCTGCGCGCCGCCGATTGCATAGACCTCGTCGACGCCCGCCGCCGCGCAGGCCGCGAGTACCGGCGCGCTCGGCCGTCCCCGCGCCCCCGCCGGGCTCGCGACCGCGATGCGCGCCACACCGGCCACCCTCGCCGGTATGCAACACATCAGGACGGAGGACGCGTACGGCGCCCTACCGCCCGGCGCGTAGACGCCAGCCGCCAAGACGGGATCGGCGCGCACCTCGACGAGCTGGCCCTCCGGCAGCTCGAGCGCGGCCGGTCGGCGAAGGGCCTCGAGCTCGGCCCGCGCGACCGAGGCGATATTCCGGCCGGCGACCCGCATGGCCTCCCGCACCTTCGGATCGAGCAGCCCCGGCGCCGCCTCTATCGCCTCGGGGTCGACGCGCCACGAGTCCGGAGCCTGCTCCCCCAGCTCCGCACTGATCTCCCGCAGTGCCTCGTCGCCACGATCGCGCACGGACCGAACGATCTCGCCAACGGCCCCGGCAACCTCCTCCCGCGGCGGGGCGAGCGAGCGCAGCCTGGCAGCGAGGCGGCGAGCGCCGGAGCCGTCCCACTCGACCCGTTCGATCTTCATCGCGTCGCCTCGCGCATCCGGTTCACGAGGCCATCGACCTCGGTCGCGCGGAGCTTGTGGGCGACGCGATTCGCGACCAGGCGCGCGGTACACGTGGCGATCTCCTCGCGCACCTCGAGCTCGTTCTCGGCGAGGGTTTTCCCGGTGTCGACCAGGTCGACAATGCCGTCGGCGAGGCCGACCAGCGGCGCGAGCTCGACGGACCCCTTCACCTCGATCACCTCCGCACGGCGGCCCGACTCCTGGAAGTGGCGCTCCGCGGCCCGGGGATACTTGGTCGCTATCCGCATCGCGCCGAGCCGGCGCTCCGCCTCCGCCATGGTGTCGTCGCCACGCCGGGCCGCCAGCACCATCCGACACTCTCCGTATTCCAGGTCCAGCAGCTCGTACACGGCCCGGTCCCGCTGCTCGATCAACACGTCCTTACCGGTGATGCCGAGATCGGCCGCGCCCGCCTCGACGTACGTGGGCACGTCCGACGGGCGCATCGTCACGAGGACGAGACCTCCCCCATCGAAGACCAGGGCCCGCGAGCCCGATCGGATCGCGGCGGTGTCCACCCCGATGCGGTCGAGAAGCTCCACGGTTCCGCCGAACAACGCACCCCTGGGCACGGCGAGCTTCAGGGCGCCGTCGCCCCGCGCCCGGCTTCCGGCGACCGTGCCGAGCCTCACGCCCGGGCCTCCTGCGGCGAGCCCACACGTTCCTCCTCCGCCTGCGCGATGTGCACGCGCTCGAGGTACAGAGCGAACCCGGCCGCCGGGAGTGGGCGGCCAAAGCGGCCGACGAGCTCGTCATAACGGCCACCTCCACCAAGGATGTGGCCCACCGCGGGGTCGTACACCTCGAGGATCGCGCCGGTGTAGTAGCCGAGGTCGCGGAGAAGGCCGAGGTCCAGGCTGATCCTGCCGGCGACGCCGCGATCGCTGAGCGCCGAGTAGGTCGCGGCGAGCCGCTGGCTTGCGCGTTCGACCGCGGCGCCCCCCAACTCCCGGGCCTCGTCCAGGACCTCGGCACCCCCGCGAAGGTTGGGAAGGCGGAGGAGCGTCTCGCTCTCGCCGGCGCCCAGGCGCAGTGCGTCCACCTCGCGCTCGAGCCCGACGAGGTCGTGTGCCGCGAGGAGCTCGAGGATCCCGTCGCGCTGTCCGCCCGGAACGTCGAGCTCTGCAAGCAATTGCGGGTAGAGGTCAGCGTCGCCAAGCCCAATCACCGCCCGGGTCAGCCCCGCGGCGTCGAGTGCCGCGCTCAGGACCTCGACCACCTCGGCGGTGCCATCCGGCGCGTCGCGGCCGACGAGCTCGACGCCCGCCTGGGTGAACTCGCGCATCTGGCCACGCTGCGGACGGACGGCACGGTAGGCGTTCGCAAAGTAGGAGAGGCGGAACGGCGGCTCCTCGGATGCGAGCCGCGTCGCCACTAGGCGTGCGATCGGCACCGTCATGTCCGTGCGGAGCGCCAGCAACTCGCCGTCCGCGTCGAAAAAGCGATAGGCGACCGGGGCTCCGCGCTCGTCGCCGCGGGCGAGGACCTCGTCGTACTCGATCGTCGGCGTCGCCACCTCACCGTAGCCGTGGCGCTCGAACACCGACGACAGGGCAACCTGAAGGCGCCGCAGCTCGCGCATCTCTTCGGGCAGGATGTCCCTGGTTCCAGGGGGGATCCTGTGGATCATGCGCGCCACCTTAGCTCGCGCGGTCTGGGGGACTTGGCAACGCTATGGCGTGGAAAAATCCCCCATTGCCGGGGGATCGCCCGCTGACGGAGCCGCGAGCGGTCGCTAGGCCGGAACCGGCTCGGCGCCCACGCGCTCGATCCTCGCGCCGAGCTCGCGCAGCCGCAGATCGATGTGCTCGTAGCCGCGGTCGATCTGGATGACGTTGCCGATCTCCGAGGTCCCGTCGGCGGCCAGCGCCGCGATGAGCATCGCCATCCCCGCCCGGATGTCCGGGCTCTCGACCCGCTCGCCGTGAAGACGGCTCGGACCGTAGACGATCGCCCTATGGGGATCGCACAGGATGATCCGAGCACCCATCGCGACGAGCTTGTCCACGAAGAACAAGCGATTCTCGAACATCTTCTCGAAGATCAGGATCTGGCCCTCGGCCTGCGTGGCGAGGGCGAGCGCGATCGAGGTGAGGTCAGCCGGGAACGCGGGCCACGGACCATCCTCGACCTTGGGCGTGGCATCGCCCACGTCGGCCTGAACCTGTAGGACCTGCTCCGGGGGGACCAGCACGTCGTTGCCGTCGATGTGGGACGTCAGGCCCAGGCGTTGGAACTGCCGCCGGATCATGGTCAGGTCGTTCGGCTCCGCGTCGCGAATCCGCAGCTCTCCATGGGTCGCGGCGGCGAGGGCCATGAAGCTCGCGACCTCGATGTGATCGGCGGAGATGCGGTGCTCGGCGCCGCCGAGCTTGTCACGGCCGTGGACCGTCATCACGTTCGACCCCACACCGTCGATGTCGGCGCCCATCTTGATCAGGAGGCGGGCGAGGTCCTGCACGTGCGGCTCGCACGCGGCGTTGCCGATCGTCGTCGGCCCGGGCGTCAACGCTGCAGCCATCAGCGCGTTCTCGGTCGCCATCACCGACGGCTCGTCCATGAAGATCCTGCACGGCCCGAGGCCGCCGTCGGGCGCCGAGAGCTCGATCCACCGATCGCCCTCGACCCGCGCCCCCATGTCGGCGAACGCATCCAGATGCGCGTCGAGGCGCCGGCGCCCGATGAAGTCCCCTCCCGGCGGCGGCATCCGCACGTCGCCGAAACGGGCCAGGAGCGGGCCCGCGAGCAGGAACGACGCCCGGATCCGGGCCGCGAGCTCCTCGTCGACGCTCGTGCTCGAGACCGAATCCGCCTGGAGCATCAGCTCGTTCTGGCCATTCCAGCTCACCTTGACACCCAACCCCTCGAGCAGCGCCACCTGGCTCTCGGTATCGCGGATGCGCGGCACGTTGCTGAGGATGAGCTCCTCGTCGGTGAGCAGACAGGCCGCGAGGATCGGAAGCGCCGCGTTCTTGTTCCCCGCGGCGACGATCTCCCCCGTGAGCGGCGTGCCACCCTGGATGACGAACTTCTCCATCAGTTGGGCGGCTAGGGTAACAACGGCCTGTGAGCGTGAGGCTCCATAAAGGAGAGTGATTTGGGCCGAACGCGAACCAAGTGCCTGTGAGCGTGAGGCTCCATAAAGGAGAAGTGATTTGGGCCGAACGCGAACCAATTGATGACTGCGGCGCCCACACGCGATGACGCATGGGCTCTGGTGTGCGAATGGATCGACTCGGAATCGCTCCGGAAGCACGTGCTGGGGGTCGAGGCTGCCATGCGCGCCTACGCGCGGCGCGACACGGAAGACGAGGAGAAGTGGGCGGTCACGGGCCTCGTCCACGACCTGGACTACGAGCGTTACCCGGATCCGGCCACCGGCCATCCACGGTACGCGCTGAAGGAGCTCGAAGCACGCGGCTATCCACCGGACGTCGTCGAGGCGGTCGCCGGCCATGCCGAGTACCTCGGCGTTCCACGCGAAACCCACCTGGCGAAGACGCTCTACGCGGTGGATGAGCTCTCGGGATTCATCGCCGCATGCGCGCTCGTTCGCCCCACCGGCATCGCGGGGATGAAGCCGAAGTCCGTGCGCAAGAAGCTGAAGCAGCCATCGTTCGCCGCCAAGGTCGACCGCGATCAGATCGCTCGTGGGACCGAGGAGCTGGGAGTGGACGAGGGCGAGCACATCCAGCTCATCATCGACGCCATGGCCGCGAACGCCGCCGAGCTCGGCCTCGAGGGAGAAGCGTCGGCGCCTGAGTGAGCTTCAGGCTCTGGCTCGAGTCAGTCGCTCACTGCCACCGGCCGCCCGCCTTCGCCCATTCGAGCAGGTGGTCGACCGAGCAGAAGTCGTCGGAGATCCGGTTCTCGCCGCGATGGCGCACGATGAGCACGTGAACGTCCCCCAGCTCGCGGCCGCAGTGAGCGCAGGTTCGCGTCCCGCCCTCGAGCGCCGGCGGCTCGTCCAGCTCCCCGGCCTCCCAGTGCGGCCCCTGGATCGCCCACGGGACGATGTGCTCCAGGCGGCAGAAGGTGGCGCGTCGATCGCCCGCCGGCTCATAGAGGCGGAAGCCGTCGGCATCCTCGACGCTCATCCCACACCAGGTACAGCCTTCGTTGGCCATTGCCCCTAACTAATACCCTCGCGGCGATGGCAGCGCTGGAGATTGTGGCGCTCGAGGGCGATCAGACCGGCCAGGAGCTATTGGAGCAAGCGCTGCGGGTCCTGGACCCGGAAGTGCTCGGGATCGCGATCGATCTCGTTCGCTTCGACCTCTCGCTGGAGAACCGGCGCCGGACGAGCAACGCCGTCTGCGAGGAGGCGGCGGCCGAGATGCGACGCACCGGGCTGGGGCTGAAGGCCGCCACGATCACGCCCGAGGGCGCCGACGACGTGGGGAGCCCCAACCGGATCCTCCGCGAGGCGATCGACGGGACCGTGATCCTGCGCACCGGCCGGCGCATCCCCGGTGTGACCCCCGTCGGGGGCATCCATCATCCGATCGTCGTGTGCCGGATGGCGGTCGGCGACGCCTATGGCGCCGAGCAGTGGCGTGAGCCGCTGGACGGCGACGAGGTCGCCCACCGCATGGACACGATCAGGCGCTCGCATTGCCGGGCAGTGGCCGAGTACGCGTTTCGCGCCGCGGGCCAACTCGGCGGCCGCGTGTACGGCGGGCCCAAGTGGACCGTGAGCCCCACCTATGAGGGCATGCTCAAGGAGGAGATGGATGCCGCCGCCGAGCGCAACCCGAAGGTCGCCTATGAACCGGTGCTGATCGACGCCACCCTGGCGGGCCTGGTCAGCGGCGCGGCGTCCGAGCCGCTGGCGATCCCGTCCCTCAACCGCGACGGGGACCTGCTCTCGGATCTGGTGCTCCCGCTGTTCGGCTCGATCGCCGGGGCGGAGTCGGTGCTGCTGGCGCTGGACGATGACCTGCGCACCACCGTCGCGATGGCCGAGGCGCCTCACGGCACCGCGCCGGCGCTCGAGGGCAAGGACGTGGCGAACCCGATGGGCATGATCCTCGCCGCAGCGGCCGTGCTACACCACGCCGGCGAGAGCGGCCGGGAGGAGGTCGAGCGGTGTTCGCGCGCGGTCTACGATGCCGTGCTCGACGCGACCGCGGCGGGAGTGCGAACTCCCGATCTCGGGGGACACGCGGGGACCACGGAGTTCACGGACGACGTGATCGCACGCGTGCGGTCGGCGCTCGAGACCTGAGCGCCCGGGCAGGTCAGGCGGTTGCGCTCGGCGCGCGCCCTCCGCCACCGCCCACGCCGACGCGGCGCCACTGCGTGATCTTGCCGTCACGGATCACGAACGAGGTCCTGGCCACCGTCCCGATCCCGGGCCCGCACGACCCGCGGCCGGGGCGCTCGGTGAGGCGGAAGGTGGCAGTGGTGAAAGCTCCGGCCGAGTCGGCCCGGACGAGCCGCGCGCCGCAGGGAAGGGACTCGTTGAATCGGACGGCGTCCTCGGTGCTGCGAATGCGCAGCAGCACCGGCCCGTTCTCGGCCACGCTCGGGATCGCGAAGTACCCCGCGGCCGCATTCACGTCACCGTGGCGCAGAGCGGTGACCCAGCCGTCGATGATCTGGACGTCCGCGGGATTGGCGTCGCCGGAGACGGCCGATTCGGTGCTGGTGGTACTCGCCGAGTCACCGCCCCCGCCACAGGCGGGCAGGGCAAGTAGGGCGAGCACGAGGAGGGTGCCGACCATCCGCGAAGCCACTCCCCGAGTATGGCGACCGCGATTCGCGATCGAGTGAGTGATAGGGGCCCTATACGGGCCTCAATCGCTCATTCGGCGCTTGAACCGTAGGATCGGTGCGTGGGCGATCCTCTGGGCGAGCGCGATCAGCTGACCGCGGCGCTTACCGTGGCCGCCGAGGAGGCGCGCGCCTACCTTGCTGACATCGACTCCCGAGCCGTCCTGGATCCCGGCACCGAGGAGATCATCCACGGCTGGTCGGACCCCATGCCGGAGCAGGGCGACGGCAGCCTCGCCGCGGTTCGCGAGCTGGCCCAACGAGGGCAACGGGCGGCGACTCGCTCGAGCGGGCCGCGCTTCTTCCATTTCGTCATGGGCGGGGGCACGCCCGCGGCGCTCGGCGCGGACTGGCTCACCTCCGCCTTCGACCAGGTCGCCTTCGGATGGGCGTCGTCGCCGATGGCGGCTCGACTCGAGCAGGTCGCGATCGACTGGCTGCGTCAGCTCTTCGAGCTGCCCGATGAGTTCGGCGGCGTACTGACGAGCGGCGCGACGATGGGTAACTTCGTCGCGCTGGCGGCCGCCCGAAACTGGTGGGCCGAGCGGCACGGAGCGGATGTCGAGCGGACGGGCCTGGCGGGGCTTCCGGCGCCGCCGATCCTCACGAGCGGCTACATCCATCCGAGCGCCATGCAGGCGATCGGGATGCTCGGCATGGGCCAGGGCAACGTCGAGCGCTTCGCGACGGACGCGGCCGGGCGCCTCGGCGCGGATGCCCTCGAGGCTCGCCTCCGGGAGCTGGACGGGCCGGCGATCCTGGTCGCCAACGCCGGTGAGGTCAATGCGGGCGACTTCGACCCGATCGAGCGGATGGCCGATCTGGCATCCGAGCACGACGCCTGGCTCCACGTCGACGGCGCCTTCGGCCTCTTCGCGCGGCTTGCACCGGGGACAGGCAACCTCACGGCCGGAGTCGAGCGAGCGAATTCGGTGATCGCCGACGGCCACAAGTGGCTGAACGTCCCCTACGACTGCGGGTTTGCCTTCGTCCGCGAGCCCGGCCGTCTCCCCCGTACGTTCAACGTGGGCGCGCCGTACCTACCCTCCCCCGACGATCCGCGCCCGAACCCCGGGTTCCTGACGCCGGAGAACTCGCGGCGGGCGCGGGCGTTCCCGGTCTGGGCGACGCTGCGCGCGTACGGGCGAGCGGGGTACCGCGAGATGGTGGAGCGCCACCTGCGGCTGGCGAGGCATCTGGCGGACCGGATCGACGCCGCGCCGCAATTCGAGCGCCTCGCCGAGACCAAGCTCAACATCGTGTGCTTTCGGGCGCGCCCGGATGAGAGATCCGAGGACGAGCTCGACGCGCTGAACCGCGAGCTGGGTGAGGCGCTCCTTCGCGACGGGCGCGTCTTCGCCGGGACCACCAACTATGCGGGGAGGGTCGCCTTTCGCCCGGCGATCGTGAACTGGCGGACGCGTGAGGAGGACGTTGACCTGCTCGTCGACGTGTTAGGGGAGCTGCTCGAGGCTCAGCCGGCGCGTCGCTGACCGGCGTCGGAGCGGGCGTTCGTCATCCGCCTGCCCAGCGCCCCGACGGCCGCGCGCGCCTCCTCGTCGAGCCTCTGGACGAGCTCGCCGGCGGGTAGGTCGCGGGCCAGCTCGTGAGCCTGTCCCGCCCATAGGTTCAGCACCTCGGGATCGCCCGTTCCACGGGCTCGCGCTCGGATCGGAGCGGTGAGATGGTGGACGGCCGGGTAGGCCGCCGGCGCCTCGCCGGTGTGCTCGGTCAGGAATCGGTTGACGATGGCGCGTGCGGTGCGGCCGGTGAAGGCTCGCGTGAGCGCCGTGCGGCCCGAACCCGCGATCGCGTCGCGATGAACGGTCGCGGTGCCCGCCTCCGGACAGCGCATGAAGGCGGTGCCCAGCTGGGCGGCGATCGCGCCGGCGGCCAGGACCGCCGCGATCCCGCCGCCGGTCATGATGCCTCCAGAGGCGATGAGCGGAAGGTCGACGCCCGCGGACACGAGCTGAAGGAGCGCGAGAACGCCGTAGTCGCCATCATCGGAGTCCTCGAACGTGGCCCGGTGGCCACCCGCCTCGACACCCTGGACCACGAGCGCGTCGGCGCCGGACCTCGCGGCCGTTCGCGCCTCCTCGACGTCGGTCACGGTGACCCAGACGTGGCTGCCGGCGCCGTGCATGCGATCGACGAGCTCTCGTGACGGGAAGCCGAACGTGAACGAAACGATCGGCACGGGGTCGGCGAGGAGGGCGCTGCACTTCTCCTCGAAATGATCGTCGTCGGTTCTCGGCGACCCGGGCTCGACACCGATGTAGCTCGTCGAGTCTCGAACGCTGGAGGCGTAGTCGTCGAGAGCGGAGGACGAGACGACGCTTGGCGTGACGGCGAAGACGTTTACGCCGAACGACTCGCTCGTGAGCGCTCGCGTCGCCGCGATGTCCTCGTTCATCGCCGCGGGCGTCTTGTAGCCGGCCGCGACGAACCCGAGAGCACCGGAGTTGCTGACCGCCGCGGCGAGCTCGGGCGTCGACGGGCCGCCGGCAAGGGGAGCCTGGACGATCGGGATCCGTGGCCACTGCAGCATCGCCTCAGGTGTACTTGATTTCCGCCGCCCTGTGTACGAACATGTGTTCGTATGCATCAACGGAGCGCCGAGAGCGTCATCGCCTGCGCACTGATCCCGCGCTTCACCCTGCTGGCGGTGGTGAAGGGACGTCGCGAGCTCCTCCTTCGCCCGATGGCGCTGGCGCCAGAGCCTGGCGGCCCGCAGGTGGTCGGGGAAGCGTCAGGTCCCGCCGAAGCGTTCGGCGTTCACGGAGGAATGCGCCTCAGCGAAGCGCTCGCGCGCTGCCCGGACCTCGTGCTGGTGCCATCGGATCCGGAGCGGGCGGAGACTGCATGGGGGGACGCGCTCGGGCGCCTGGAGGGGGTCGGAGCCGAGGTCGAGCCCGGCCGGCCCGGGGAGGCCTTCTTCGAAGCGGGAGGGCTTCGTGGAATCTATGGGACCGTCGAGAGAGCGTTGAGGCGGGTGCGCGGCGCGATCGGTCCTCCGGTGAGGCTCGGCGCCGGGCGGACGCGGCTTGTCGCCTACGCAGCCGCGCAGCGGAGCCGCCCGCGACGGGCGCCGGTTGTGGTTCCCGCGGCGATGACGCGCTCGTTTCTGGCACCGCTGCCGTTGAGCCTGTTGCGGGATCGGTTGGATGACGACTGGGGGCGCATTGATCTGCCCGACAAGCTCGAGCGGCTGGGGGTCCAGAGCCTGGGTCAGCTCGCGGCGCTCCCCGACGCGGCCATCGCCGATCGCTTCGGGAGGCTGGGGCTGGTTGCGCTCCGGATGGCGCGAGGCAGCGAGGGGCCGCTCCGACCCCGCCGGCCGCCGGAGGGCTTGGTCGAGGGAATCGAGCTCGGGGAGGCGATCTCGGGACCGCAGCTGGAGCGGGTGGTGGCCCTGCTAGTCGATCGCGTCCTGGCGAATCCCGCTCGTCACGGGCGCAGCCTGAGGAGGTTGCGACTGGCGGCTCGGCTTGCGGGAGGCGGGGGCTGGCGCGACGAGGCGGCCCTTCGTCAGGCGAGCACCGACCACGAGCGCCTGCTGCTGGCGCTGCAGGCAAAGCTGGGCACGATTCCCGGGCCGGTCGTCTCGCTGACGCTGAGGGTGCTCGAGCTGGGAGCCGCGGCCGGTGATCAGACGACGATCGACTCCCGTGCGGCGGACAACCGGCGCAGGCGGCTGGCCGAGGCGGTGCGGCAGACGCGCGCGGCCGCCGGCAAGGACGCGGTGTTGCGGGTGATCGACGCCGACGTCGACTCTCGGGTGCCCGAGCGGCGCTCGCTTTTGACTCCCTATCAGGACGCGGACTCGTGACCGGACAGTCCGTCTACTGGCCCAGGCCCGTGAAGGTCGAGACGGCATCCGGGGGGCAGCCCGCAACCGTCGACTCGGTGGCCGTGGACGCCATCCGCGAGGAGTGGCTGGTCGAGGACCGCTGGTGGACGCCGAAGCCGCTGAGCCGGCGCTACTTCGAGCTCGTCCTCGCCGATGGGCGGAACATCGTCGTCTTCCGGGAGCCCGCCGACGCCGACAGGTGGTTCGTGCAGAGAGCGTGACGATGGGCTACATCGAGCTTCACTGTCACTCCGCATACTCGTTCGGCGACGGGTCCTCGGCGCCGGAGGAGCTGGCCCATCGGGCGGCCGAGCTCGGATACGGAGCACTCGCGCTCACCGACCACGACGGCGTCTGGGGCGCGATGGAGTTCGCGCAGGCGTGCGAGGCGTTCGGCGTGCGGCCGATCGTCGGCGCGGAGATGACGGTCACCGGACCTGAGTCCGAGCGGCAGTTCCACGTGACGCTCCTGGCGGGTAACGCCGATGGCTGGCGGAACCTCTGTCGACTGGTCACCGAGGCGCACCGCCACACGCGCCCGCATCCGGACAGAGAGCCCCTCCCCCCCTCCCTACCGCTCGCCGCGCTCGAGGAGCGGGCTGAAGGACTGGTCTGTCTCTCCGGGTGCGCGCGAAACGGAGCGCTCGCCTCATACTTCGAGCGCGCCACGGGCCGGCCCGCGGCGGCCGACGCCGTGGCGGCGATGGCGGTCGGGCGACGGCTCGTAACCGCGTTCGGGCGCGAGCGGTTCCGGGTCGAGCTCCAGCGGCCCTTCTGGCGGCACGATCGGGCGCGGAACCGCTGGTTGGCGGGGCTGGCCGAGCGGCTGGGAGTCGCGTGCGTGGCGACCGGGGACGTCCACATGCATCATCCGTCGCGGGCGGCGCTCCAGGACGTGCTGGGCGCCGTTCGGCTTGGCGGGACGCTCGAGGAGACGGAGCCCGGACGGCGTGGAAACGGCACCGCCCACCTCGCATCGCCGGCCGAGATCGCGACGCGGTTCGCCGAGCACCCCGAGGCGGTGGCGGAGAGCGGGCGGCTCGCCGAGCGCCTCGGGTTCGACCTGACGACGGATCTCGGCTATCGGTATCCCGGATCGGAGGATCCCGGAGCCGACCGGGCGCTGGCGGAGATCTGTCGTGCCCGCCTGGAGCACCGCTACGTCGACGGCCCCGAGTACGCGGAAGCGAGCGGGCGCCTGGAAGAGGAGCTTGCGCTGATCCGCAAGCTGAAGCTGTCCGGGTTCCTGCTCCTCCACCACGACATCCTCGAGCTGGCACGGGAGGTGGCGGCCGAGGTGCGAGGGCCGGACTCGGCACGGTCGCTGCTACCGCCTGGTCGGGGGCGGGGATCGAGCGTCAGCTCGCTCGTCTGCTACCTCACGGGGCTCTCGCACGTGGATCCGGTGCGGAACGGGCTCTTCCTCGGGCGCTTCCTGAACGAGGAGATCTCGGAAGCCCCCGACATCGATCTGGATTTCCCGCGGGACATTCGCGAGAAGCTCATCCCGCGGGTGCACGAGCGCTACGGACGTGATCGCTCGGCGCTCGTGGCGGCGTTCGCCTGCTACCGATCGCGCGGAGCGGTGCGGGACTTCGGCAAGGCGCTGGGCCTCCCGGCCGGCGAGATCGAGAGGGTCGCGCGGACGGTCGAGATGTACGATCGCCCCGAGTCGGTCGAGGGCGACATGGCGGCGGCGATCGGGGCGGAGCGCGCGAAGTCGGTGCGCTGGCGGGAGCTGGGCCGGCTCGCGCACGAGGCGTGGGGGCTGCCCCGCCACGCATCTCAGCATCCAGGCGGGATGGTGATCTCCACTCGGCCGCTGATCGACATCTGTCCGGTGCAGCCGGCCGCCATGGAGGCCCGCCAGCTCGTCCAGTGGGACAAGGACTCGTGCGCGGATGCCGGTTTTCTGAAGATCGACCTGCTGGGGCTGGGGATGCTGTCCGCCGTGGAGCGCGCCGTCGATGAGATCGCGCGCGTTCGGACCGAGCATGTCGACCTCTCGCGGATCCCGCTGGACGACCAGGAGACCTTCGAGACCATCCGAGCGGCGGACACCACCGGGGCGTTTCAGATCGAAAGCCGCGCGCAGATGCAGATGCTGCCGCGAACGCGCCCGGAGACGATCGACGACCTGACCGTGCAGGTGGCGCTCGTGCGGCCCGGACCGATCCAGGGCGGCGCCGTCCACCCGTACCTGGAGCGGCGCGAGCGGCTGCGGAGGGATCCCGAGTATGAGATTCCATACGAGCACCCCTCGCTGGAGCCGATCCTTCACGACACCCTGGGGACGATCGTCTTCCAGGAGCAGGTGATCCAGGTGGCGATGGCGCTGGCCGGATTCACCGCCGGCGAGGCGGAGGGCCTGCGGCGCGCCATGAGCAGAAAGCGCTCTGAGCAGGCAATTTTGGCCTATCGAGACAAATTCATCGCGGGCGCGATGGGCCGTGGCGCGAGCCGCGGTGTCGCCGAGCGGGTCTTCGAGCAGATTCTCGGGTTCTCGGGGTTCGGGTTCCCGAAAGCGCATGCGGTGGCGTTCGGCCTGCTCGCCTATCAGTCGACCTGGCTACGGGTGCACTACGGACCGGAGTTCCTGTGCTCGCTTCTGAACGAGCAGCCGATGGGCTTCTATCCCCCGGACGCGCTGGTTCACGAGGCGCAGCGGCGCGGGGTCGAGGTGCTCCCACCGGACGTGTGCCGCAGCGGCGTCGAGTGCTCGGTCGAGGGCTCGGCAGTGCGAATCGGGCTGGGTTACGTAACCGGGCTGCGCGAGGACGAGGCGGGGGCCCTGACGGCCGAGAGGGAGCGTGGCGGTCCGTTCGCGAGCCTGGCCGACCTCGCTTCGCGCGCGGGCGTCGGCCCCGACGGGCTCGAGCGGCTCGCCTGGGCCGGAGCGTGCGAGCGGATCGGAGGCGGGGACGAGCTGCGCCGACGTCAGGACCTGTGGCAGCTCGGCGTCGCGAGCGCCGCCCGTCGGGTACCGCGTCGAGGCGCCGCGAATGGATCCCGGCTCGGGAGCTCCGTCTCCAACGGCACCGGCCAAGCCCTTGCCGCCGGCCGCTCCGGCTCGTCTGACCGGGCCGAAGCGCCGATTCAACTCTCACTTCCCCTTCCCATCCCGGCGCCGCCGACCCTGAGGGAGCTCGATTCATGGGAACGCCTCCTCGCCGACTACTCGTCCACGGGCATCGCGATCGCCGAGCATCCGATGACGCTGGTCCGACCGGGTCTCGAGGATGGGATGGCGACGAGCGCGGACCTCGACCGACTCGCGAGCGGCAGCTTCGTTCGCGTGCCGGGGATGGTTGTCGCGCGCCAGCGGCCGGCGACCGCGAACGGGGTCGTGTTCATGCTGCTGGAGGACGAGGTCGGAACGGTGAACATCGTCGTGCCCCCACCGGTCTATGCGCGCCATCGGATGGCGATCAGGACCGCCTCGTTCGCCCGCATCGACGGGACGCTCGAACGCCGCGAGCGGGTCATCAACATCGTCGCGCGCGCGGTCCATCCGCTGGCGACACCCGATCAGCCGGCGTCGAAGGTGCGGCACATCGAGCCGCCGGTCGAACGGGAGACCGGACGGCACGGGCGCGATCGCGAGCCCGGTGCGGATCCTCGAGCTGCGGAGCTCGCCGCCGTCGCTCCCGCCGCGCACAGCTTCGGACGTCGCGGGCGCTGAGCCCGTGTTCGCTGTGGGCCGCCTCGCCGACATTCCGGGCAGTGGCGAGTTGTTGTCGCGTAACGACAATAGGTCGCCGATGCGTCGCTCTTCGCGGCTGCGATCGGCTTGTTCAAGCGCCTTGTCGGTGCCCCGGCCCGCGGCATGCAACTTCCGTTGCAGAACGTATGTTCCGTCCGAGGCCGTTCCTAGATTGGCCGCCATGTTCCACGGGCGCAATGACCTCGGCCAGCGCGTAGTCGACGGTGTCGACCTCGTGGTCGACTTCGCCACGCTCGGCGAGTATGGCCTTGAGGCAACCCGCGCGGAGGGGTCCGTTCGCCAGCGGACCGACCGGCGACCCAGATCCGATCGCCGGCCCGGATGGGAGGCGCCGGCGAGGGCCCCCCGCAGCGCCTGTGGGGCAGGCCCCACTCGGACCCGGAAGCAGATCAACGGTCAGTCCGAGTGGCGATTCCCCCGTTCACGACCCTCCCGCGCGAACTTCCGCGCGGCGGTCGACCGGTATGCCGCCTAGCTCTGCCTGCGCGAAACAGAAAGCCGCCCCGAGGGGCGGCTTTGACGTAAGACCGGCGGCGACCTACTCTCCCAGGCGGTTGCCCACCAAGTACCATCGGCGCTGAGGGGCTTAACGGCTCTGTTCGGAATGGGAAGAGGTGTTTCCCCCTCGCTATGGCCACCGAAAATCGGCGGGACCGGCGCCCCGGCGAGGCTTGAAAACTGCACGCAGGCCAAAAGGGAAGATAAATACCGTCAAGCCCTCGCCGCATTAGTACCGGTCTGCTGAGCGCGTTGCCGCGCTTGCACAGCCGGCCTATCGACCTGGTCGTCTACCAGGCGG
>DATAOX010000138.1:0-13777 GCA_036265555.1 Solirubrobacterales bacterium
CGGCCCCGCCAGCTCGTCCGGGAGCTCGTACCACAGCGCCTGCGTGGGGAAGTTGGTCTCCGGGAGGTCGAGCGCGACGAGATCGATGACCTCGTGGTCGGTGAGGCTCTTTCGCTGAAACGCCATCACCTGCTCGGTCACGGAGACCTCGCCGAAGGACAGCTCAACCCCCGCGACCTCCCGCCGCTCGGCGACCTCCTCGATGAAGACCTCCGTCTCCTTCTTCGGCTGCGTGTACCAGTCGCCATCGAAAGCGTCGACGGCGGCCCGCCGAGCCTCGATGTCCAGCTCGCGGACCTCGTAGGAGCGCCCGAGGTGAAGGTACACGGCGCCGGGATGAACGGTCGTGAACGCGCGCTCCGCCTCCACTGCGCCCAGGAGCTCGCCCGAGGCACGCTCGATGATCACGATGGAGTCCGGAGAGGCGGATCGAAGGGAGATGTCGGCCGCCGGGAAGTGCGGCCCCCGCGGCAGGTAACGCTCACCTCGGCCCCTTCGCAGCTCCCCCACCCCGACCAGGGCCTCCGCTCGCTCGCGCCACCTCGAGCCCAGGAAGTCCGCGTCCGACTCCGACAGCGGCAGCTCATAGGCGGCCGCGAGCGCGTGCGCGGTCTGGATCCGGTCGTTCTCGTGGTCCAGGATCGCCGCCTCCACCGGCCGCTCGAGGAACTCGTCGGGGTGGCGGCAGAAGAACTGGTCGAGCGCGTCCTCCCCCGCGACGTAGAGCGCGAGTCCCTCGCTACGCCGACCGGCGCGGCCCCACATCTGTCGCAGGCTTGCGACCGTGCCGGGGAACGTGACGCAGATCGCCGCGTCCAGATGGCCGATGTCGATTCCCAGCTCGAGGGCGTCCGTGGCGACGACCGCGAGCAGATCCCCCGCTGCCAGCCGCGCCTCGATCTCGCGTCGTTGCTGGGGCGTGTAGCCCGCCCTGTAAGGGGCGACCCTGTCGGCGAGCTGCGGGCGGCCCAGCTCCTCCAGCCGCATCCTCGTGAAGCGCTGGATCAGCTCGATGCCGCGTCGGCTGCGAAGGAAGCAGATCGTGCGCATTCCCTCGCTCACGAGATCGGCCAGCAGCTCAGCGGCCTCGGACAGCACCGACCGTCGAGCCATTGAGCGTCGATCGATCACCGGCGGGTTCCACATCCCGATGCGGCGGGGCGCTCGGGGCGCGCCGTCAGAGGCGACGAGGCGGAACCGCCGGCCGACAAGCCCCTCAGCCAGCTCGACCGGGTTCGCGATGGTGGCCGTGGCGAGCACGAAGCGCGGCTCGGACCCGTAGCGGGCGGCGATCCTGCGCAGCCGCCGCAGCACGTTCGCGACGTGGGAGCCGAAGACGCCGCGGTAGGTATGCGCCTCGTCGACGACCACCCAGCCGAGGTTCGCGAGGAAGTCTCCCCAGCTCTTGTGGTGGGGCAGGATCCCGATGTGGAGCATGTCCGGGTTCGTGAGGATCAGGTTCGAGCGGCGGCGGATCTGGGGACGGTCGTCGCGGGGGGTGTCGCCGTCGTAGATCGCGTGCCGAAGGGCCCCGAGGCGAAGGTCCGAGAGCTTGCGAGCCTGATCCTGAGCGAGCGCCTTGGTGGGGTAGAGGTAGAGGGCCCGGCGGCGACCGTCACGGACGAGCTCGTCGAGCACTGGGAGGTTGAAGGAGAGCGATTTCCCGGAGGCGGTCCCGCTGGTGATCACGAGGTTGTCCTCCCGCGCAGTCTCCAGGGCCTCGAGCTGGTGGGCATAGAGCGCCGCGATGCCGCTTCCCAGCAGCGCCGCGTTCAGCTCCGGAGCGATGTCGGGCGGGATCGCGACGGTGCGCGCGGGGTGAGCCGGCTCCAGGCTCTCCGCGACCAGGCGTCCGTCGTCGCGGCCGGGCTCGATGGCCCTGGCCCACCCCGCCTCGGCCGTGGCGCTAGCCCCGGTGGGCACGACCAACCGCTGGATCGACGGGCTTGCCGGCGCCCCCATCCGCGGCGGAGGGATCGGCGATCGCGGCGGCGACGCGCAGCGCGTCGAGCGCGGATCGATCGTGAAGCCGCAACACCTCCGCGCCGGCGGCGACGGCCAGCGCCGTGGCCGCCGCGGTCGCCCACTCCCGCTCCACGGCCGGGTCGCGCTCCTCCCAGGAGCCTGCGAGAAGAGCGCCGAGGAAGTCCTTCCTGGACAGAGCGACGAAAAGGGGGCGCCCGAGCCGCCGCAACTCGCCGAGGCCGGCGAGGATCCGCGTGTTGTCCCGAACGCTCAGATCGAAGTCGAAGCCTGGATCGAGCGCGATCTGATCCTCGTGCACCCCGCGAGCGAGAGCCGACTCGAGGCGCTCTGCGAACCAGCCGATGAGGTACGCGACCGGATCATCGTGAGTCACCGGCTCGCGATTCGACCGCGGCGGCCCCTCAATGTGCATGAGGACGTAACCGCAGCCGCGCTGGCCCACCAACTCCAGGATCTCGGGCTCGGCTCCGCCCGAGATGTCGTTGATCGCCACCGCGCCGGCGTCGAGAGCGCGCGCTGCGACCTCGGCCTGGAACGTGTCGGCGCTGACCGGGACGTCGACGCGCTGAGCCAGTCCCTCGAGCGTTGGAACGAGCCGCGCCGCCTCATCGTCGGGCGCGACTGGGTCGCCCGCGCGGGCCGGAACCGCGCCGACATCCAGCAGGTCGAACCCGGCCTCGACCAGCGCGATGCCGTCCTCGATCGCCCGCTCGGGCGTCCCGCTGCGCGCGCCCTCGAAGAACGAATCGTCCGTGACGTTCACGATTCCGGCCGCCAGCGGTGGCGGAAACTCGAGCACGCGGTCGGAGAGGCGCCAGCGGGTCATCGAGACCTACGTTAGTCCGGCGGCGGATGCTTCGCGCCTCCATATACGGTGCCCGACCGTGCCGCTTCGCTGCGTCTACACCGACCTCGACGGGACCCTGCTCGGCCACCACGGCTCGTTGTTTCGCGACTGGGAGGGCAACTTCTCGACTCGCCAGTCCCGGATGCTCGAGGCCTGCCACCGGGCGGGCGTCGAGGTCGTGATCATGTCCGGCCGTCGCGAGGCCCAGGTGATGGCCGATGCGCGACTCCTGGGCCAGACCTCGTACATATACGAGGCGGGCTGCGCGGTCTTCATCGACGGGGAGCGAACCCTTCTCACCGGCGACTGGGTTCCGGACGCCGGCGGTACGCCCGCGGAGAAGATGGTCGTCGCCGGCATTCCCGACATGCTCTTCGAGCGCTTCCCCGGGCGCCTCGAGTGGCACCACCCCTGGCACCACGACCGCAAGCTCTCGCATCTCTTCCGGGGTAAGGTGGACGTTCCGGCGGCCAACCGGCTCCTGGTAGAGCGCGGCCATGGGGACCTGCGCTTCCTCGACAACGGCGCAATCACAACTCCGGTAGAGGGATTGAACGAGGTCGCCCACGCCTACCACCTCGTCCCGGGCGGAGCCAGCAAGGCGAAGGCGGTCGGGTTCCACATGCGAGCCCGGGACTACTCGCCGGAGGAGTGCATCGCCGTCGGCGACTCGCTCGAGGATCTCGACGCGTGCGAGTTCGTCGGCAGGATGTTCGTCGTCGCCAACGGCCCCGAGCGCGATCCGGGCCTGCGTGAGGCGATCGCCGGGCGACGCAACGTGACCGTCACCGAGGGGAGTAGCGGCGACGGTGTCTACGAAGCAGTCGTCGCGACGCTCGCCGAGCGCTAGGTCCGAGCCGCGATCGCATCGTCATCCGTGGCGAACGGGAGCGCGTAGTAGAGCGCGATCGCCGCACACATCGCCAGCGTCGCGTAGGGGGTGACGGGCGCGAGCGCAGTTGCGATCGCGTAGGGCGCGACGCCGGCGACGGCTCGCCTCAGGATCGCGCGGCGGCGGACGTCGCTCACAGGTGTTGCGAGCAGGTCGGGCCTCACGACGAGCGCATGCCGGTTCGTCGCCGCGAAGGCCGCGCCCATCAAGAGGCAGGAGCCGCTGTAGATCGCCGCGGCGAGATGCTCCCCGCTCGACTCCTGAAGATAGGCCGCCATCAGCGCCGTCGTGAAGGGGAGGAGGGCGACGAGAAGGAGGAGCAGGAGGTTCAGGGTCAGGATTCCGTGGTCGACGGTCGCCAGCCGCCGAATCATCGCGTGATGATTGATCCAGATGATCCCGATGGTCAGGAAGGACACGGCGTAGGCCACGTAGCTCGGCCACTGGTCGCCCAGCGCCGCCGCGAGGTTCGCGGTCTCGGTGGCATCCGGCACGTGGATGTCGAGCACGAGCAGCGTGATCGCGATCGCGAAGACACCGTCCGAGAACGCCTCGAGGCGGTTGGGGTTCATGATGCGGGGTTCGTCAGGTCCCTCGCCGGTCCTGTCAGCATCGAGGAATCGGCGACGGCACCCTCATCGACCGGGTTCGCACGCTCTGCCTCGCCCTTCCGGAGGCGTTCGAGATCGAGGCTTGGGAGCAGCCGACCTTCCGGGTGGGGAGCGGTCGCGGAAAGATGTTCTGCATCTCGGCCGACGATCGCTCGTCGATCAGGCTGAAGGCCGACCCGATCGAGCGCGCCGCGCTCTTGGAGCAGGGCGATCCGCTCTACAACCCCGCGTACGTCGGGCACAGGGGGTGGATCGGCATGCGCCTCGACGCTCCCGGAATTGATTGGCGTGAGGTCGCCGAGCTCATCGCGACCAGCTACTGCCTGATCGCCCCGAAGCGGCTGGGCGAGCGGGTGACCGAACCGCCGACGCTTTAGGGAGCCGGCGCCGAACGGGTCAGCTCCTCCAGCAGCTGCACGGCGTGCATGTAGGGCCTGCCGGTGGCCCGCTCCATGCCGATCTCGCACGTCCGGTTGGTGGAGATGTGGGCATCGAACCGGCGGCCCCTGACCTCGGCGGCCTCCTCCTGCGTCGCCGACTCCGTGAGCTCGGGGTGAAGCAGCCCGCGGTCACCGGCGAACCCACAGCATGCGGCGGACGGTGGGATGTAGACATCGTCCGCCAGCGCGAGCGCCACCTTCCGCAGGCGGCGGTCCATGCCCAGGTGACGACCTGAGCAGGTCGGGTGGACCGCGACCGTCCCCACCTTGGTGACGTGGAGCTGCGGGAGCAGGCGATCGCCCGCCCAGTCGGTCGCGTCGAGCACCTGGAGCTCCCCCACGCGATCCGCGTTTTCGGGGTCGAGCGCGGTGCCCGACTCGCTGACGATCCCGTGCGTGCACGAGCTCGCGTCGATGACCGCCGGGAGCCCGCCCTCGTTCGTCCACCGCCACAGGCTCGAGACCGTCTTGTTGGCCATCCACGCGTGACCCTCCTCGTAGCCCTTCGAGCCCCACGGCACCGCGCAGCAGTGACCGGCGACGTCCGGCGGGATCCAGACCGGAAGCCCAGCACGCTCCGAGACCGCGACCATCGCCTCGATCACGCTGAGCCGCGGCCCGCCGCCGTTCGCCTGAAGCGATGGGCCGAAGATCCGGTTCACGCACGAGGGCACGTAGACGGCCGCCGCGCCCTCCCGCCTGGTGTGCGGCAGGGTGGAGGATGCGGCGCGGGGCATCCGCGGTCCCCACTCGGGGATGAGCTCGGCGCTCACGAAGCGCCTCTGCGCCCTGGTCACCGCGCTCAGCGGTCCATCGCCCACCACCCGAGAGAGGGTCGTTCCGCCTCGCAACATCGCGCGCGCCGCGCGCTCGATCGACACCCAGCGTTTCGCTGCCTTGAGGCCGGATCGTTCCGCGCGCTCGTCGTGCTCCCGGCTGCGGAAGCCCTTGATCATCCTTCCGGTGTCGATGCCCAGCGGGCAGGAGAGCGCGCAGCTCCCGTCCGCCGCGCAGGTCTCGATGCCGTCGTACTCGTACTGCTCCAACAGCGCCCGCTGAAGCCGGGAGCCCTGCGGCTGCCGCGCCATCTCACGGCGCAGGACGATCCGTTGGCGGGGCGTCGTCGTCAGCAGCCGGCTCGGGCACACGGGCTCGCAGAAGCCGCATTCCACGCAGGTGTCCGCCACCTCCTCGATCGATGGCATCGACTTGAGGTTCCGAAGGTGCGCGTCGGGATCCCGGTTCAGGATGACGCCCGGGCCCAGCACGCCGTCCGGGTCGGCGAGCCGCTTGATGCGCCACATCAACTCGGTCGCCGTCGGCCCCCACTCGCGCTCGAGGTACGGGGCCATGTTGATCCCGGTCCCGTGCTCGGCCTTCAGTGAGCCGTCGTACTTGTCCGTGATCAGGTCGACGAGGTCGTTCATGAAAGCCTCGTAGCGCTCGCGGTCGGCCGGCTCGGCGAAATTCGGCGTGAGCATGAAGTGGAGGTTCCCGGCCGAGGTGTGCCCGGCGACGCCCGGAAGGAAGCCATGCTTGCCCAGAAGCCCCTGTAGGTCGAGCGCGGATTCGGCGATTCGTTCGGGCGGCACGCAAACGTCCTCGACGATGAGCACCGTCCCCTGTGGGCGCATCCGCCCCACGATCCCATGAAGGCCCTCACGGGTCCTCCAGTAGATCTCGGTGAGCTCCTCGTCGCGAGTGAACTCGGGCCCGCGAATCACCTCCCGGGCCGCGAGGACCTCCATGGCGCGGGCTTCCATGCCGTCGAGCGCGGCCGGATCGTCGGAGCGGTACTCGATCAGCAGGGCTGCCGACTCCGGCGGGAGCTCACGCCAGTGCTCAGGTGTGCCGGGGATCGAGTACGCGGCCGCGATCAGGGCCGGCGCAACCATCATCTCGACCGCAGTTGCGCCGGCGTCGACGAGGTCGGGCACCGGCTCGACCGTTCGGTCGATATCGGCGAAGTGAACCCACGTCGTGGTGGTGTGGGGTAGGAGGGGGACGGTGTCGAAGACGGCCTCCGCGACGAAGGCCAGCGTCCCCTCGGACCCGACGACCAGCCGGCGGAAGATCTCGAGCGGAGCGTCCGCGTCGAGGAACGCGCACAGCCGGTATCCCATTGTGTTCTTGATGCGGAACTTGCGGCGGATCCGCTCGGCGAGCTCCGAGTCGCCGCGGATCTCGTCGCGGATCTCCGTCAAGCCGCGCACCAATCCGGGCTCGGCCTCCGCGAACTCCTCCTCCGCCCCGGCGCGCTCGGTATCGATCATGGTCCCGGATGGCAGCACCAGCTTCATGGCGCGGACCGTCGAGTAGGAGTCCTGCGTCGTCCCGCAACGCATGCCTCCCGAGTTGTTCGCCACGACGCCGCCGACCGTCGCGAAGTCCGTGCTCGCCGGGTCCGGGCCAAGGCGGCGGCCGCACGGAAGCAGCACCCGATTCACATGACCGAGGGCGGTCCCGGGGCGCACCCTCGCGACTGCTCCGTCGTCCTCGACCGTGACGCCCATGAAGTGGCGGCGCACGTCCACGAGGATTCCGTCGCTCTGGCTCTGGCCGTTCAGGCTCGTGCCCGCAGAGCGGAGCGTGATCGGAATGTCCCGCTCGCGCCCGAAGCGAAGTACCTTGGCGACGTCGCTCGCGTCATGGGGCTGGATGACAGCCTTGGGGAACATCCGGTACGGGCTCGCATCGGACGCGTACTTGATCAGGTCGAGGGCGCGGGCCTGGACCCGGCCCGGGCCCAGCAGCGACTCGAGGGCCGCGCGCAGGGGCCGCGGCGTCCCGTCCGCGATCCACTCCGGCGCCGGGCCGGTGCCCGGGTCGGTGGTCTCGGGCGCGATCCGAAGAACATCTGGCTCCAGCAGCGGCATCAGAAGAGCGCCATGCCCGGCTCGACCCGCACCTCGATCAGCTCCGGCTGCGAGGACGCGATCGCCGACTGAAGCTCGGAGCGGAGCGCCTCGACGTCGCTCACGCTGCGGGACCTCACGCCGTAGCCGGCGGCGACCTTCGCCGTCTCGAGCGCGGGGAGATCGAGGCCCGGCGCCTCGGTCACCTGCTCGGTGTCCGCGAACCACTTCAGGATGGAGTACTCCTCGTTTCGCAAAACGAGAAAGGCAACCGGGACCTCGTAGGCGACCGCGGACCAGAACGCTGTGACCGCGTACTGCACGGATCCTTCGCCCAACACGCACACGACGGGCCGGTTGGGCTCCGCGAGCTGCACGCCCACCGCGGCCGCGAGGCCGAAGCCCAGGCCCCCGCCGGCGCCGAAGTAGTAACTGCCCGGCCGCGACAGGCGCAGCTGGTTGCGGAGCGCCATGGTGCTCGACGGCGACTCCAGGACGATGACCGCGTCGTCGGGCAATACGTCGGCCAGCGTCGCGTGGACGACGGAGGCGCTCAGCGGGTCCGATCCCGCGGGCGCCTCAGGGTCGCCCAGCGGCTCGGGCGGCTCCCGATCCGACGGCGGAACGAGCTCTACGAGAGCCTCCACGGTGAGCTTGACGTCCGCCACGATCGCGTCTCCCATCGGGGCTCGGGCAGCCTCGTCCGGGTCGCTCGTCACCGCAACGAGGTCGGTCCCGTCCGGGAGGAGAGGTCCGGGGATGTACGGGTAGTACGGGAAGATCGAGGTGCCCAGGGCCAGTACGAGGTCGTGGCCCTCGAGCGTCTGTCCGAGGGGCCCGATCGCCGGCGGCAGCGTGCCGCGGAAGCTCGGATGCCCCTCTGGGAACCCGATACGCCCGCCCCCCGGGGCGGGCGTCGCCCACACCGGCAGGCGCAGCTGCTCGGTGAGGAGCACCGTCGCATCCCACGCGCCGCTCGCGTCGACGTCCGGGCCAGCCACCAGCACCGGGGTGGCGGCATTCGCGAGCCGGTCGGCGAGCGCGCTGACGGCCGCCGGATCCGGGCCGGACCGCCTCGTCACGGAGCGCGCGATCGCGTGGCCAACATCGCCATCGTCCACCTCGGCACGCCAGTCGTCCATCGGGATCGAGACGAACGCCGGCCCCTTCGGCGGCAGCGAGGCGACGTCCGCGGCCCGGCCAAGCGCGAGGGGGACATCCTCTGCCCGTGAAGGTTCGTAGCTCCACTTCACCAGAGGGTGGGGAAGCCGGATCGCGTCGCGGTTGGTCAGATTGGCCTGCAGCGTGACCATCGCCCGCACCTGCTGGCCGGCGGTGATCACGAGCGGCGACTTGTTCGCCTGCGCGTTGAAGATCGCGCCCATCGCGTTGCCGACCCCGGGCGCGGTGTGCAGGTTGACCAGCGCCGGCCGACCGGACGCCTGCGCGTAGCCGTCCGCCATCCCGACGACGACCGCTTCCTGGAGTCCCAGCACGTACGCGAAGTCGTCGGGGAAGTCGTGCAGCATCGGAAGCTCGGTCGAGCCCGGGTTGCCGAACATGGTCGTCATCCCGCGGCTGCGGAAGAGCTCGAAGGCAGCCTCCCGGACGGTGGTCACCGGCTAATCCAATCGGGGTGCGGCCGAACGCCCGCGGATTCGCACCAGGAGGCGGTCGATCAACCGGGGGGCTACACCGCTCAGGCCGAGAAGCCGAACCACCGGGGGCGCGTATACGGCGCGCGCGTCCCCCTCGATCCCGCCGACGATGGCCGCCACCAGCTCCGAGACGGGCCGCTCCTCGTCGTTCGTCCGCCAGGCCGGAAGGCGGTCGCGCTGATGATCCAGGAGCGTCGTCCCGTACTCGCCCGGATAGACGGTGGTGACCGAGACTCCAGTCCCCGCGAGCTCGTGTCGCAGCGCCTCGGCGAACCCACGGTCGAACGCCTTCGTCGCCCCGTACACGGCCCCCCACGGAAACGACCGCAGGCCTGCGGCGGACGACAGAACGACGATGTGGCCCATCCGCCCATCGAGCATGTGTGGGAGTGCCGCCTTCAGCGTGTAGAGCGTCCCGAACACGTTGACGTTGACCATGCTCTCGTCCTGCTCGAGCTCCTGCTCGAGGAACGGGCCGTAGTGAAGAACGCCCGCGTTCGCCACGAGCAGGTCGATACCGCCGAGGTTCTTGGCCAGGCGATTGATCGCCCGACTCGTCTGGCCCCATTTGGAGACGTCGGCGGCAGCTGTCACGTGAGCGCCGTCCCGGCTCGCAGGAAGCTCCTTCGCGAGCTCCTCGAGCGCCTCCTTGCCGCGTGCGAGCAGGCCGACGCGCGCGCCGCGGCGGGCAAGCTCGGTGCTCAGCGCGCGGCCGATGCCGCGTGATGCGCCGGTGACGACGGCCCTGGTTCCCTGCTGGATGCGCACCCCGGGATCCTTTCACGCGCGGCACTACCATCGGGGGGCGATGGCCGCCGACCATGCCACCGTCGCCGAGGAGGAGTACCTCCAGATCATGTTCTGGCTGGAGGAGGCGGGACTGCCGATCACCGGCGCCAACATCGCGCGAGCGATGCAGCTATCCGCCCCGACCGTCCACGAGATGATCGGTCGGCTCGAGCGCGACGGCTACGTCGAGCGCCTCGCCGACAAGTCACTCGCCTTCACGGCAAACGGGCGCGAGCACGCCCAGGCGATCGTTCGCCGCCATCGGCTCATCGAGCGTTTCCTGACCGACGTTCTCGGCATCCCGTGGGACGAGGTTCACGAGGAGGCGGAGCGGCTCGAGCACGCGATGTCTCCGGTCCTGGAAAAGCGGATGCTCGCCGCGATCGGCGACGCGAAGACCTGTCCGCACGGCCACCCGCTCGTCGAGGGGGTTCGCGAGCAGGGGGCTCTACTTGCGGACGTCGAGGCGGGAGCGGACGTTCACGTGCTGCGGTTCGAGAACGAAGCCGAGGAGCTCCTTCACTACCTGAAGGAGGCGGGCCTGCGACCGGGCCTCGACGGGACGATCGAGAGCTCCGGCGACGAGGAGGTCGTCGTCGCCTCGGGGGACGGCCGTCACGTGGTCTCGCGCAGCGTTGCCGAGACGGTGTCGGTCCGGGCCGATCCGGCCCCGCCGCCGCGCGCGCCGCTGCCGGAGCAGCTGGAACTCTCGAGCGACCGCTACGGCCGCTAGGCGCGGCGTCCTCGCCGGCAGCTCGGTTGCCTGGCGGGCCGACACGACGTTCCGACTAGAGCTCGCCGCAGATCTGCCGCAGGCGGCGGTAGAGCGCCTGGTCCTGCGGGCGGATGGCGAACTCGCGGCGACGCACCAATGCCTCGTGCTCGCGGACGGCCGACGCGAGCGCCGAGAACCGCCGCTCGGCGATGTTCCGCTCGCTTACCGGATCGAGCTTTCGCGTTCCCTCTACGACTGTGATCGGGGTCATTGGTGGGTCACCTCCTCATTCGTTCCCTATGGCGCCGCGCAACCTTAGGTCCATCGCCTAAGGGCGTTGTAACGAGCGGGTAAAGAATCGCTGCGTCTTTCGGCGCTCGCGACGGGAGGCCGGCGCTCGCTGTCCGCGGGTGTGGGAGGGGCGCGTGTCAGGCGGGGCTGGCAGCCCGAATCCGCTCCAGCGAACGAGCGATTCGAGCGACGCCCTCGGCGATCTGATCCGCCGGGACGCTTGCGAACGAGAGGCGCAGGCTCGACCTTCCGCCCTCGAGCATGAAGTCCGGCCCCGCGATGAACGCGACCTTCTCCTCGAGCGCAGCGGAGAGCAGCTCGGCTGTGTCCACGTCCTCGCCGAGCGTGAGCCACAGGAAGTAGCCGCCTCCGGGAACGACGAACTCGGCCTCCGGGATGTGCTCTCCCAGGGCCGCGACGAGCGCGTCCCGGCGCTCTCGAAGAGCCCCCTTAACGAACTCGATGTTCCGGTCGAGCGCCCCGCTGCGGCACAGCTCGTGCACGACCGACTCCGCGAGCATGTTCGGCGAGATGTAGATCTCGTTGGCCCGCTTCGCGAGCTGCGCGATCTCCTGCTCGGGACCGGCGAGGTATCCGACGCGGACGCCGGGGCTCACGGTCTTGGAGAACGACGAGGCATGTATGACCCGCCCGTCGCTGCCGGGAGACAGCATGGTCGGGGGAGGATCCTCGTCGAAGGGAAGCTCGCGGTATGGATCGTCCTCGAGGATCCAAAAGCCGTGCTCCCGCGCCAGCTCGACGAGTCGCTGCCGTTTCTCGGCGGAGAGGGTGCATCCGGCCGGGTTGTGGAAGTTCGGGATCACATGCACGAGCTTCACCGGGGGCCCATCGCCGAGGACGCGCTCGAGCTCCTCCATATCCACGCCGTCGGTTTCGAGCGGCACGCCGATTCGATCCGAGCCGAGCCGCTCCAGCAGCAGCAGGGTGCGGTCGTACGAGGGCTGTTCGACGACGACTCGATCGCCGGCGCCCACGAGATGCTGGAAGAGCAGTGCTCCGGCCTCGAGCGACCCGTTGGTCACCATCACCTGCGCGGGATCGGCCAGGCCGTGGCGGTCGGTGATCCACTCGCATAGGCCGGGATGCCCGATGCCGGTCCCGTAGGAGAGGGCCCGCTTCCAGTCGTCGGCGAGGGCCTTCGCCGCCGCTTCTCGGACGGCGTCGACCGGCAGGATGTCGGCGCTGGGGGCGCCGCGGGCGAAGCTGATGAGCTCGGAGGCCATCGGCGCCCGAGTATAAGTCGGCACGAACTCGTTACATCCGTGCACCACCGATACACCTTCGGCGCTGCAATGAGGGGGGTGCCGAGTTGACCCTGACACACGAGGCGAACTCGCGCCACCCCTCGCGATGAGGCGATGGCGGCCGTGGAGAAGGCTGTGAGCGGCGCCTAGGCCCGCGCCGCCTGGAGCGTCTCGACCGCGAGCTGGGCCGTCTCGGTCGGTGAACGGCCGACGCGGACCCCGCGCTCCTCCAGGGCGGCCTTCTTGGCCGCGGCCGTTCCCGAGGAGCCCGAGATGATCGCGCCGGCATGTCCCATCTGCTTGCCAGGCGGCGCCGTGAAGCCGGCGATGTAGGCGACGACCGGCTTCGACAGATGCCCCGCGATGTAGTCGGCCGCCCGCTCCTCGGCGTCGCCGCCGATCTCGCCGACCATCACGATCAGCTCGGTCTCGTCGTCCGCCTCGTAGAGCCCAAGGACGTCGATGAAGTCCGAGCCCACGATCGGGTCGCCGCCGATCCCGACGATGGATGAGTTCCCCATGCCCGCCTGCTTCAGCTCGTTGCCGATCTGGTAGGTGAGGGTGCCGGACTTCGAGACCACGCCGATCGAGCCGGGATCGAAGAACTGCGCCGGAATGATCCCCACGTTCGACTTTCCGGGCGAGAGGACCCCGGGGCAGTTCGGGCCGATGAGGCGGACGCCGGACTCGGTGGCCGTCCAGTAGACCCGCAGCATGTCCAGCACCGGGATTCCCTCGGTGATCGTGATCACCGTGTGGACACCCGCGGCGATCGCCTCCTCCATGGCTGCGGCGGCGAACCGCGCCGGGACGAAGATCATCGAGGTATTCGCGCCCCGCTCCTTCACCGCCTGCGCGATCTCGTCGAAGACCGGGATGCCCTCGACCTCCTGGCCACCCTTGCCGGGCGTCACCCCGGCGACGACATCCGTGCCGTAGCCGCGATTGCGCAGCCCGTGGAACGAGCCCTCCCTACCGGTGAGGCCGGAGATCACGAGCTTCGTCTCGGTGTCGACGATGATGGACATCAGCTCCGCGAGATCTGGACGACGCGTTCGGCGGCCCCGAGCATCGTCTTCTCCAGGTGGAGGTTCGGAAGCTCGGCGTCGGCCAGAAGACCGAGCCCCTCGGCCGAGTTGGTGCCGTCGAGGCGTACCACGAGCGGGACGTCGATGTCGATCCTGCGCGACGCCTCGATGATCCCCTTGGCGATCTCGTCGCAGCGCGTGATGCCGCCGAAGATGTTGAAGAGGATCGCGTCCACGTTCTCGTCCGAGGTGATGACCGCGAGCGCGTCGACGATCGCGTCGGCTTTCGAGCCGCCGCCCGCGTCGAGGAAGTTCGCCGGCCTGCCGCCCGCCTGCGCGACGATGTCGAGGGTCGCCATGCAGAGACCGGCGCCGTTGCCGAGGATCCCGATGTCCCCCC
>DATAOX010000139.1:0-15993 GCA_036265555.1 Solirubrobacterales bacterium
GATGGTGAGCACCGCACAGGCAAGCGGTGTTGGCGGGACCTGACGCGACCTGACGGAGGTCTGCGTCACAAGCGGCTGATGGGATTCGAACCCACGACCTTCTGCATGGCAAGCAGACGCTCTAGCCAACTGAGCTACAGCCGCGCGTGGCGAGATTCTAGCCTCGTGCCCCGGGCTTCCGCCCGTGCCCGATCGTCGCCTAACTCGTCGGAAAAGGCCTCGAGCGCCCCTGACGGTTTCGCTGGCGACTAGGCCCCGCTAGTTGCCCGTGACGCGGAAGATGCCGGTGCCCTCCTCGTCGTCGCGCACCTTTTCGAGGCGACCCGATTTGCGGGCCTCACGAAACCCCTTGACGAGCTCGCGCTTCTGCACACCCAGCTTCTTCGCGATGTCCTCGCGCGTGAACTCGGCCTGGCCGAGCTCTCTGGCCGTTGTGACTATCTGGTCTGCCGTCGCCTTGTCAGCCATCTATACCTCCTTTTTGTCGATTCTCCCATCCAGCGCCTCGTTGACGAGGTCGTCGGCGCGGGCGTTCTCCGCCCGCGGGACGTTGCGGATGGCCCAGCGGTCGAAATCCTCGAGCGCCGCCGCCACGCGCGCGTGAAGCTCCCGAAGCGCCGGATCCTTCACCCGGTACTCGCCGCGCACCTGGCGGGCGATCAGCTCCGAGTCTCCGACGATGTCCAGCTCGCGAGCCCCGAGTGCCCGCGCGCGATCGATCCCGAGCAGCAGCGCGCGATACTCGGCGACGTTGTTGGTCGCGTGGCCGATGGCCTCGGCGTGCTCCTCGACGACATCGCCTTCGGGACTCGACAGCACCGCGGCGATCGCCGCCGGTCCCGGGTTCCCCCGTGCGCCACCGTCGACGTGGACGAACAGTCGCTCGCTCAAGCTTCGCTTGCGGCCTCTTGCCGTAGACGTTCGGCGGCGGAGCGAAGGCGAAGAGTCCCGTCCTCGTCGACCACGGCGTTCCAGGCTCGGGCTCCCTCGTCGAGCTCGGAGACCTCAGCGCCCTTGCCAACCTCGCGAACGGGATCGTCATCCTCCCCGTCGGCCTCGACCTCCCACTGGTACCACGACAGCTCCCAGGCGACCGTCACGAGTGCGAGCTGGCGGCGTGGGTCGGCTCGGACCCCGGCCCGCGGATCGCCGAGGGACCGCATCAGGCCCGCGACCTTGCGGCGCTCCTCGCTCGAGTTGAACCGCTCAACCGCCCGCCGCATCAGGGCCTCCGGGCCACGCTTGGCGCGGGTGCGACGCGGCCTGCCTGTGGACTGCTTCTGCTCCCGGGTGCCGGTGCGGCTCGCCGTCCGCGGTCGGGGCTCGCGCGGGGGACGGGGCTCGCGTGGCGACCGGGGCTTCGCCGGCGGGGGCTCTGCGGGCGCCGGCTCCTCAACCGGGAGCGGGGTCGGCTCAGCCGCCGCCGGGGCCTCCGGCTCGGAAGCCGGCTCCGGCTCCGGCTGTGGCTGGCGTACCTCAGGCTCCTGAGGCTCGCGGGCCGACGGGGGGCCAACATCGCCGCGGGAGACCTCGTACCCCGGCTCGGGCTCGGGCTCGGGCTCGCGCCGCGGTCGAGCCGCGGAGCGGGCGCGCGAGGCGGCACGGCCGAACCGCTGCCGGAGCGCCTTCGCGCGCGAGCGGCGCGGCTGCTCCTCTTCCAGGGTGTGGGCCATCGAGACCGGAATCCACCCGGACGACTCCGCGCGCGACCGGCACAGGACGCAGACGCGAATGCGCTCGCGCTGCGGCGTCAGGTAATCGTGGATCTGCTCGCCCTTGAGGATGGTCCGCCCGCAGACGTCGCAGGCGGGGAACAAATCGTGCGGGTCTGCCACGAAGTCAACGTAGCAATGCCCCCGGAGGGGCGGTCGCAGACGCGCGGCGCCGAAGCGATTTATTCAGGCGCGGACCTTCTCCTCGTCGGCGGCGTGCGCCTCCGCGACCACCTTCTGCGCGATGTGGCCCGGGACCTCCTCATAGCGCTCGAAGTCCATCGTGTAGTCGCCCCGGCCGCCCGTGATCGCCCGCAGGTCTGGCGCGTAATCGAGCACTTCTGCCATGGGCACCTCGGCCTTGATCTCCGTCATCGAGCCCTTCGGCTCGACGCCCATCGGCCGGCCACGGCGGGAATTGAGGTCCCCCACGACGTCACCGACGTTCTCCTCGGGGACCATGATCGTCGTGCGGACGATCGGCTCCAGCAGATACGGGTCCGCCTCAGCCGCCGCCTGCTTGAACGCCATCGAGCCGGCGATCTTGAACGCCATCTCCGAGGAGTCGACCGAGTGGTGCTGCCCGTCGAACAGCCTGACCTTCAGATCCTTGATCGGATATCCCGCGAGCACGCCCTGCTGCATCGCCTCCGCGATCCCCTTCTCGACCGCCGGTATGAACCCGCTCGGGATCACGCCGCCCTTGATCGCGTTGACGAACTCGAAGCCGGTCCCGCTCTCCACCGGCTCGATCTCGATGTGGCAGTCGCCGACCTGCCCGCGGCCGCCGGTCTGCTTCTTGTAGCGGCCGTGGGCCTTCGCCGGCTTTCGAATCGTCTCCAGGTACGGGACGCGCGGTGGGTGCAGCTCGATCTCGGCGCCGTAGCGGCGCTTCATGCGACCCGTGATCACCTCGACGTGGATCTGAGTGAGGCCCGCGATGATCTGCTCGCCAGTCTCGGGATCGCGGTGGACGTCGAGGGTCGGGTCCTCCTCCACGAGGCGCCGCAGCGCGCTGGCGGCCTTCTCCTCATCCCCCTTCGACTTCGGCTCGAACGCGAATGCCATAACCGGCGCCGGCAGGTCGAGCGCCGGAAAGGCCACGCCGGTGTCCTTCTCCCCCAGGACGTCGCCCGCCTGCGTCTCGCGGAGCTTCGCCACCGCGCCGATGTCGCCGGGCCCCAGCTCATCGACCGGCGAGGTCTCCTTGCCGCAAGGCGCGGCGATCTGCCCGATCCGCTCCTTCGACTTCCGCGTGACGTTGTACGCCTGCGAGTCGGAGCGCAGCACGCCCGAGTAGACCCGCAGCAGATTGATCCGACCCGTGTACGGGTCCGCTGTGGTCTTGAAGACGTGGGCGAGAAGATCAGCGTCCTCGGCGGGCTCGACGACGACGTCGTTCCCGTCGCCGTCGAGCGCCCGCACCCCGCCGCGCATCGCCGGCGAGGGCACGTCCTCGACCAGTGCCTCGAGCAGGCGATTGGTCCCGAGGTTGTGGGTGGCGACCCCGCATGTGACCGGGAACAGATGCCCCTCGGTGACGCCCTTCTTCAAGACCGTGACGATCTCCTCGTGCGAGACCTCCTCGCCGTCGAGGTAGCGCTCCATCAGCTCGTCGGAGTTCTCGGCGACCTCGTCCATCAGCTTCTCGCGGTACTCCTCCGCCTGGGCGCGGAGCTCATCGGGAATCTCGCCCTCGCTGGCGTTCCCGCGTCCCTCGCCCTCATACGTGAACGCCCTCATGTCGACCAGATCGATCACCCCGCGAACCTCGTGCTCGGATCCGATCGGGATCTCGGTGGCCACGACGTGCGGGCCGAACGCCTCCTTGAGCGAGTCGAGGGAACGGAAGAAGTCAGCCCGCTCGCGGTCGAGCATGTTCACGAAGACGAGCCGCGCCAGTCCCTCGCGGTCGGCGCGCTCCCACAGACGCTCGGTATGGACCTCGACCCCCATGACCGCGTTCACGACGACCACGGCGGCGTCGACGACCCGGAGGGCGCCCAGCGTGTCCGCGATGAAGGAGGGATCCCCCGGAGTGTCGATCAGGTTGATCTTCCGATCCCCGTACTCGAACGATGCGATGCTCGCGCCGATCGACATCGAGCGCTCCTGCTCGTCTGGCTCGAAGTCGGAGACTGTCGAGCCGTCATCGACGCGGCCGAGCCGGTTGACCACCCCGGCCTCGAACAGGAGAGCCTCGCAGAGGCTCGTCTTTCCACTCCCCCGGTGGCCGATCAGCGCAACGTTCCGGATCCGGTCGGCTGCCTTGTGCCCCACGGGCGCAATATATGCGTTACCGCCCGGCGGCCGACGGACCGCCCGTCACGCCGGCGATTGAAAGCGCGACCTGAGTCCCAGCACGGCCTTCGTGTGCAGCTGGGAGACGCGAGACTCGGTCACGCCCACGACCTCCCCGATCTCCCGGAGGGTCAGGCTCTCGTAGTAATAGAGGGCAACGACGAGGCGTTCGCGCTCCGGCAGCGACTCGATTGCGTCCGCGAGGCGGTCCTTGAGCTCCGACGACTGTGCCTCCGTCTCGGGGTCCACCGCGTGCGGGTCGTGGAGCGTGTCGAGTACCGAGACCCCGCCGGCGCCTCCGTCCGGGTCGGCGAAGGTCCACAGGTCGTCGAGCGCCAGGACCGAGGAGTTCGCGATCTCCAGGAGCGAGTCATTGAACTCCTCGATGCCCATGCCAAGCCTCGCCGCCATCTCCAGGTCAGTGGGCGCGCGCTGCAGCTCCGCCTCGAGCTCGGCGTGCGCACGCTCGAGGTCCCGGGCGCGGGCTCGGACAGATCGCGGTACCCAATCGAGCGAGCGAAGCTCGTCGATGATCGCCCCCTTCACGCGTGTGACCGCGAACGTCTCGAACTTGATCTCGCGATCGGGATCGAACCGCTCGATCGCGCCGATCAGGCCGAGCAGCCCGTAGGAGATGAGATCGGCCTCCTCGACGTGCGAGGGGAGGCCCGACGCCATCCGCCCGGCGATGAACTTGACCAGGGGCGAGTAGGCGACCACAAGCCGCTCGCGCGCACGCTCGTCCTCCTCGTCCTTGTAGCGCCGCCACAGCTCTCGAAGTTCGACAGCTTTGACGTTTGTCTCCATCGTCTCGCCGCCGTAAACCTATCCATCCCGCAGCGCCCGGCGGCGGCGGTCACGCCCGCGGATGCGAACGTGTGTACTCGCTCCGCAGCCGTCCGGGCTCCACCCGCGTGTAGACCTGGGTTGTCGAGACGCTGGAGTGCCCAAGGAGCTCCTGGATCGAGCGCAGGTCGGCGCCCCCCTCCAGCATGTGGGTCGCGAACGAGTGGCGGAGCGTGTGTGGGGAGACATGGCCGGCCACGGCCGCCTCGCGCACCCACCGGTCGAGACGGCGCCGGACGTCGGATGAGGAGAGTCGCCGCCCCCGGCGCGACAGGAACAGGGCCTGCTGGTCCGAATCCGTCACGAGCGCCGGGCGGGCGTGGCTCAGATAGCGCTCCAGCGCTCGCTGGGCCGGTTCCCCGATCGGCACGATGCGCGTCTTGCGGCCCTTTCCGGTCACCCGGAGGGTCTCGGATTCGAAGTCGGGGGCATCGGCGTCGAGATCGATGACCTCCTCGGCCCGCAGGCCGCACGCATAGGTGAGCTCGAGCATCGCTCGGTCGCGGACCTCGAGGGGACCCGAGGCCGGGACATGATCGAGGAGCCGCGCGACCTCGTCCGGTCCCAGGACCCGCGGGAGCCGCGCCGCCTTCTTCGGCATCGGCAGGAGCTCCGCCGGATTCTCCGCCGCCTCGCCGGATCGCGCGAGGTGGTCGTGGAGGGTGCGGACGGCGGCGAGCTTGCGCGCGACGCTCGCGCGCGCGAGCCCGCGCGCGGACAGCGCCGCGGCGTAGCTGCGCAGGTCGCGGTAGGTGAGCGATGCCGGATCCTGTTCGCGGGCCGTCGCCCACTCGGCGAGCTCAGCGAGGTCGCCGCCGTAGGCTCTCAGCGTGTGGCGCGAGGAGCCCCTGCGCACGAGCTCACGGTGAAAGGCTGCCAGCGTCGCCTCCCACGCCGGGCTGATCGGGGGTGGGCCCTTATCGACGCCCATGCGCGGAAGGTTCGGCGCCGCGCTCCGAGTGCCTGCCGCCTGCAGCGCGCGTGCCGCCGAATGGGCTAGTTGCCGATGTAGATCGGCGTGCCGAGCGGGACCTGGTTGTAGAGCTCGATCACGTCCGGTATCGCCATGCGGATGCACCCGTGCGACGCCGCGGTGCCCAGCGAGGACACCTCGTCGGTCCCGTGGATCCCCGCGCCGTTGTAGAAGCCCATCCAGCGCGCCTTGAGCGGATCATCGGGACCCGGTGGGATCACCTGCCCGGCGAGGCTGCCCGCCCATGCCGAGTCGGGGACGTGCCAGGAGGGATTCACCTGCTTGTCGTCGATGGTGTAGATCCCGGCCGGCGTTTCCAGGCCCTGCATGCCGACCGCGATCGTGTAGGTCTTCACGAGCTTCAGGTTCTGCCAGAGCCGGAGCTGGAACGCGCCGCGATCGATCGTCAGGTAGACGGGGTACTTCTGCGCGAGTTGATCGGTCGAGACATTCGGCTTGACCTTCTGCACCGGCGCCTCGACCGTGCGGTCGCGCGGGCTCTCGATCGCGCCGCGCAGCTCGGTGCGCAGCTTGTCCGTCAGCACCTGGACTCCGTCGTGACCCGGCACCGGATTGAGCGACGTCGGCGTCGGGCTGATGGTCGCGTCCTGCGCCGGCTGGTTCACCTCATTCGCGACGGTGTTGACGAACTCGTCGACCGCCTTGGCGGAGTAGGTGATGTGCGGGGCGATCTCGCGATCGACCTCGCCGCCCGTCGTGTAGCGCCAAACGCGGGTCGGGAACCCGCCGGAGCGGCTGGCGCGGAGCGCCGCGTCCACCATCCCGTCGATGTCGGCACGAACCTGGAGGTTGTCAGGGTTGAGCACGTACTTGGTCCCGTTGTAGGTGACGGTGACCGGCTTGTCGAGCGGCTTGACGAGCTTCGAATGGAGCCGTGTCTTCGCCTGGTCGGCCGACATGCCGCCAACATCGACCCCGCCGACCCGGATCCCGTTCGCGATCTTGTCGGAGTTGGCCCGGTCGATCGCATACGCCGCGACTGCCAGCGCGCAGAGGAGCGCGACGACCGACACGAGAAGTATCTGCGCCCTGCGACCCATGTGTTCCGGTTTCGCTGCGGGCTCAGCCCCCGAAATTGGCTGGTGCCCTTGCTGATTTCACCCCTGATCAGTGTACGGCGCCGATCCCCGAAGCCCTGCCCCGTGACCGTCGCGCAAGCGCGGTTGCGCCTGCGGGAGGTCAGATCGCGAACAAGCTCAGATCCCCAGCGGCTCGGACTCGGTTGAAAGCCCTGCGCGCTCGCCCGGCTGCTCGCGCCGGACGTTCGGGCTCCAGCGCAGAAACTCCTCGACCTCGCGCTCGTACTTGTACTCCTGGTCGGTGCCGCGCATCACCGGAGCAAGGCGCATGTGCTCCGAGAGCTTGATCACCGCCTCGCGCGTCGTATAGCCGTACTCGAAGCCGGTTGCCTTGAAGAGGCGGTTGTCGAGGCCCCTGCCGAAGCGCAGCTGGTTCACGACCTCGTCCGGAATGCGGAATCCGAGACGTCGCAGGAGCCCGGTCGCGGCTCCGGTTCCCCACGGCGGGAGGATCGGCAGGGGCGGCCTCCCCACGAGGTCGATGATCTCCGAGAAGGCCAGGACGCCGTCGGCCGCCACGTTGTAAATCCCGGGGCAGACGTGAAATGCGGCGTGCTCGAGCGCGTGCACCACGTCGTCCTCGTGGATGAACTGCACCCGCGGATCGAACCCCAGGACCATCGGGACCGCCGGCAGGCGAAGCATCCGGGTGAACGGTGTGTCGACGTCGGGACCCAGGACGTTCGCGCAGCGCAGGACGGTCACCGTGACGTCTGGGTTGCGCTGCGCGAACTCGCTGACCGCCTGCTCGGCCTCGACGATGTCGCGCTCGAGGCCGGTTCTCGGGGGATGCGGGCGCGCCATCTCCTCCGTGAAGAAGGCCGGATCGTCCTGCTCGGCCCCGTAATAGTGCGCGGAGCTCTTGAACACGAACTTTCGCACCGGCGAATCACCGCCGGTGCACGCGGCCAGGATGTTCATCGTCCCGATCACGTTGTTCTCGTGCGCGATCCTGGGCGCGGCCATCAAAGAATTGACGACGAGCCGGGTGTCGATGACCGTGTCGATCTCGGCCGCCCGGACAATGCGCTCGAGCAGCGAGTGCTGGTTCGTGACCTTCACGTACTCGGTGCGCTCGAGCTCGCGCGTCGGGTCCTCGCTGTCGACGCCGATGATCGCATCGACGTGCTCGAAGCTCTCCAGCGCCTGCGCCAGGCGCCCGCCCCAGTAGGTCGATAACCCGGTGACGAGGACACGGCGGGTCGCGGTGTCCCGGGGCGCGGTGAACTCGGTCAGCCCAGCCATACCGACTTCCTCCGCGCCAGCATGTCGTGCAGGCTCTCCTGGATCTGCGCCCTGATCTCCTGCGCGAGCGTCTGGACGAGCGCCTTGTCGTCCGCGGCCTCGGCGCCTCCGAGCTCGACCGTATCGATGGGCTCGAGGAAGCGGATCTTGAACTTGGCGGGCAGGTAGCCCAGCATCCCGAACAGCCCGAACCACGGGAATGTGGGCGTGATCGGAAAGTAGAGGAGCCCGGTGACCCTCCGCATGATGTCCACCTGACCGAAGATCGGGGCCGACTCCTCGGCGCCGACGACGCACGTCGGGACGATCTGCGCCTCGGCGCGCATGGCCGCTTCCACGAAGCCCCCGCGGCCGAAGCGCCGCAGCCGGTAGCGGTCGCGGTAGAGCTTCTCGGTGCCCTTGCGCCCCTCCGGGAAGACCAGAACGAGCTCGCGCTCGTCGTAGAGCAGCCGGTGGACGTTCGCGGGGTGGGCCGCGACGCACCCGGTCTTCGGGATCAGCATCGAGAACCCGGGGTAGCCCTTGAAGAAGTGCTCGACGGTGATGTAGACCGGTCGCGGGCTCGGATGCTCCTCGCGGATCGCCTTGGCGATCATCGGCGCATCCGGCGGCAGCGCCCCGGCGTGGTTGGAGACGAGGAGCGCGCCGCTCTCGGAGGGGACGTTCTCGATCCCCTCGACCTCCACGCGGAACCAGTATCGGTAGAAGAACTCGACAAGCGTGCGGTCCATGAATCCATCGACCCGCTCGGAGCGCCCCCAGTCGTTTAGGCGCCGCTCGGGCTCGATCGCCGGCAGCAGCTCGCGCATGAGCTCCGCCGGCCGACGCTCGGGGAGCTGGTCCGGGGCGCCCTCGTCCCCGGCATCCTCCGCCGGGACCACCGGCCCCGCCAGCGATGTGCGCTGCTCGTCAGCCATGAGCGTCGCATTGTGGCAGCCCGGCGGTGGGGCCTCCGCGGTGAATATGTTTTGCCCACATGCGCTCCAAGGACCAGGTGCGGCGCGCCGTGTGGCGGGCCATGGAACGGGAGGGCGTCTCGCGGTTCCCCGGGGCCGAGGGTCGGATCCCGAACTTCGCCGGCGCCAAGCTCGCGGCGGAGAAGCTCGCCCAGCACCGTCTGTGGCGGCGCGCCCAGGTCGTCAAGGCGAATCCCGACTCCCCCCAAACCCACGCGCGCCGCCTCGCGCTCGAGCAGGGCAAGAAGCTCGTGATGGCGGTCCCGCGCCTTCGCGACCAGCACCCGTTCCGGCTGCTCGATCCAAGGCGGTTGAGCAAGGCGCAGGTGCGGGAGGCGGCGACGATCAAGGGTGCTCTTCGACACGGGCGGGTCGTCGCGCTCGAGGAGATCCCGGAGATGGACTTCGTTCTCTGCGGCTCGGTCGCTGTGAACCTGAGCGGCGGGAGGGTCGGCAAGGGCGGCGGCTTCTCGGACCTCGAGTACGGGCTCCTGATCGAGGAGTCCAAGATCGACGAGCACACCTGCGTCGCGACGACGGTCCATCCGATTCAGATCCTGCGCGACCACCTGATGATGACCGACCACGACCTGCCGGTGGACCTGATCGTCACCCCGCGCGCGGCGATCGACGTCGAGCGCGTTCACGACCGCCCCCGCGGGATCCTGTGGGATCACCTCCAGCCGCCGCAGATCCACGAGATCCCCGTACTCGAGCGGATGGGGTACGCGTAATAGCTTGTTCATGCGGTTCTCCGCACCGGGGCGGAAACCGTTCGCCAGTTTGTTCGCCATCCAGACGGGCGCACCCGGCGCTGTTGTCCCTACCGATAACGCCGAGTGCTGTGTGATTGAAACATCGTGTGACCAGGTCACACACTGGAGGTCTGCGACTGAGTATGGTCGTTGTCGTGCGTCCCGTGCAGGAACGCGCACCTGAGTCAATCGACCCAGGCCACCTATGGAAGGGGAGGACGCATGCGCCAGCGATTTGCGATCGCGCTCGGCGTGGCCGTTGCTGGAGTGCTGGCGCTCGGGGCACAGAGCGCCGCCGCTGCGATCGGGGTCACGAACACGAACGACTCGGGAGCGGGGTCGCTGCGGGCGGCCGTCAACCAGGCCAATCATCTTGTTGGCCCCGATCGGATCGCGATCTCCGCGACCGGCACCCTCGCGCTGGACAACCCGCTTCCTAACGTCGACACGGATCTCGCGATCGCCGGCCCCGGCGTCGATCAGCTCACCATCCACGGCGCTCCCGGTTTCGGCTCGGTCTTCACGATTCAGCCCTCGAGAGCGGTCTCGCTCGACCGCATCTCGATCGTCGGTGGGTCGACCGGCATCGGCAACGCCGGCGCGCTCACCCTCTCGCGCAGCGCCGTGCGCGACGCCCGTGGTGGGGGTATTTTCAACGCTGGCGACGCAACGGTCACCCACAGCGTGGTGGCCGATAACCGCCGCGCCGGGATCGAAACTCACGGCACGCTCACCGTCCAGCACAGCCTGGTGGCCCGCAACCGCATGAGCGGCATCCACAACTACGGGACCGCCACCGTCGACGAGAGCGCCATGAGCGGGAACTTCGCCGAGAGCCAGGGCGGCGGCATCCTCAACGAGGGGCACCTCACCGTCTCGCGCAGCACCCTCACTGGCAACTCGTCCAACAGCTACGGCGGGGCGATCTCGTCTAACGCCCACCTCACCGTGCGGCGGAGCACCTTGAGCGGCAACTCCGCCGGAGTCACTGGCGGCGGGATCATGAACGCCAACAGCGACGTGACCGTCTCCCAGAGCACCGTCATCGGTGCGGAGGGTGGCGCGATCTCCACCGCCTTTGCCTCCGGGACGCCGACCACGCTCAGGAGCACGATCGTCGCGGGTGGCTGTGATGGAGCGCCGAGGTCGAAGGGTTACAACCTCTCCGACGACGCGAGCTGCAACCTGACGGCACCGGGCGATCAGCCGAACACTGAGCCCTTGCTGCGTCCGCTCGCTAACTACGGCGGGCCGACGAAGACGCTCGCGCTGGATCCCTCGAGCCCGGCCGTTGACGCGGGCCTCGCCGGCGACGGCACCACCGACCAGCGCGGGTTCCCCCGGATCGTGAACTATCCCGGCGTCTTTAACCCCAACGGTGCTGGCGACGCCGACATCGGCGCGTTCGAGCTGCAGGCGCCCTAGAGGGCCCTCGAAGCCGCCGGGCTGTCGGAGTAACGAGATACTGCGTAGGCGATGTCGCAGGAGAACGTCGAGGTCATTCGCCGAACGTACGAAGCCTTCAACCGTGGTGACGTCGAAGCGGTGCTGGCCAACTATCACCCGGACTGCGAACTCTACGACCCGCCGGAAATGCCGGATGCTCCCGACGTCTACACCGGGCACGATGGTGTCCGCAGGTGGATTGCGAACGTGCGGAGCCTCGGAGGTGATGAGCTTCACTACCAGCCCAAGAGCTTCACGGCGAGCGGTGAGCGGGTGCTGGTCGAGGTCCAAGGGAAGGCGGTCGGACAGGGCAGCGGCGTCCCAGTCGAGTGGACCGCCCACTGCGTCTTTACCCACCGTGACACGAGGATCGCGACCGCGAGGTTCTTTCTTGATCGAGCCCAGGCCGTCGAAGCCGCCGGACTGCGGGATTAGCGAGATATGAAGTGTCAGACGGGAACCCGAAGGCGACTCGCGGTCATGGCAGTGTCGGTGCTGGCGGCGGGCGCGGTGGCGGTACCGGCGTTCGCCAACCGCACGGTGAGGGTCGATTCCAAGGTCATCTGGGCGGGACCCAACCGGCCCCCGTTCTCGGGCCGAGTCCACTCCAGTAGGCACGCCTGCGAGTTCAACCGCTACGTGAAGCTCCTCATGGTGCGCTCCGGACCGGACGAGCTGCTCGGGAAGGACCGGACCAACCGCCGTGGCCAGTGGATCGTCTCGCACCCGATCGAGCCCGGTCGCTTCTACGCGAAGGTGGTGCGCCGCAAGGACCGCACCGACGGGACGACCTTCGTCTGCCGCCGCGATCGCTCCACGGTCATCAGCTTCGATTGAGCCAAAGTCGGGCTGCGGGAGTAGCGAGATACTGAGCGGGCGATGTCGCAGGAGAACGTGGACGTTGTTCGGGCCGTATTCGAGGTGATGGCGCAAGAGCACTCGGAGAGCTTCCGCCGAGGGATCGAGGCAAGGCTGCGGTTCTTCGCCCCTTCCATTCAGTGGACGGTACGGTCCGACCTTCCGGATGCCGCCGTCTATCGGGGCCACGATGGGCTGAGACAACTCGTCGGCCGCTTCGGGGAGGTTCTCGCGGATCAATGGATCGAGCCGCAAGAGTTCATCGATGCCGGCCGAGACGTCGTCGTACCGCTGCACTGGGGCGGGCGGGGGAAGTTGAGTCGCGTCGAAGTGGCAGAGCGCCAGGGTGAAACATGGGTCTTCACGGTCGAGAACGAGAAGATCACCCGTGTGAGGGAATATCGCCACAAGGCGGCAGCCCTCGAAGCCGCCGGGCTGCGGGAGTAGGGCATTCACTTCAAGGGGACCGCTCCCCCAGAGGCCGAGCGAGACCCCTGTCACATTTCTGCCGCGAATCGGAGTAGCCTCGTCCCTCTAACCGCCAAAGGCACTTTCCTCTTCTTCCTTGCACAACCAAGGCGGCGACTCTTCGAGGGGGATGAGGGGAGTAGCGATGGCAACTTCGCCGGTCCCAGGGCAGGACCCTTTCAGCATGCACATCGACGAGAACCAGGACCGGCTTGCGGTCCGGGTTGCGGGCGAGCTTGACATCGCCACCGCCCCGGCGCTGGAGAGCACCCTGCTCCACGCCCTGGACAGCGAGGCGGCATCGATCGTCCTCGATCTCGAACGGGTGAGCTTCATCGACTCGATGGGGCTGCGGGTGTTGGTCTGGGCCGCGAGGGAGTCTCGTGAGGAGGGGGATCGCCTTCGCATCGACGGTCGATCGGGCGCCGTCCGCCGGATGATCGAGATCACCTCCCTCGATCGTTGGCTGCCGCTGACTGCCTGACGCATTTCAGCGGGCCGAGGAGCATAATTTCCCTCTGCGGCCCGAGCACGCCTACGCAGACTCCCGAGTACGAGAAGGCTATGAGCGGGCTCAGCCCACCGGGGGGCCGGGTAGGTCGGTCGCGACCGATTCCCCGGCCTCCATCATTTTCCGAGGGTCCAGTCGCTTCTCGAAGCCGACGGGCTGCGGGAGTAGCGAGATACTGCGTAGGCGATGTCGGAGGAGAACGTCGAGGTCGTGCGCGAGGCCTGGGATGCCTACTCGCGTGGCGACTACGATCGCATCGCAGGGTTCCACGACCCCCACATCGTCGTGGTCACCTTGGAGGACGGTGCCGTGTACGGCAACGACGCCGTGCTGGCGAACTACGAACGCTGGAACGAAGCCTGGGAGGGGGCCGCGGCATGTACTCCACCTCAGGGTCAAGCTCCGCGGAGAACGCGCCCCAGTCGCGTTTGTTGAATGCGGCAAGGAGCCTCCTCACGGGCTCGCCGACCTCCACGTTCTCCTGCGACATCGGCTACGCAGTATCTCGCTACTCCCGCAGCCCGGCGGCTCGAGGGCCCCGTCAATCCCGGTCTTTCGGGGCCACTGCAGCCCAAACGTCCCGATGTCGGAGTTGTCAGCGCCCACGGACCTTCAGGACCCCCGGATAGTCGACGATCCGCGCGGTGGCTTGGCTGCTTCCGGGCGCATGGATCGCGAGACCGGGGCGTGGACGATTACATCCACGCCCCGGCGGTCAGCGGCGGGACCGTGTTGGCCCCGTCGTGGAACTCGCGTCTCGCTCGATTCAGGCGCCGGCTCCGGTCGCCGCCAGCTCGTCCGCTTCCTTTCTGGCGAGATCGGCGTCGAGCACCGCATACTCGGCTTCCCCGATCGCCGAATAGGCGAACTCGATCGCAAAGCCCGCGTCGGTCTCGGCGTTGTCTGCGCGCCTGCGGGCCCTGTCGACGTCGATCTCCGCCTTCTTGGCCTGAACCTTCTCCTGGAACTGGGCGATGTGCTCGTTCCAGTGCCTCTGGACGTCGTTCCACCCGGAGGAGATCTTGTCGCGGCCTGCGTCCGCGGCCTCGGTGAGCTGCTCGGCCTGCTGCTTTGCAACCTCGCGGGACCGCTCGCGGTCCTGCTCGAGCTCGACCTTCGCCTTATCGTGCGCGGCCGTGGCGTTCTGCTCTGCTTCCTCGGCCCGATCCGCGAGCCTGTGTAGGTCGTTTGATAGTGGCATCGTGCGCCTTCCTTTGGTGGGTCCTATCTCCGCACCGGGGCCACCACGGAACTCCCGAAGTGATCAGCGACTACGGCTTTACTTCAATGTATCATCTATTCATGAATTTTACTTCTAGAAATAACCGTCCATCGTAGGATCTCCTGACCAACCACGCCACGTCTTAAGCTCGCACAATCTGCGCGGTCCGCGAATTCGTTGGATCCCGCAACTTCGCAGAGCGCCTCTTTCAAGCAAGCCGGACCTGTTGAAGCGCGGTGATCTTCCCAGGGCCGGTGGGCTGAGGAGAGAGCATCGCTTCTGCTTTCGCGTGAAAGCAGAAGCGCCGCGGGCCTGGAGGCTGAGTCCGTTTCTGAAGCCGCTTCTTCTCTACCCGCAACATCTGTGCCGCCGCCAGGTCTTCGAGCTGGGCAGAAAGCCGCCCTCTCTGCTCATCCCCGGTAATCGTGCGTAATTACGGCCATCCGTCGCGCCGGGGGTCCCGCTGCCCCTAGAGCCGAGCACATCTTGCTGATGCGGTTTCTCGACCGTCCGGCGCTAAAGCGCCGGCCATGGCCGCGGCGTCCCCGCGTTCTTCGAAGCTCGTTCATTCAAAGCCACTCAGAGCAAGGAGGAGCACGCAGGTCGCTGGCGCAGTGAATGCGAGCTCGACACGGGCGGTGGATCTTCACTTCACACGCCGGAGGGGTAGGGCTTGCCCTACCCGCCTGCGTCGGGTTCTCAAGAGGACCGTCTAGGGAACGGGGCTATGGCGCGACCGTCGCGCGTCAGCGATGCTCAGTCGCGCGCGAGGGAAGTCGCGAGAGGCTGAAGGTCGATGCCAGAGACACTCCCCGACGAACGCGGATGCAACGAGAGGGCTATGAATAAGAACTCCAACAAAGCCCGGATCCTGGTCCTTGCCGCAGAGGAGATCTGCGGGCCGTGTCTCGCCCAGGAGCTGACCCGCCACGGCAAGGGACCTGAAGATGCTTCTGTGGTCCTGATCGCGCCCTCGCTGGTGCGCTCAGCGACCACCGCCCAGACCGACGACATAGACGCTGCGATCGTCGAAGCGCAGCGCACGGTCGACGCTTCGGTCGCCCGACTTGAGGAACAGGGCTACACGGTGTCGGGCAAGGTCGGTGACTCCGACCCGGGGCAGGCGATCGAGGACGGCCTGGGAGTGTTCCGGAGCGATTCGTTCGCCATTTGTTCGCCAGTCAGACACCGAAACAACCGGATACAACCGGACCTAACCGGATAGATTCGTGCCTGAGCGCACCCTTGCGTGCCTAGTCGACAGATCCACGAGATCCCCGTACTCGAGCGGATGGGGTACGCCTAGGGACCGCAGGCCTTGCAACCGGCCGGCGGCTGTGAGAGGGTCGCGGAAAGGCCAGACGCGGTTGCGTGAAGCGCGCCGCTCTGGCGCGTTTCGTCCATCGCGTTGGCCGCTCGTGGGTGCGTTCGGCCGCGCGCCAACCTATGGGGGGGAATCATGGGTAGACGGATCCTGCGCCACCTGCGATCGCACGTGATCGCCTATCTGGCGCTGTTCTTCGCGCTCACCGGGACGGCGATGGCGCTACCGGGCACCAACTCGGTCGACTCGGGCGACATCATCAACGGTCAGGTAAAG
>DATAOX010000140.1:0-1737 GCA_036265555.1 Solirubrobacterales bacterium
GCTCGAGTCCCTGAACCGGCTCGGCGTGCGCCTGGTCCTGGACGACTTCGGCGTCGGCTTCTCATCCCTCGGCTATCTGAAGCGCCTCCCCCTCTCCATGGTCAAGCTCGATCGCACGTTCGTCAAGAACGTCAGCGACAGGCCACACGACGCCGCGATCGTGCGGGCTGTCAGTGACATGGCCGACACGATCGGGATCGCGGTCGTTGCCGAGGGCGTCGAGACGGCCGAGCAGGTGCGGGCCGCGCGAGATCTCGGCTGCGGATATGCGCAGGGCTTCCACTTCGCGGAGCCGGTGCCGCCCGCGTACGTCGAGGGCCTGCTCGCGAGCCCGATGCCGGTCGGCGGCTGATCCAGCGCGCCACGAGGCGCGAAAATGGTACGTAAGTCCGCTACCGAAGCGGGATTGGAGACGCGAGATTCGGGCATATAGGCGCGAGTAATGACGGGCAGCCGCACCGCAACGATCGGTGGCAGTCCACCGATTCCCCCACCGGGCTGGGCTCGTCTCACCGACCGCATCATCGCCCGCCTGCGCGCACGTGCGATCGACGACAAGCTCGAGCAATCCGTCGAGTCCGCGGTGAAGCACGCCCGGGCCGCTCTGCATCTCGGCTGAGGCCCTTCCTCAACCTGGGAGCGCTGGCTAGGATGAAGCCGCTCCTCGATGTGAATAGGGGACTTCGTGGCCGAGACGCCAAGCGCAGACATTCCGCAGTTCGAGATCAGCTCGGGGCCCGGTCCGGACGACGCCTACGTCGTCCGGGTCACCGGCGAGGTCGACATGTCGCACGAAGACGAGCTCCGTGACGAGCTGCGGAGCGCGGTCCAGGCCGATGCGAAGGGCATCGTCGTCGACCTCACCCAGTGCCAGTTCATCGACTCCAGCGCGATCCGCGCTCTGCTGCTCTCCCGCGAGGAGAAAAGCCCGGGCCAGGGCAGCGAGAGCCTCGCCGTGGCCGCCTCGAGTGACCAGATCCTCCGCATCCTCTCGGTGATGGGGCTCGATCAGGTGCTGCCGATCAAGCCGACGGTTGAGGAGGCCGCGGCCGCGCTCTCGGGCTGAGCTCGGCTCGGGCTTAGACTGCCCGCAGAGAACGGATGCATGACATCGCGGAGTTCCTGGGCGCCCGAGACCCCTTCAGCGGGCTCGACGAGAAGGCACTCGAGCAGCTGGCCAGCCGCACCGAGGTCGAGTTCTTTCCCGCCGACACAGAGATCCTGCCCCAGGGCGTGCAGCCCCAGGGCCGGATCCGCGTGATCCGGCGGGGATCCGTCGACCTGGTGGATCGCGGCAAGGCGGTGGACCTGCTCGGAGAAGGCGAGATGTTCGGCCATCCATCGGTCCTGTCCGGAGAGCCGACCAGGTACGGGGTGCGAGCCCGGGAGGACACACTCACCTACTCGCTGGCGGCCGACGACGTGGTCCCTCTGCTGGGCCGTGCCTCGAGCCTGCGCTTCCTCGCACGTTCCCTCCTCGCCCGTGGCGGCAGGACGGGAGAGAATGGGGCCGGCCCGCCGGTTCCAGAGGTGGGGATGCAACCTGCTGCGGCCCTGGTCCGCAGGCCCCCGGTGATCGTGAGATCCGGGACGACGCTCCGGGACGCCGCCCGGCGGATGGACGCCGAGGAGGTCAGCGCGGTCCTGGTGGACCTCGGGGACGCTCGGTACGGAATCGTCACCGACCGTGACCTGCGATCGCAGGTCGTCGCCGGCCGGGTGAGTGCCGACGAGCCG
>DATAOX010000141.1:0-10429 GCA_036265555.1 Solirubrobacterales bacterium
CGTCGACGTCGCCCTCGTCGATCAGGGTCCGCTCGGCCGGCGTGAACCCGCCGCGGAGGATCGAGACCACGGTGTCGTCGACGAGGTGGGTCTTGGCCTTCGTCGGCCCCTTGCCGTAGTAGCGGCTGTGGAGCTGCACCAGGCCGGTGGAGATCCGGGCGAGGGCCTCGCCGCTCGTCGAGTAGTGCTGAGTGCCGTCCACGGGTCGTATCACCTCCGTTCGCGTCGTCTCTCGGAGACCTTGTGCTCGCCGACTATCCAGTCCCGAACGGGACACGAAGACCTCGACCGCGAGATCCAGGTCGTGTGGATCTGGCTCATCTGACGGTGAACGCGCACGAAACCCCGCGTGACCTTCCTAGAAACCCGCGTCCGTTCTGTCCCTAGCGTTCACAACGGGCATGTCCTTCACCAGTGTCTACCGCAGACGGCCGGGGAGGAGAGCCACCGGCAACCCAACCGGGCACCCGATTCGCAGGCTACCACCGAATCGAGTTAGTGATGAGTGATCTCGAGGGCGCGGTCGTCCGGGGATCCAGCAGTGCCGTCGTTACTGCCGTTTGCGCCGGCGCCGCGGCGGGCAGCCTCTTCGTGTGGCGGACACGAGCTTTACGCGACGCGTGGCGCGAGCCGTCCCGCGACCGCTGGACGGACTCGCCGAGATCGGCGCAAACGTCGCCCATGAGTGGCGCGAGGCGCTGAGCGGGGCGCGGGGCGACGACCTCGACGCCTGGGACCCGGAGTACATCCGACGGACCCTTCCGATCCTGGGGAGGCTGTTCCGAAACTATTTCCGCGGCGAGGTTCACGGATTGGACCACATCCCGGAGGGCCCGGCGCTCCTGGTTGGAAACCATTCGGGCGGGACGATGATCGCCGACACGTTCGTCTTCGCGACCTGCTTCTACGAGCGATTCGGGCCTGAGCGGCGCTTCCACCAGCTCGCCCACGACCTGGCCGCGCGGCTGCCCGGCCTGGGGATCCGGCCCTGGGGAACCGTCAGAGCGTCTCACGAGAACGCGAAGAAGGCGTTCGCGCTCGGCGCGCCGGTACTGGTGTACCCCGGGGGCGACTGGGAGACTTTCCGCCCCAGCTGGCAGACCGACCGCATCGACTTCGCCGATCGCAAGGGCTTCATCCACCTCGCGTGCGAGGAGAGCGTGCCGATCGTGCCCGTGGTCTCGATCGGTGGCCAGGAGACCGCCCTGTTCCTGACGCGCGGTGAGCGCGCGGCCCGGCTCACCGGTCTCGACCGCGCCGCGCGGATCAAGGTCCTGCCCGTCTCGCTCGGCCCGCCCTTCGGCGTCAGTGTGCTCGACATGCCACCCCGGCTGCCGCTTCCGGCGAAGATCGAGATCGAGGTCCTGGATCCGATCGAGCTGCGCGACCGATTCGGCGCGCACCCGGACCCCGACGAGGTCTATGACGCGGTGACGGCCGAGATGCAGGAGGCGCTGGACGGGCTGTCGGCGGACCGGACCGCCCCCGTGCTCGGTTGAAGCGACCTAGCGGCGCCGGATGGCGTTGAGGAAGGGCAGCAGGTGCTTCACGAACGCGTTGCGCGGGAAGGCGGCGCTCGGGTCGTTGTGCGCGTAGGTGCGGTGACGGTCAACGATCTCGACCTCGCGCGCGGGGATGTCGGACTGGCGGACGAGCGCCCGCGCGCCCTCGACCACGCGCCCGTCCCCGAGCGCGGCGGCGAAGGCGTAGATCGGGACGTGGACGTCGTCGCCGTGGATCGCCTTCACGTGGAGCACCTTCTGCGCCGCGTTGCGATTGCCGTCCGCGATGGCGCCGGAGTCGATCGAGAGGCGCATCGGGTGATACCAGGCGGTGCCGTCGACGCTCCGCAAGCCCGAGCCCGAGATCATCGTGGCGTAGCGCTGGATCGGCGTGATCGCGCCGTCCCGGACCCAGCCGCACGGGTCGCAGCTGCCGCGCTCGACGTGCCCGGCGTGGACCTGGAAGGCGGCGAGTGACGCCGGCGAGGTCGCGACGTCGGACGCGTCGCCGAACTGCGCCGCGTTGGTCACCGGAACCGGTGGCTTGAGGTTGCTGGGCAGGCCCACCCAGCTCTGGCCCAGCGACCGCGCATTCGGCGCCATCTTGGTGGCCAGGGCCCCTGACTCGCCGAAGAGGCCGGCGAGGGGCGCCGGGATGCCACCGAAGGCGAGCCACGGTGACGACCCGTGGCGCAGGTCGTTGAGCGACTTCTTCGCCTCCGCCTCGCTCATCGGATCGGGGCTCGAGCCACCGTCGATGAACACGAGGCCCGACAGCCCCTTCGCGCCGGGCTTGCCGTGAAAGTCCCACGTGGCGTAGGCGGTCGTGATCGACCCGCCAAGGGAGTGGCCTCCCACGACGACGTGGTGTCCCTGCCGCTCGGCCGCTCGCACAACCTTTCGCAGGTCGTGGATCTCGACCCGCATCCCCCAGTGCTTCGCAAACTGGACGTCGCCGTCCGCCACCGGCTGGACGTGGTTGGTGATGCTGCGGTCGGTGAGCCAGCGTAGGTAGTAGTCGAAGACCTCAGCGGGAGAGGCATTCCCCCGCTTCGCCCGGTCGAAGCTCGACTGGTCCTCGAGCAGGTTCTCGCGCCGCTCGACCGACCAGACTTGCCAACCCTTGGTCCGCTTCACGATCCGCCGGGCGAGGGGCGCGAAGTACGCGGATCCGGCGGATGTCCCCGGGTTCAGGACGAGGATGTTCGGCGCCCTGGGCGACCCGAAGGAGAGCACGCCCACACGGTCGAGCCGGTTCGGCGTCTGCGGCGCGTCGAAGCCGCGCATCCATTGGACCCGTGGCGTGGCGGATGCCGCTGGGGCGAAAAGGATCATGGCGCCGGCGCCCGTGAGAATCGCAAGCACGACCTGCGCCCGCCTCGTCCCGGCACCCATTTGCGACACAGCCTAAAGGATGACTCGTTCAGCCCTGAAAGGGCGGGGCAACGCCCCATCCCCAGCGCGGAACCGGTGCCTGCTCGGCCACGTCCGCATCGGGCTGGGAGTTGTGCATGGCGAGGCGCGTCCCCCATTCCAGGTACGCGAGAAGCGCCGAGCGAAACTCGGGATCGTCCGGGAGCCCCGCGTCGTCCGCGGCCACGCTCATCAGCGAGACGAAGCGGCGGCGCTGCTCGTCGCCGATTCCCAATCCGCGGTGCCTCGCGAGCATTTGCTCATACCCCCCGAGCTCCCGCGTGTACCGATCGGGCCCGCCGAAGACCTCCGACCACCAGGCCACGACGTGGTCTCGGTGTTCCGCACCCACCCCGCCCGGGAAGAACGGCGATATCAGCTCGTCGCGCTCCACCCGGTCATAGAACGCATTGATCATCCGGCGGATCGCGTCCTCGCCACCCGCCCACTCGTAAAGCGTGGGCGTCCTGCCGTCATCCGGCATGACCTGAATCTACCTCGCCGCCTCGGCGAGCTCGCGGGCGAGGGCGGTCGCGGCACGCGTGAGCTCCTCGGCCGTGGACGCCTCGCGGACGGAGGCGAGGGCGAGTGCGCGCCGCTCGGCCTCGGTCGAAGCGTCCTGGCCGACCACCGCGTGAAGCGGGACCCGGGCGGCCGTCGCTCGCCGGGCGACCTCGCTCACGGTCTTGCCCTCCAACGTCGTGGCGTCGAGGCGCCCCTCCCCGGTCACGACCGCCACCGCGTCCCGAATCCGATCGTCCAGGCCCACCCGTTCGGCGATGTACCGCGCGCCGTCGGCGAGCTCCGCGCCGTGGGTCGCCCACAGGCCCCCCGCGAGCCCGCCCGCCGCGCCGGTGAGCGGGACGCCGGTTGGATCGCGGGGCAGCTGCGTCGCGTAGCTCTGCAGCCGCGCCGAGAGCCTGGCGACGGCCGCCCGATCGGCGCCCTTCTGCGGTGCAAACTCGCGCGCCGCGAGCTCCCACGGAGTCCGGACGTCGCAGAGACAGACGAGCCGCGCGGCTCCCAGCCCCCCGGCTGCGGCGATCGCCTCGAGCGCGCCGCGCCCGCCGTCGGTGGTGGCGCTCCCGCCGACGCCAATGAGTACCGTCGACGCTCGCCTCGACGCGTCGGCGATCAGCTCACCGGTTCCGCGCGTCGATGCCCTCTCTGGATCGCGCTCGGACTCGGCGATCAGGCTCAGCCCGCTCGCGGCCGCGGCCTCCACCATCGCCTCGCCCGTCCCGACCAGCGCGTACCACGACCTCAGCGGCCGGCCGAGAGGGTCGTGTGCATCGGCCTCGAGGCGCCGACCCCCGGCGGTGGCCAGCAACGCCTCCGCGGTCCCCTCACCGCCGTCGCCGAGCGGAAGCCCGTCGACCTCGTAGCCCGCCTCCCGAAGGGGACCGGCCAGGGCGGCGACGATCGCGGACGCGGTCAGCGTCCCCTTGAACGAGTCGGGCGCGACCAGGATCCTCCCCCTCGTCGCTGTGCGGCGCGTCTCGCTCGCATCCGTCATCGTGCAGATCATGGCCGCCAAGCAGCTCTTCCTCCTGCGCCACGCGAAGTCCAGCCACGACGACCCGGACCTCGCCGACCATGACCGCCCGTTGGCGCCGCGCGGAAGGCGCGCGGCCGCCGCGATGGCGAGCCACATGCAGGAGCGCGAGCTCGAGCCCGCGCTCGTCCTGTGCTCGTCGGCGACCCGCGCCCGACAGACCCTCAACCCCATCGCGGCCGCGCTCGGGCGGTCGCCCAACGTGCGGATCGAATCCGACCTCTACGACGCCTCCGCCGACGGGCTCCTGGAGCGGGTTCGCCGGATCCCCGATGAGGTCCCGTCGGCCATGATCGTCGGCCACAACCCCGCGATCGAGCGCCTCGCGCTGGACCTCTCCTCGGGCGGTCCGGATCTCGCGAAGCTTGCCCGCAAGTACCCGACCGGCGCCCTGGCGGTCCTGAGGGTCGAGGGGTCATGGGGTGATCTCGACGCGGACGGCGCTCGGCTGACCGCCTTCGTCAAGCCGCGAGATCTCGAATAACAAGGCGGCGAGCGCCTCGGGCTCCGCGTAGATTCTCGGTATCACCCGCACGGAGAGCACCCGGTGATCGGCGTCGACGCGACGTCGTTTCTCGTCATCGTCGCGACCGCCGCGATCGCGTCGCTGGCGGTCACCGTGCTGGGACCGCGGGTGGCGGTCCCTGTGGTCGTCGTCGAGATCCTGCTGGGAATCGAGCCCCTCGCCACTCCCGCCGAGGCGGGTGCGCCATAGTGACGACCGTGCTCGGGGGGTATGCGATCCCAGAGGGGCGCGGCATCTACGCCCTCAAGGTGGTCGGTCTGGCCGCCGTGTACTACGGCACGGCGAAGCTGGGCCTGAGCCTCACCTTCTTGAACTCGAGCATCAGCGCCGTCTGGCCCCCCACCGGGATCGCGCTCGCGGCCTTGATCTTCTGGGGGTACCGCATGTGGCCGGGGGTCCTGCTCGGCGCCTTCCTCGCCAACAGCTGGACCGGTGTCCCGTTCTACGGCGCCGCGGGAATCGCCGCCGGCAATACCTGCGAGGCCCTTGCCGGCGCGTACCTCCTGCGGCGCGTCGCGGATTTTCGGCCGTCGCTCGAGCGGGTGCGGGACGTGGTCGCCCTCGCGCTTCTCGCGGGCGTCCTCAGCACGATGATCAGCGCCACCGTCGGGGTCGCGAGCCTCTGGATCTCCGACGAGCTCAGCGGCGACGGCCTGTGGACCGCGTGGCGCACGTGGTGGCTCGGCGACATGGGGGGCAACCTGGTCGTCGCCCCTGCGATCATGGTCGCGATCACGCACTGGCCCTACCGGCGGGCGCCGGGGACGGCGATCGAGGCGGTGGCGGCCGGGGTCGGACTGGCCGGAGCGGCGTTCATCGCCTTCTTCTTCGATGCTCCGCGGGCGTTCATCGTCTTCCCGTTCATGATCTGGGCGGCCCTGCGGTTCTGGCAGCCGGGCGCCGTGGCGGCCGGGCTCATCGTCGCCGGCTTCGCGATCCCGCTGACCGCCAACGACCATGGCTCGTTCGCGGGCCTCAACCTCGACGACCGCCTTCAGCTGGCGCAGACCTTCGTCGGGGTCGTCTCGATCTCGGCCCTGGTCCTGGCGGCGGTCATGACCGAGCGGCAACGGATCGAGGACGGCGCCCGGTACATCTCCGAGACCCTCCAGCGCGGGCTCCTCCCCGCTCACCTGCCGGAGATCCCCGGGATCGAGGCCGCGGTGGAGTCCCAGCCCGCGGGCGAGGGCAACCTCGTCAGCGGCGACTTCTACGACTGGTTCGGTACCGGCGCCCGGCGCTGGGACGTGATGCTCGGGGACATCGGGGGCAAGGGCCCCGCCGCCGCGCGCACGACGGCGCTGGCCCGCTACACCCTCCGGGCCGACGCCGTACACGAGGACCGCCCGAGCCGGATCCTCGCGCTCCTAAACGGTGCCCTGCGCCGGCAGGCTCCGGGGGAGACGTGCACCGTCGCCTACGCCCGGCTCATCCTGCGGCAACGGGAAGGTGCCGAGCTCATCCTCTCCCTCGCGGGGCACCCGCTGCCCCTGGTGGTGAGAAGTAGCGGCGCCGTCGAGCAGCTCGGCGCCGCGGGCAACCTCCTCGGCGCGATCCCGGAGCCGCTGCTGGCGGACCACCGTACCCTCCTTGCCCCGGGTGACGCCCTCCTTCTCTACACGGACGGCCTGACCGACGCGTACGCACCGCAACGCGTCGTCAGCGTCGAGGAGCTCGTCACGGCACTCACCTCGTGCGCCGGACGTCCGGCAGCGGACATCGCGGCGGATGTCCAACGGGTTGCCCTCGACGGGGGCGGCGACGGTGCCCGAGACGACGTCACGGTGCTCGTCCTCCGCGTGAGAGGCTAGGGCGCCTTGTCAACGCTCTTTCGCCAGGTCATCCACGAGGACCTCGGTTGCGGCTCCTATGTCGTGGGGGACACGTCCGCCGGTGTCGCGGCCGTGGTGGACCCCCAGTGGGACATCGACCCCTATCTGCGGCTGAGCCGCCTGCACGGAGTTCGCATCGAGCACGTGCTCGAAACCCACAACCACGCCGACCATGTCTCTGGCCATGGGCGGCTCGCGCACGCGACCGGAGCCACCATCCACATCCATGAGCTGGCGGAGGTCGAGTATCCGCACGAAGCGATCACGGATGGATGGAAGCTTCGTCTCGGAGAGGTCGAGGTCGAGGCCCTCCATACCCCCGGGCACCGGCCGGAGCACACGTCGTTCGCCGTTCGCGAGCTCGCAAGCGGGCGCCTCTGGGCCGTCCTCACCGGCGATTCCCTCTTCATCGGCGACGTCGCGCGTCCCGACCTCGCGGTGGAACCGCGGGCCGGCGCGGCGGAGATCTACCGATCGTTGCACGCCCGGCTGCTGAATCTCGATGACGACGTCGCGGTCTTCCCGGGCCACCTGGGCGGCTCGCTCTGTGGATCCTCGGCGATCGAGAACGCCGCCGCGTCGACCATCGGCGCCGAGCGTCGCCACAACGACGCGCTCGGCTACCCGAGTCAGGAGTCGTTCGTCGAGGCGTCGGTCAACTCGATCGGAGAACGGCCGCCGCACGTCGAGCTCATCGTCTCCCTGAACAAGGGGCCGCTGACGGAGGAACTGGGCACCCCGGTCCCGCTGTCTCCGCGCGCGGTGGAGGTGGCGATCGCCGAGGGCGCAGTCCTGGTTGACGCTCGCACGAACGAGCAGTTCGACGAGGCGCACATCCCCGGCGCGATCAGCGCCTCTGCGTATGACACGGGGTTCGCGACCAAGGTCGCGCGGGTGGTGGATCCCGACGTAGAGCTCATCGTCGTGGCGGCCTCCGACGGGTACGAGCTCGAGGCCGCCGAACTGCTGGCTTCGGTGGGTTTGCGCGTCCGCGGCTATCTGCAGGGCGGCATGACCGCGTGGCGTTCGGAGGGGCGCCCCGTGTCGCGGATCAGGCTCATCGATCCGAACGCGCTCGCGGAGCGAATGCGCGATGACGAGATCGCCGTGGTCGACGTTCGCGACCACGACGAGTTCGCCTCCGGGCACATCCCCGGCTCGTGGCACGTTCCATACGGCGACCTGGTCGACCGGCTGTCGGAGCTGCCTCGGGATCGGGCGATCGCGACGATCTGCGCCGGGGGCAAGCGCAGCGGCCTGGCCGCATCGCTACTTCAGCGCGAGGGCTTCGAGCAGGTGATCCATGTCGGTCACGGCGGGGTCGGGACGTGGCGCGATCTCGGCCATCGGGTCGAGACCGCGTCCCGCTAGGCGGCGGCGGCGACCCTGGCGCCGGCGAACCGCGCCGCCCTCGACAGCGTCTCGATGTCGTACGGGCCGTAGTGGCGACGGCCGTTGATGAAGAACGTCGGCGTTCCGGACACGCCGCTCAGGTCGGCGCTGTCGACGTCGCGAGCGACGCGCGCCGCCCCGCGGTGGTCTCGGAGGTGGCTCTCGAAGCGCTCGACGTCCAGCCCGAGCTCCTCGGCGTGGCGGATCAGATCTCGAGGCCGAAGTGCGTCCTGATCGTGCAGGAGCCGATCGTGCATCTCCCAGAAGTGGCCCTGCCGGTCGGCCGCCTCCGACGCCTCGGCGGCGAGCTGGGCATGAGAGTGAACGTCGGTGAGCGGCAGATGGCGCCAGACATAGGCGATGTCCCCATAGTCGCGAAGCAGCTCGCGGATCACGGGTTCCGCGCGCCCGCAGTAGGGGCATTCGAAGTCGCCGTACTCGACGATCGTGACCGGAGCGTCCCGCGGCCCGCGGATGTGGTCGACCTCCGGATCAAACGGCACCGCCAGATCAACGATCGTCTCCGGTGGGCCGTACATGGCGCGCAGGCGCAATCGCCGCGGGAGGAGCTGCGTGAACCGGTACACGGCGGCGGTCACCAGCACCGCGCCCACGGCGGCGATCAACACGCCGAGCTTCGCCTCGTCGAGCTCGCTTCCCCTGAACGCGAGCGCTGCGATCAGGAGCGAGATCGTGAACCCGATTGCGGCCGCCGTCCCCGCTCCCAGCACCGCGGCCGGGCCCACCGGCGGGCGAACCCGGCCTCGCGTGATGCGCGTCAGGATCCACGCGGTCCCTCCGATCCCGAGCGGCTTGCCGACGATGTAGCCCACGACGATTCCCAGCGTGATCGGGGACGTGAGGGCCCGTGAGAGCAGGTCGCTGTCGATCGTGATCCCGGCGTTGGCGAGCGCGAACAGCGGCACGATCACGTAGCTGGTCCAGGGGTGATAGCGGTGCTGCAGCCGCTCGTTCGGCGACACGGCCGACTCCAGCCCGATCGCAGCAGAGCGCGCCAACTCGGGGGTGGGCTGCTCGCGAAACCGGCGAAACAGGTCCGTCGCCCGCTCGAGATCTCCGCGCTCGGCCGGGGCCGCATAGGTCAGCAGGCCCATGGCGAGACCGATCACGATCGGGTCCACGCCCGACTTGAACAGGGCGACCCAGGCCACCACCCCGAGGAGGAGGTACATCGGCCCTGTCCCCACCCGCCGGCGCGCCGCGATGACGATCACGGAGAACACGCCGACGGCGATCAGCAGCGCGTCGACCTGCACGGAATCGGTGTAGACGGTCGCGATGACCGCCAGGGCCGCGACGTCGTCCACGACCGAGACGGTGAGAATGAACGCGCGCAGCCGATCGGAAAAGCGGGGCCCGACCAGAGCGAGCGCTCCCAGAGCGAACGCAGTGTCGGTCGACATCGCGACGCCCCATCCCTGAGCTGATGCGTGGCCGGCGTTGATGGCCACGAAGATGCCGGCGGTCACCGCCATGCCGGCGAGCCCCGCGAGCACGGGGAGCGCCACCATCTGGCGATCCCGCAGCTCGCCCAGGTCGAACTCGCGCCGGGCCTCCAACCCGATGACGAAGAAGAAGAAGGCCATGAGGCCGCTGTTCACCCAGTAGCCGAGCGTCTGCGAGACGCCCTGGTCGCCGATCCGGATCGACAGGTCCGTGTCCCAGACGCCGTGGTACGAGGTCGCGTCCGCGTTGGCCCAGATCAGCGCGGCGATCGCCGCGCCGAGCAGGATCGTGGCGCTTCCCGTCTCGGTGCGCAGGAAGGAGCTGAGCGGCGTCTCGAGGCTTCGAGCCCACGCCGTCCGCCCCGAGAACCGGGTTGCGTCGCCAGCCTCCACGGCCCCGGGCGCGACTCAGGGAGTCAGCGCGACCGCGGCCTCGGGAGTCGCGACGCGGAAGCTGAAGCTCTCCTCCAGATAGAGCTGGACCGACTGGGCGTCGTGGCTCGCGTACCCGATCGCGAGATCCTGCCCCGACTCGAAGAGGAAGTGTCCGCCGCCCGTGCTTAGGACGACCGCGCCCTCGACCCCCGGGGCCCAGACAAGCGGCCCGCCCAGGATCTCGCGCAGGTGCTCCAGCAGCGGGTAGCCCCCGTGCTGGCTCGTCTCGAGCACGTTCGTGTGCGCCGCGGGGCCGAGCGCCATGCCGTAGGGCCCCTCAATGCCCGCACCGCGCAGGGTGTCGACGG
>DATAOX010000142.1:0-2107 GCA_036265555.1 Solirubrobacterales bacterium
CGCGGAACCGAGGCGGCGACGGCGAGCGGCCAGGTCCCGCATCCGGTCAAGCGCAAGCGCATGGAGCAGCTGGTCGAGCTCGTCCAGCGGCGTGCGCACGAGCGCGCTCAGCGCTTCGTCGGTCGCACGATGGAGGTGCTCGTCGAGGGCCCTAGCCGGACCGATCCGACCCGCCTCCGGGGCCGGAGCCCCCATAACAAGACGGTCAACTTCGACGGCACCGCGCGGCCCGGCGAATTCTGCGACGTCGAGATCACGGGCGCGACGTCCACGACCCTCGCGGGCCACGAGAAGCTCCTGAGCCGCGCCGCTTTGACGGCCTAGCCGTGAACGAGTGAAGGTCCTCGCCGTCTTCGGTCCGACCGGCGTGGGGAAGACGGCGGTTGCGATCGCCGTCGCCGACCTGCTTCGCGAGCGGGGCGAGGACCCGGTGGCGGTCGCCTGCGACGCGATCCAGGTCTACCGCGGCCTCGAGACGCTGAGCGGCGCGGCGACGCCGGCTGAGCGCGAGCGACTGGAGCACCGGCTGACCGGGTTCGTCGAGCCGACCGGCGAGTTCAGCGCCGGGCGGTTCGCGCAGCTGGCCCACGCGGAGATCGACGAGTTGCTGGCCGCCGGACGGCGCCCGATAGTCGTCGGAGGGACGGGGCTTTATCTGCGAGCCGGCCTGGCCGACCTCGACCTCCGCCCCCCGGTCCCGACCGAGATCCGGACTCAGGTCGAGCGGGAGATGGCCGAGCGCGGCCCCGAGCACGTCTGGGCGGAGCTCGACCCGGACGTCGCCGTGACCGTTCACCCCCACGACCGCAAGCGCATCGCGCGGACGATGGAGCTTCAGCGCGCGGGCATCGAGCCCCCGCGTTCGAGCGAGGGCCTGTGGACGGCGGGGTTGCGGCGCCCCACGGTCCTGGTGGGACTGACCATCGAGCGCGAGGAGCTGGCTGCCAGGATCGACGCGAGGGTCGACGAGATGATCGCGGCGGGGGCCGCCGAGGAGGCGCGCGCGGCGTCCGAGGTGGGCGTGTCTCGAACCGCTCGTGCGGCACTGGGCTTCGATGAGCTCCTCGTGGGCGATGGGGACGGGGTGAAGCGCGCGCACCGCGCCTACGCGCGGCGCCAGCTCACGTGGATGAGAAGGATGGCGGGGGTCACCGTGCTCGATCGCACGGGGCGCGGCGACGGCGAGGTCGCCGGTGAGGTCGTCGGGATCCTCGGCGAGAATGACGCCTGAGATGCGGTTCGAGAAGTGGCAGGCTCTGGGCAACGACTACGTGATCCTCGAGGAGGACGCGCTGCCGTGGGAGCTGACCCCTGAGCGCATCCGAAGGCTCTGCGAGCCGCATAGGGGGATCGGATCCGACGGGATCCTGCTGATTTCCGAGGTCGCGGATCAGCGATACGTGGCGGGGCTGCGGATCTTCAACCCTGATGGGTCCGAGGCCGAGCTCTCGGGGAACGGCGCTCGGGAGGCGGTGCTCTACCTCCGCCGCTGCAACTGGACCGACGACGACGAGTTCGCGATCCTGACGAAGGCGGGGGAGATCCACCCCCGCGTCACGGGGCCGCACAGGGCGACGATCGCGATGGGGAGGGCGTCGGTGTCGTCGCCGGACTACCCGTCGGGCGGACCGGACGGGACGGGCATTGTCACCTCTGCGGAGCGCGAGTGGCGCTTCCAGCATGTCTCGATCGGGAACCCCCAGTGCGTGATCGACGTGGGGCCCGAGCTCGAGGATCTGGAGCTCGGCGTGATCGGCCCGGGCATCGAGCGCTCGGACCTCTTTCCCAATCGGACCAATGTCTCGTTCATCCGGGTCGACGGCCCGGATGTCCGTGCACGGATCTTCGAGCGCGGGGTGGGGGAGACGCTCTCGTCGGGCACCGGCGCAGGCGGCGCCGCGGTAGCGGCCTTCCTGCGGGGTGCACCCAGCCCTCTGACGGTGCATCTGGACGGTGGTGAGCTCATCGTCGAGGTCACGGACGAGCTCGACGTGCGGCAGACCGGAACGGCGTCCCCCGTTTACCGTGGCCAGCTGTCCCAGGAGCTGGTCCGAGAGCTCGCGACCGCCACATGAGCTCGTAGTCTTGGTACGGATGGCGGCCCCGC
>DATAOX010000143.1:0-30033 GCA_036265555.1 Solirubrobacterales bacterium
GGCCCGAGCTCGACGGTCACGTTGTCCATCGAGACCGTGCCCACGAGCGGGTACCGCTGGCCGTTCACGAGCACGTCGGCGTTGTTCGTCAATCCGCGCCGGATGCCGTCCCCATAGCCGATTGGGAGAACGGCCACGCAGGTCTCGACGGACGCGCGCCAGCGCTGCCCGTACCCGGCGCTGTCCCCGCGGGCGAAGCGCTTGATGTCGGCGACGTAGGAGCCCAGTTCGAGCGCCGGCTGCAACCCGTGCTCGTCCGGGTCGGCGTGGAACGGGTCAAGGCCGTAGATCGCGATCCCGCAACGAACCATGTCGAAGTGCGCGGCCGGATCACGCAGCGCCGCGGCGCTGTTGGCGCCATGGACCAGGAGGTCGTGGTGGTCCATGCGCGCTCGGTCCACCAGTGCGCTGAAGCGCTCGAGCTGGCGGTCGAAGAAATCCGAGTCGCGCTCGTCGGCCGTGGCGAAGTGAGTCCAGAGCCCGGCCAGCTCGAGACGCCCGTCGCCCGCCGCCGCCTCCAGCAGGCGAAGGACCACGTCCGGGTCGCGCTCTCCCAGCCTGCCCATTCCCGTGTCGTACTTCACGTGAACGCGCGGGCGGATGCCCCGCTCCTCGCCACACGCGGCGACCCGCTCGGCGTGCTCGTGTCGCCAGACCGCGACCTCCGATCGCGCGTCGAGCGCCACCTCGAGCTCGGGATCCGTCAGCGCGCCCATCGTCAGCAACGGCACCTCAGGAAGCTGGGCGCGGAGCTCCGCCGCCTCGGGCGCCGCAGCCACCGCCAGCCAGGTCGCCCCGCCCGCCAGCGCCGCACGGCCGCACTCCACCGCACCGTGCCCGTAGCCGTCGGCCTTCACCACCGCGCACAGGCGCGCTCCGTCCGTCAGGTCTCCGGCCAGGCGGGCGCAGTTTCGCTCCACCGCCCCCGTGTCCACAACGGCGACGGCGCGGCGTGAAGGCGCCATCATGTCGATAGCGCCGCCGGCAGCGCCTCGATCACGTCCGTCGCCACCACGGACTCCGCCGCGCCCACGCGGTCGGCCGCGATTCGCCCGGCGCGCTGATGGGCATGAACGCCTGCACAAGCAGCGACGAATGGGCTCAGCCCCCTGGCGAGCAGAGCACCGATCGTCCCCGAGAGGACGTCGCCGGTGCCAGCGGTGGCCAGGGCAGGCGCGCCGCCGCCGCTGACGGCGAGGCGGTCGCCGTGCGCGACGATCGTGTCGTCTCCCTTCAGGACCACGACCGCGCCACTCCGTTCGGTGGCCTCGCGAGCGGCCGCGAGCCGGTGCGCGCCGATCGCGCTCGACTCTCGCTCGAGCAGGCGGCCCAGCTCCCCGGCGTGCGGCGTCAGCACCGTCGGCGCGCTGCGCTCGGCGATCAAGTCCAAGCGCCCCGCATGCGCGTTCAGGCCGTCGGCATCGATCAGAAGGGGGGCCGCGATCCCACGCGCGAGCTCACGGGCCAGCGCCAGCGAATCCTCGTCGCGCCCCAATCCAGGCCCGAGCACGACCGCCGCCGCGCGCTCGCCGGCGGCCAGGATTTCGTTGGCCGACGAGCTCGCGAGGCGGCCCGGCGCCCCTCCGTACCCGCGCGACATGACCTCGGTCAGCTTGACCTCGAAGATCGATTCGAGATCGGCCGGCACCGCGACCGTCGCGTAACCGGCGCCGACGCGGATCGCCGCCGAGGCGGCCATGCAGACCGCGCCGGTGAGCCCGCGCGATCCACCGACGACGAGGACCTCTCCGGAGTCGAACTTGGTCGAGCTCGGTAGCCGGCCCGGTGCCGAGGCGAGCACGCCGTCTCGGATCAGGCCGGCGGCGGGGCGCGATGGCGCATCCGGCGGGATGCCGATGTCGGCGACCCGCACCTCCCCGGCCCTCTCCTTGCCGGGGAAGATCCAGTGTCCCAGTTTGGCCGCGTGGAAGCTGACCGTGACGTCGGCACGGACCGCCGAGCCCTCCACCGCGCCGCTCGATGCGTCGACGCCCGAAGGGATGTCCGCGGCGACCACGGGGGCGTCCGATGCGTTGATCGCCTCGATGGCGGCATCGGCGGGTGCCCGCGGCGTGCCGGAAAACCCGGTGCCGAAGATCGAGTCGACGATTACGCCCGAGCCGGCGAGATCCTCGCGCAGCTCGTCCGGGCCAACCTCGCGGGTCGTGCCCTCGAACCGCTCCAGGTTGGAGGAGGCATCTGCCGAGAGCTCTCCGGCCGGCCACAGCAGCAGCGCCTGAACGTCGTAGCCGGTCTCGGCGAGGTGGCGAGCGGCCACCAGCCCATCGCCGGCGTTGTTGCCCTTGCCACAGACCACGCTTACCCGCCCATCCGTTGTGACGTCGCGCGCGGCCTCGGCGACCGCGATGCCGGCGGTCTCCATCAGGTCGAGCGACGGAATCCCCTGTTCCTCGATCGCCCAGGAGTCCGCGGCCCGCATGCCCGCGGCGTCATAGAGCGGGGTCAGCCAGTCCTCCAATGCGCTCACTGCCCCACGGGAACGGCGAGCACCACCGCCGCGGCCGTCTCGTCCGTGTGCGTGAGCGCGACCTGGAGCTCCACGCCCCGCTCGTCGGCGAGCTCAGCGGCCCGGCCGTGAAGGGCCAGGCTCGGCGGCGCCGTTCCCCCTCCACGCACCTCCACCTGACGCGGAGAGACTGAGCTGCCGAGCGCCTTGATGGCGGCCTCCTTGGCGGCGAAGCGCACTGCGAGATGCCGCGCGGGCCACCGGCGGGCCGCCGCGAACTCGAGCTCGGCCGGCGTGAACAGGCGATCCGCCAGCCGTGGCCGGCGGCTGAGGGCTCGCTCCAGCCGGTCGATGTCGACGAGGTCGAGACCGAGACCGGGCTCGGGCATGGACTTACTTGACTCCCACGACGAACCGCACGGTGCTGCGGTCGCCATCCCCGGAGGTGCCCGCCATCAGGTAGTCCAGCTTCTGCAGGTACGGCTTGGCGGCGATGTAGGCGGGGTCGTCTTTCGATCCGCCCTTCTCGGCGGCGACGAAGAAGGGGGGCAGGCGCACGAACGTCAGCGGCGAGAACCCGGCTCCCAGCGCGTCCTCACCGGCCTTGAACGCGGAATCGTGGTCGAGTGAATGCTTGGGATGGAGCGCCTCCTCACCCGGCTCGGCGGGCCCGAGCGCAGCCACGACCTGATCGCCGAACCGCCCGACCTGAATCGCCTGCGGTGACTCGGGCGCGGACGCCGAGAATCCCTCATCCGCGCCCTTCGGCGGCGGGCCGAGCTTCGCATCCGCGTCCTGCTCGAAGCGCTTCCGGAGAGCGTCGATCGCCTTCGCCGACGCGCTGGCATTCGAGCTCTGCGCGACGCCGCCGATCGCGATCTTCTTCTCGCTCGTCCCGGCCACGAACGCGTAACCGTCCTGCAGCCACGAGACGAGGTCGTTCGGATCGACGCCCGTGAGCTCTTTGACCTTGTCCTCGATGGAGGGCAGCCGGAATGCATCAGCCGCGTCGAGCGCGTTGCGGAGCATCCCGCCGAGATCCCGGACGCCGGCCGCGAACCAGGCGTCGGCGGGCGCCCGCCCCACCAGGTCACCACCGTCCAGCTGAGCCGGTAGCCCTGTCGGCAGCGAGACATCGAGGTTCGCGGTGTCGGGCTGACCCGTGATCGCGAACGTGACCGGACCGCTCGCGAGCGTGTCGAGCGCCGCCTTCAGCGCCGTGGCGTTGAGGGGGTCGCTCGGTATGCCGGCGAGCTCCCGGGCGGCCTGCTGACCATCCGTGTAGCCGAGCACGAGGTTGTCGCCGGGAAGACCCGAGGTGCCGTTCGCAAACTGGCTCGAGTCCTCGAGCGACGAGCCATTCGAGGCGTCGACGGTTGCCTTGAACGCGTCCAGCGTTCCATAGACGAGAAAGTCGTGGACCACGCCGGACGCGTAGGTCCCCGTCGGATCCTCGAAGTAGTCCACGCCGTTGTAGGTGCCCTGCTTGGTCTCAGCCGAGGAGCCGACCACCTTCTCGAGAAAGGCCCGCGCCGCGTCGGCGTCGGTCGTCTCGAAGGCGATCGCGAACGGGGGCGGTGAGCCGTTGAAGGACTGAACGAAGACCGCGGCCCGCTCGCCGAGCCACGGCGCGATGTCATGTTCGTAGGTGGCATGCACGCCCGCCTCGGCGAGCTGGGCGTCGAGGGCCTGGACGATTGTCCCGCCGGGATCGTCGATTCCGCCGACCCGCGAGGCGAGGGAGTCGATCGCGTCGCGCTGCTCGCCGCCCGGCCGGACGACGGATTCGACGTAGACCGGGGCGTTCGTGGGTGCCACGGAGGCGAGCTGGTCGCCGCTCCCTCCGCCGCTGCAGCCGGCGACGAGCATCGCCGCGCCGGCGGCGATGACGATCGCCGCTCTCCGGATCACTCCACCGTCACCGTCTTGGCGAGGTTTCGCGGCTGATCGACGTTCCGCCCGTTCAGGCGGGCAACGTGGTAGGCGAGGAGCTGCAGTGGGAGCACGGCGAGGATCGGCTGGAGGACCCAGTCGGTCGCGGGTACGTAGAGGGTCTGGTCGGCAACCTCCGCGACCTCGGTGTTCCCGTCCGTCGCGATGGCGATCACGTCCGCACCGCGGGCCCGCACTTCGGCGATGTTCGACAGGACCTTGTCCAGGATCGGGCTGTCCGTGGCGACGCAGACGACCGGCGTCGACTCATCGAGCAGGGCGATCGGCCCGTGCTTCATCTCACCGGCCGCGTACGCGTCGGTCGGGATGTACGAGATCTCCTTCATCTTGAGGGCGCCCTCCAGGCAGACCGGCAGGCCGATGTTGCGCCCGAGGTAGAGAAAGAAATCGCGGTCCGCGTGGGACCGAGCGATGGCGCGGACCCGCTCCTCGACCGACGTGAGCGTGAGCCCGATCTTGGAGGGGATGCTCTTCAGCTCGGCGACGACCTCGGCGATCCTCGTGCGCGGCCACGCCTGGCGGGTCTGAGCCAGCCAGAGCCCGAGGAGATACATGGCCGCGGTCTGCGCGGTGAACGTCTTGGTGGCAGCGACGCCGATCTCGAGGCCGGCCCGGGTGTAGAGCACCGTGTCGGCGTCCCGGGTCGCCTGGCTGCCCATGATGTTGGACAGGGCCATCACGGTGGCGCCGCGCTCGCGCGCGAGCCGCATGGCCGCCAACGTGTCCGCGGTCTCGCCGGACTGCGTGATCCCGATCACCAGGTCCTCCGGACCGACCACCGGGTCTCGGTAGCGGTACTCCGACGCGATGTCCATCTCGACCGGTATCCGCGCCCACTGCTCGATCGCGTAGCGCCCCACAAGGCCGGCGTGATAGCTCGTGCCGCAGGCGACGATCACGATGCGCCGTAGCTTCTCGACGAGCTCGAGCGGCAGGTTTAGCTCGGACAGGTCGACGCGGTCGGCCTCGGGCAGCCGGTCGGTGATCGTCTCGGCGACCGCGTCCGGTTGTTCATGGATCTCCTTCAGCATGAAGGTCGGGTAGCCGCCCTTCTCGGCCGCCTCCTCATCCCAGGTCACCGTCTCGACTTCGCGCTCGACGTCGGTGCCGTCCACCTCGACGATTCGCGCGCCCTCAGGCGCCACGGTGACGATCTCGCCGTTCTTCAGCCCGAGGACGTGACGGGTATGGGCCAGGAACGCGGGGATGGCGGAGGCGACGAACGTCTCCCCCTCGCCGATGCCGACGATGAGGGGACACTCCTGTCTTGCGGCGACCAGCGTGGTGGGGTGTGCGGCGTGCATCGCGACGAAGGCGTAGTGGCCGCGGAGCTCGGCGAACGCGGCTCGAACCGCTGCGGTCAGATCACCGTCGTAGTGCTTCTCGATCAGGTGGGCCACGATCTCCGCGTCGGTCTCGGAGCTGAACGCGTGGCCGGATGAGGCGAGCTCGCGGCGCAACTCAGTGTGGTTCTCGACGATCCCGTTCAGGACGATGTGGACGCTCCCCGTGCAGTCGCCGTGCGGGTGCGCGTTCTCCTCGGTCACCCGGCCATGGGTCGCCCAGCGCGTGTGGCCGAGCCCGATCGTCGCCGCCGGGGTGGCCACCGCAACGCCCCCGTCGCCCGAGACCGGTCGGTCGGCATCCAGACCGACGGCGGCGCGCAGGTTGGCCAGATTCCCGACCGCGCGGACGGTCTCCACATGGCCGTCGGCCAGCGTGGAGACGCCGGCCGAGTCGTAGCCGCGGTACTCGAGCTTCTCGAGGCCGGCGATCAGCAGGTCACGGCAGGGCCGCCCCCCGACATATCCGACGATGCCGCACATGGGAGGCGAGTAAGGGTAGTCCGTGCGCCGGTGGCCGCGGGATTACGCGAGCTCTCGGGAGATGAGCGCCACCAAGCGCTCACAAACCTGCTCGCTCTCGTCCATCGTCGGTGCTTCGGTCATGACTCGGATAAGTGGCTCGGTGCCCGACGGGCGAACCAACACCCGCCCGCGACCCTCGAGCGCCGCGTTCTCACGGTCGACCGCCTCCCACACGGCGGTGGCGTCGTCGATGACGGTGCGGTCCGCGATCGCGACGTTCCGGAGGACCTGCGGGAGCTTTCGCATGGGTATCGCGGCGGCGAGGCTCTCGTCCCCGAGCGCCTCCATGACCAGCAGTGCCGCGGCGATCCCATCGCCGGTCGGTCCGTACTCGGGCCAGATGATGTGACCCGATTGCTCGCCCCCGAGCGACCATCCGCGTTCTTCGAGCTGGGCGGCGACATGCCGGTCGCCGACGGGCGTCGTAGCCACCTCGATGCCCGCACGCCGCATCGCTTCGTGAAAGCCGTAGTTCGTCATGACCGTCACGACGACGCCCCCGGCGAGCGCGCCGTTTCGCGACAGGCCGGCGGCGCAGAGCGCGATCAGCTCGTCACCGTCGCGGATCGCGCCGGAGGAGTCGACGGCGATGACGCGATCGCCGTCGCCGTCGAGCGCGAAGCCGAGATCGGCGTCGCTCTCGCGCATCGCCCTCGCCAGCGCCTCCGGATGGGTGGAGCCGCAGCGCTCGTTGATGTTGCGACCGTCGGGCTCGTCGGCGTGCGCCTCGACGGCCGCGCCCAGTCGCTCGAAGACGATTGGCGCCACTCGGTAGGTCGCTCCATTGGCGCAGTCCAGCAGGACGCGCCGGCCGGACAGGTCGAGCCGGAACGTGGACGTGAGCTCGCGGACGTAGTCGTCGAGCGCCCCCTCCAGGGTCCTCACCCGTCCCACCGACGGGCTGGGCGCGCCGCTGCCGGTGACGCGAGCCTCGATCCGGCGCTCGAGATCGTCGCCGAGCTTACGCCCGTCGGGCCCGAAGAACTTGATCCCGTTGTGCTGCCACGGATTGTGTGAGGCCGAGACGACCGCGCCCAGGTCGAGGCCCAGCCTGCGAACGAGGACCGACGCCGCGGGCGTCGGCAGGATCCCCGCGAGCAGCGCGTCGCCGCCGCCCTCGGCGATACCCGACGCGAGCGCCGACTCGAGCATCGGGCCGGACTCGCGGGTGTCGCGCACGATCAGCACCTGGGGCCGCGCGGTCCCGGCCTCCGCGGCGGCCGCCCGTCCCAGGGACAGCGCCAGCTCGGCGGTCAGCTCGGTTCCGGCAATGCCGCGAACCCCGTCGGTGCCGAAGAGCTTTCCCTCCAATGTCATTGATGCGTTCGTGAGGCCGTGAAACCGAGCCTGGCCATGGACGCAGGCCGGGCGGCGAAGCGAGCGTAGTTGAGTCCTACGTGAGCGAGGCGCTCGGCCGAGGACACCGCCGGGCGAAGGTTTGCAGCCGCCTCACCGTTTGGAGAACTGGGGCCTCTTGCGGGCCTTCTTGAGCCCCGCCTTCCGCCGCTCCTTGGCGCGGGCATCGCGGGTGAGCAGGCCGCGCCGCTTGAGGTCGCCGCGCAGCTCCGGGTCGATCTCCGTGAGCGCTCTCGCGATGCCGTGGCGAACTGCACCCGCCTGGCCGGCGACGCCGCCGCCGTGGACACGGACTCTCACATCAACCTTGCCCTCGTAGCCGGAGGTCAGAAGTGGCTGGCGGACGAACGTGCGGTGCTGGTGCCGCGGGAAGTAGTCCTCGAGGCTGCGCTTGTTGATCTCGAACTCGCCGGTTCCCGAGCGCAGCACGACTCGTGCGATCGAGGTCTTGCGCTTTCCGGTCGCCTGGATCCGCGCGTCACTGTCCAGCTCGATCACCGGCTCGCGCGCGGGCGCGGGCTCCTCACCGGCCTCCGCCGTCGCCTCCGCCTCGGCGCGGGCTCGTTCCTCGGCCTCCGCCTCGAGACGCGCGCGCTCCTCGGCGCTCAGCTCCCGCTCGGGCTCAATCGCGATCGGCTCGAGCTCTGCCCCGGGTGGTACGTCCTTTGCGGCCTGCTTCGCGGGCGCCTCGCCCTCGCCCTCGCCCTCCTCGGCCTCCGTCTGAGACTCCTCCTGCTCGGCCCCACCCTCGGGTACGGCCTCCTCGGACGCTTCGGGCGCCTCCGGTGACCGGCCGCCCGGTGCCTCATCGTCGCGGCGCTCGGCACCGTTGCCCGCCGCCTCCTCACGATCTCCGCTCGGGGCGGGATTGTCGTTGGGCTGTCGTTCGTCGTCGGGCACTACACCTCAACCTCCATCTGCTTCGGCTTCTGGGCCTCGTGGGGATGGTCGGGGCCCGCGTAGACCTTCAGCTTGCGCAGCTGCTGGCGGCTCAGCCGGTTGCGCGGCAGCATCCCCTTGACGGCCTTGCGGATGACCTCCTCGGGCCGGCGCTCCAGCATCTCGCCGAGGGTCCGCGATCGAATCCCCCCGGGATACCCGCTATGGCGGTAATAAAGCTTGTCGGCGGCCTTGTTGCCGGTCACCTGGATCTTGTCGGCGTTCACCACGACCACGAAGTCCCCGGTGTCGCAGTGGGGGGTGTACTCGGGCTTGCGCTTGCCACGCAGCGCGTTGGCGATCTGCGTCGCCAGCCGGCCCAGCGTCTTGCCCTGAGCGTCGACGACATACCAGTCGCGCTCGCGGTTGGCGGGTGTGGCTACGTAGGTCTTCATCTCGGCTTGCGGGCACCGGGGCGGCCGCGAAAAGCCGCCCCCGGGCGAACGGGCGCGGCCCGCTGATGATAGTTGAGGACCCGTTGGGCGTCGCGCGAGTGCGCCTGGCCCCACGAATAGCCGGGGCAAAAGCTATACTCCGCGCGCCCAATTGACCTGCCGAATTCGGTGTGGCCACGCTGCACCGGAGCGGGGGAACCGAAGGGGCGGTGTCGAAACCGTCCCGGGGGCGAATCGAACATACGCGTTCGTAGCGCCGCTCTTCGGCGCGAGCCCGACAGCTAACCCCGTAGGCCCGACAAGGAGAGATTTTGAGGGCCCGTACGCACGCGCCGCGGAAGCGAGGACGTACAGCCACAGCCGCGCCGGCAGCTGTTGCGATCGCTTGTCTCTCGATCGGTGTTGGGATGGCGTCGGCCGCCGGCGGCGGCGTCGCCGCGACGGACCCGCCAGAGCTAACCGACGCCGTCTGCGTGGACACCTGCGCTGGCATGCACACCGCGACCACCGATTCGACCGTGCAGCTTTCCGGCCGCCACCTCAGCGACGTCCGCGAGGTGACGTTCAAGGCGGCGGACGGCGGGAGGCTGCAGGTGAAGCCGACCGCCGCACGGCGTCGCAGCGTCAGCGCGAAGGTCCCGCGCGGGGCCGCGACGAGTCGCCCGAAGGTCGTGGACGCCTTCGACAACACGGCCAGCTCGCCGACCAGGATCCGCGTCGTTTCCCCGAACCGGATCCCCGACACCGGTGCGTTCAAGCTCAAGGATGTGGCCGCCATGCCCCGCAAGGCCTACTTCGACGGCAAGAAGAAGCCAACGGTCAGGTACATGTTCACGAACACCGAGCCCACCGACGTTCGCATCGACGTCATCGATCGCAAGACCGACCAGGTGGTCGACTCCTTCACCAAGCCGGCGCAGCAGCCCAACATGGAGCACAGCGCGGCATGGAACGGGAAGATCTCCGGGAGCAAGCGCTCGGTGGCCCGGGGCAGCTTCAAGTTCCGCGTCGGCCCGGAAAGCGGGACGCTCGAGTCCTCCGACAGCGCAGGCTTCAAGTACTACCCGTTCAAGTTCCCGGTTCGCGGGCCGCACAGCTATGGCGATGGCGTCGGCGCGCCTCGGGCGGGTCACACGCACCAGGGTCAGGACCTGCCGGCGGACTGTGGAACGCCGCTTCAGGCGGCGCGCGGCGGTCACGTCCAGTACGAGGCGTATCAGTCGGCGGCCGGCAACTACGTCGTGATCGACGGCAAGGCCACCCGCCACGACTACGTGTACATGCACATGAAGAAGCCGTCGCGGCTTCACAAGGGCGACAAGGTGAAGACCGGTCAGAAGATCGGCAAGGTAGGCGAGACCGGTGACGCCACTGGGTGCCACCTCCACTTCGAGGAGTGGGGTCCGCCGGGTTGGTACGAGGGCGGGACGTTCCTCAAGTCGGTGACGAAGCACCTCAAGAAGTGGGATTCCTGGAGCTGATCGGCGCTCGCCGTCGCAGCTCCGGCAGTAACCGGCTTCCCACCCTCCTCCGTCTCGCTCCAATCGCCGCTGCTCTGGCCAGCCTGTGGGTGCTTCCGGCGCGAGTCGCGGCGAGCGAGTCGCCGCACCCGACCGATCTGCGCTGCACGGAAGGCTGCGCCGGCAGGCAGACGGCAGCGGTCGGGTCGACGATCACGGTCCTCGGCGAGCGGCTGACCCGCGTGACCGAGGTCGACTTCCACGGTCCGGCGGGCTGGATCGAGGCGCGGCCGTCGGTCACTGGACAGCATCGTGTCGTCGTCGACATCCCATCGGACGCCAGGGGCGGACGGCCCCGAGTCGTCACGCGAGACGGCCACGCCGCCAGGATCCCCAAGCTCCTGCGCATCGTGAGTCCGGCGAGGCTTCCCGATCGCGACAGCTTTCACATTCTCGATGTGCACGTCACGCCCAGGAGGGGCGTCGTTGACGACGGTCGCGCCTACCGGCTGCGCTACCGCTTCCGCGCCTACGGCTCGCGCACGGTCCGGCTGTTGCTGGTGCGTTCGGGACGCGTGGTGCGCCGGTGGAAGACCCGTGACCTGGCGCCCTTCACGGCGCACCGGCTGCGATGGCGGGGCACGCTCACCCACGGCCGCCCGGCGCCGCCCGGGCGCTACCGATTCAAGATCACCTCACCCCACCACGGGCGGGTCCTGACGCGGAAGATCCGCCTCTTCAGCGGCGAGTTCCCCGTTCGGGGTCCGCATGACTACGGAGGGCCCGTGCAGCGCTTCGGCGCGCCGCGGAGCGGTCGCCGCGTCCACCAGGGCCAGGACGTCTTCGCACCCTGCGGGACGCGGGTCGCGGCGGCGCGGGGCGGCCATGTCCAGGCGCGCGGCACGGACCCGGTCCTGTACGGCAACTGGGTCGTGATCGACGCCCGAGGCACTCGCACCGACTACCGCTACGCCCACCTCCGCCACCCGGCGAGCGTCCACGACGGCGAGCGCGTCCGTACCGACGACGAGGTCGGGCGAATCGGCAGGACCGGAAACGCTCGCTCCGTCGGCTGCATGCTGCACTTCGAGGTCTGGCCGCACGGGTGGAACCGAGGCCACCCGATCGACCCGTTGCCCATCCTGAGGCGCTGGGACCGGTGGAGTTAGGCCCCGGGCGTATCGGTGTCGCGGGCGGGCAAGGGCATATAGGGCACCCATGCAGCCGCTCGACTCGAGCCTGGACTTTGTGTCCTCACGAGACACAAAGTCCAGCTTCATCCGCCGCCAGTGATCGAGCGTGGACTTTGTCAGGCCTGGCCTGACAATTCGCCCTCCGTCGCGGTTGAAGCAGCGGGATGAGCGGATCGCCCGATCTGCCCTACCTGCCTATCCAACGCCCGCGCGCCGGGGGCGCCGGCCTGACCGCCGGGAGAGCTACTCCCACTCGATAGTCGCAGGCGGCTTCGATGAGATGTCGAGCGCCACGCGGTTGACGCCTCGCACCTCGTTGATGATGCGGTTGGACACCCGCTCCAGCAGGTCGTACGGGAGGCGGGCCCAGTCGGCGGTCATCGCGTCATCGGAGGTGACGGCGCGGAGGACGATCGGGTACGCGTAGCTGCGCCCGTCGCCCTGCACGCCCACCGAGCGGACCACGGGCAGCACGCAGAACGACTGCCATAGCTCGCGGTAGAGCCCGGCGGCCCGAATCTCCTCCTGCAGGATCGCGTCCGCAGCGCGCAGGATGTCCAGCCGGTCCTCCGTGACCTCGCCGCCGACGATGCGGATTCCAAGACCCGGGCCCGGGAACGGCTGGCGCCACACGATCCGGTCTGGGAGGTCGAGCTCAGTCGCGACCGCACGCACCTCGTCCTTGAACAGCATCCGAAGCGGCTCCACGAGGTCAAGGCCGAGGTCTTCGGGAAGCCCGCCGACGTTGTGATGGGACTTGATCACTGCCGCGCCGGCGCGCCCGTCGCCCCCGGACTCGATCACGTCCGAGTAGAGGGTGCCCTGGACGAGGAAGCGGACGTCCGGGAGCTTCGCCGCCTCCTCCTCGAAGACGCGGATGAACTCCTCGCCGATGATCTTGCGCTTCTCCTCCGGCTCGATGACTCCGCCGAGCCGCTCGAGGAACCGTGCGGCGGCGTCGACGTGAATCAGCTTGATGCCCCGGTCCCGGAACGTCGCCACCACCTGTTCCGCCTCGTTCTTGCGCAGCAGGCCGTGATCGACGAGCACGCACGTGAGCTGATCGCCCACGGCGCGGTGGACCAACGCCGCCGCGGTGGCGGAGTCGACGCCGCCCGAGAGGCCGCAGATCACGCCGCCGTCGCCGACCTGCGCGCGGATCCGCTCGACCTGCTCATTGATGACGGAGGCCGGCGACCAGGTCCCGGCGAGGCCGGCAACGTCCCGCAGGAACCGCGTGAGGATCTCGGTCCCATAGGGCGTATGGACGACCTCCGGATGGAACTGGATCCCGTACAGCCCGCGCTCGGTGCTCTCGCACGCCGCTACCGGCGAGCCGGGGCTCGAGGCGAGCGGGGCGAAGCCGGGCGGCGCCTCGAACACGCAGTCGCGGTGGCTCATCCAACACTGCTGCGCCGCCGGCAGCCCGCCGAGGAGCCGGCCGCCGCCGTTGGAGAGCTCGAGCGGCGTGCGCCCGAATTCGCCCGCGTCGGCACCCTCGACCCGGCCACCGAGCACGCGGACCATCGCCTGCATCCCGTAGCAGATGCCGAGCACGGGGACGCCGAGCTCGAGCAGCTCGGGGCGGAGCTCCGGCGCGCCGTCCGAGTACACCGAGGCCGGACCCCCCGACAGGACGAGCGCGGCGGGGCGGCGCTCCTTGATGCGATCGAAGTCCATCGTGTGCGGCAACAGCTCGGCGAAGACGCCGCAGTCGCGGATCCGGCGGGCGATGAGCTGCGAGTACTGGCCGCCGAAGTCGACGACGAGCACCTCCTCCCGCGCCGTCTCCGGCACGCGGACGCCGGCGGCCTCCGAGGAGACCGGATCGGTTCCCGTGACTCCCTCGGCCGCGGTCGACGTCGCCGGAAGCGCGGCGCCCTCAGTCATATGCGGATGATTGACGGCGGAGCGGCCGTCAGTCATCCGAGACCGCGACTCCCGCCGCCACCGCGGCCCGGCCGTTCGAGCCCATGCCGACGGACTGCTCGCGCTGGAGCTGCTTGCCCTCCGTCTGCAGCGCGGGCGCGACCATGACCTCGGCGCGCTGGAAGTCGCGGATGTCCTCGTAGCCGCACGTCGCCATCGACGTCCGCAGCGCGCCGACGAGGTTGAACGTCCCGTCGTTCTCGTGCGCCGGTCCGAGGAGGATCTCCTCGAGCGTTCCGTCCTGCACGGTCGCGACGCGGGCGCCCCGAGGAAGCAGGGGATGGAAGGTCGCCATCCCCCAGTGGAAGCCGCAGCCGGGCGCCTCCTTGGCGCGAGCCAGGGGAGATCCGATCATGACCGCGTCGGCGCCGCACGCGATCGCCTTCGACACGTCTCCTCCGATGCGCATGCCGCCGTCCGCGATGACGTTGCAGTACTCGCCCGTCTCGAGCATGTGCTGGGAGCGGGCGGCGGCCACGTCCGCAATCGCGGTGGCCTGCGGCACGCCGATCCCGAGAACGCCGCGCGTGGTGCAGGCGGCCCCGGGGCCGACCCCGACGAGGACACCCACGGCGCCGGTTCGCATCAGGTGAAGACCCGTCGAGTAGGAGGCACAGCCGCCGACGATGCACGGCACCGGCACCTCGGCGATGAACTTCTTGAGGTTGAGCGGCTCCGACTTCGACGAGACGTGCTCGGCCGAGATGACGGTGCCCTGGATGACGAGGATGTCGAGGCCGGCCTCCAGCGCGATCTCGTAGTGCTCGGTGACGCGCTGCGGCGTGAACGAGCCCGCCGCCACCACGCCCTGCGCCTTGATCTCATCGACCCGCCGGGCGATGAGATCCGGCTTGACGGGCTCGCGATAGATCTCCTGCATGGTGCGGGTGGCGACGGAGGGCGGCGCCTCCGCGATCCGCTCGAGCTGCTCGGCTGCGTTCTCGTAGCGAGACCAGATTCCCTCGAGGTTCAGGACCGCCAGCCCACCGAGCTTTCCAATCGCAACCGCGCTCTCGGGGCTCACCACACCGTCCATCGCCGACGCGAGGACGGGCAGCTCGAACCGGTAGGGGCCGAGCGTCCAGGTGATGTCCACGTCGTCGGGGTCCCGGGTCCGCCGCGACGGCACGATCGCGATGTCGTCGAACCCGTAGGCTCGCCTTCCCTTCTTCCCGCGTCCGATCTCGACTTCCACCTAGCTCGCCCCTCTCGCTGAGTAAAGAGCCAGGCTAGGCGCGGACGCGGACGAAAAAAGCCTCGTCAAACGAGGCCGAAAGTGCGCATCTAGCGAGTCTGGGCCCGGCATTTCCAAGGCCCCGGCGATGTTAGCACTGGGTGCAGGCGCCGCTTCACGGGGAGGAACGAGCGGCCGGACCCAAAAGCGAGTCCCGATCGGGCGCAGGGACGAGGCCCGAAAGCACCAAGGACGGGTCCCATAGGAGGCGGAACCGTGTCCGTATTTGCAAAAGCCCTATGCACGGCTGTAGCGGCGCTTGCCGTGTTCGCAACCGAGGCGAGCGCAGCGTTCACTCACACCGTCGTGCCGGGAGAGACGCTGTCGTCAATCGCGGCCGCGAACAACCTGCCCACCCAGACCGTGGCCGCCTACAACGGGCTGTCCGCGGACGCACAGGTCTATGTCGGCGAGAACATCCAGATACCGAGCGAGGAGGCGGGTTCAACGGCGATTGCCAGCACCGGGGCCACATCGACGGGGACGAGCGGCACGTTGCACGTCGTTCAGCCGGGCGAGACGCTCTCGGCCGTCGCCGCGGCCAACGGGGTGTCGCCCGCGACGCTGGCTGCAGCCAACGGGCTCGCGGCCGATGCGATGCTGATCTCCGGGCAGGAGATCACGGTCCCCGGGTCAGGGACCACGTCCGCAGCGGGAACCGCAACCACGAGCGGAGGGACGTCCACGTCGACCTCCAGCGCGCCGACGTCGCCGCCACCGGAGCAGCATCCGTCGTGGACGGCGCCGATCTACTGCCCGTCCTGCCCGAACGGGCAGGCCTACCTGGCCTCCAATGCGGCCTACAACTGGAACGCCATGCGACACGCATCCCTCAGCACGTATGGGATCGACCTGTATCCCGCGGGGCCCCTCTCGGCGTACCGATCGTATGGACAGCAGGCGTACCTCTACGGTCTTTACCAGTCCGGACAGGGAAGCCTCGCCGCCGTCCCCGGAAGCTCATCCCACGAGTACGGCTCCGCTCTCGATCTCGCGGACCCGGCGATGGCGAACGTCATCGACGAGATCGGTGCTACGTACGGCTGGGAGAAGACCGAGGCGCCGAGCGAGTGGTGGCACGTGAACTACGTCGGCCCATAGCGGTTTTCGGCGGCTCGGGACCCTCAGCCCACGCCCGCGGCCACGTCCACCTCGCGCAACTCGACCCGTGACAGCATGCGCTCGGCCTCCCGCGCGTTGACCGTGCCGGCGCCGAAATGCTGGGTTGACTCGGCCCCACACGCAACGCCGAACGCAAGGCACTCTCGGGGCGACGCGCCCTCGTAGCGGGCCGCCGCATACCCGGCCAGGAAGCAGTCACCGGAACCGACGCCCGACACCGGCTCGAGCGGCTCGATCTCGACCTCGTAGCGGCGCCTCGTGCCATCCTCGGCGAGGATGGCGACGCATCCGGCAGGCTGGGTGATGACCGCCTCGCGCGCGCCCATCTCGAGCAGGCTCGCGAGTCCGAGCGCAAGGTCGTCGGCATCGTTGAACTCGTGGCCGACCGCGCCCTCCGCCTCCTCGACGTTCGGCGCCACCACGGCGGGCTCCGCGCGGAGCCCCAGGCGCATCGGCTCGCCCTCGGTGTCGAGCAGGGACTGGACGCCGACGCGGCGCAGCTCCGCGACGAGCCGCGCGTACAGTCCCGGGTCCACCTCGGGCGGCAGCGTTCCGGCGAGCACGCAGAGGCTGGCGCCCTGCGCCAGGTACAGCAGCTTCTCTACGACTCGCTCGACCTCGTCGGCGCTGACCTCCGGCCCGCGCTCGTTGACCTCCGTCTGCTCGCCCGACGTCGGATCGACGATCGCAAGGTTGGTCCGCGACTCGCCGGCGATGGTCGTGAAGTCGTTGAGAATCGATTCCTCGGTCAGAAGCTCGAGGATCCGCGCTCCCGTGGGGCCGCCGGCCAAGCCGGTCGCGATCACGGGTCTGCCCAGCAGCCTCAGCGCTCGGGCGACGTTCACGCCCTTGCCGCCCGCCACGGTACGCGACTCCACGGCGCGGTGGCGGCGGCCCTGCCGGAAGTTCGGGACCGCGACCGTCCGGTCGATCGCCGCGTTCAACGTAACCGTCAGGATCACCCTCGCCTCCGCTCGAACGTTTGTGCTGCGACCTTAGAGCACCGAGCCTTCACCCGAGCGCCGTCCAACGAACGCCGCGGCAATGAGTATCACGAACGCGGCAGCAGCCGCGACGAGCAGCCACACGACGATTCGCGGACCCGGCACCGCGTCGTCAACCGAGGACACCAGCCCGCTGTCCGCCGTCGTCACGGGTCGCGCGGCGATCGCCGGCACGCGGCCAGCCGGCTCCCCGTCCACGGTCACTGTGGCGGTCCCGAGCCGCTGACCCCGGCGGATCGGCGCTTCGACGGCAGCCGGGGCCCTCAGCCCGACGTCGACGCTCTGGCCGTGCCGCACCGTCGCCTGGACCTGGGCGCCAGCGACGAGGGGAAGCCGTTCGCCCGCGTTGGGGACGTCGGCGGAGCCCACCCGCTCCCCGCGGCGAACGGCATCAGTCCGCCGGTAGAGCGAGAACCCGTAGTCGAGAAGGGCCAGCGAGTCGCGGTCGCGGCTCGCCTCCGTCGGCTCACCCATCACGACCGAGAGCAGCGTGACGCCCTTCCGGGTACCGGTCGTGACCAGCACGTTCCCCGCCTGAGGGGTGTAGCCGGTCTTGGCCCCGCTGATCCACGGGTGCGACAGCAGGAGGGTGTTGCGGTTCGTGATCGTGCGCGGGTGGTCCCCGGTCTCGAGCGTGATCCGCGGCGTGTCGACGATCCGGCGAAACAGCTCGTCGCGGCGAAGCGCAAGCGTCAGGTCCGCCAGATCCTGTGGGCTCGTGTAGTTGCCCGGCGCATCCAGGCCGATCGGGTTCGCGTAGCTCGTGTCCCTGAGGCCGAGCCGTTGGGCCTCCTGATTCATCTCGCCGACGAAGGCCCGCTCGGAGCCGGCGACCCCGTCCGCGAGCGTGAGCGCCGCGTCGTTGCCGCTCGGCAGGAGCAGCCCGTAGAGGAGGTCGCGCACCGACATGCGCTCCCCCGCCCGCAGGCCCAACAACGACTCGCCCGGGATCGGGCTATAGGGCGGCGCGGTCAGCAACTTGGCGAGCGGAAGCTGGTGCAGGGCCAGGTAGGCGGTCATGAGCTTCGTCGTGCTCGCCATTGCCCGCGAGGTGGTTACGTCATGCCCCGCCAGCCGGGCATGGTCGTCCGCGTCCAGCAGGATCCACTCGCGCGCTGACAGCGTCGGCGGCTTCGGCGGGGCGTCGGCGCGTGCCGTGCCCGCCGGGAGCAGCGCGAGCGCCGCGAGCGCCGCGAGCCACAGCCGCCACCGCCTCGACCGGCGCCCGCTCAGCCGCCCCTGGCGAGGATCTTGCACCCGTCGGGAACCAGGTTGATGCAGCCCTTCTCGGGGAGGAGCTGCGTGTCGAGGTTCGGATTCAGTCCCTCCAGGCGCTTCACGCTGAAGCCCTCCTTCTGGGCGATTCCGGCGAACGTGTCCCCGGGCTGGACGACGTAGTACTTGGCGTGAGACTCCTTCTGCTTGTTCGGCCCCTTTGCACGATCCGACTTCGAGGTTTCGCCGGAGCCGCCGAGAGAGGATGAGATCACGACGATCACCACGATCGCCGCGATCACGAGCGCCGACACCGCGAGGATCCTGGTCACGGGAACCGCATGGTAATGCGCTGACCGGTCCCTCGGGCCGGTGTGCGGCGTGAGGCAAGCCCACGCTCATCGGCGTGCCACGCGGCTAGGTCATGCGCCCGAGAACCCGCCACACCTCGTCGCGCAGGCCGGCTGCGGCTCGGCCGGGATCCGGTGCGCCGGCGATCGAGCGCGAAGCGTTCACGACCACAGAGGCGGGGTGACGGCCGAACGCGTCACCGAGCTCGGCCGGACGACCCCCCTGAGCTCCCACCCCGGGCACCAGGAAGATCGAGGCCGGGAGCAGCTCCCTGATGCGCGCGAGGTGCCGGGGCTCGGTCGCGCCGACGACCGCCCCGAGACCGGAGAGGCCGCTCTCGCCGGCCAACCGGTCGGCGCGTGACGCGAGCAGGTCCGCGATCTGCTCGAACAGCGGCCGACCGCCGAGGTCGCGGTCGAGCAGGTCGGCGGCGCCGGGGTTGGATGTTCGGACGAGGACGAACACGCCGGCGCCGGCGGGCGCGGCCACCTCGAGGAAGGCATCGATCACGTCCCCGCCCATGAGCGGGTTGATGGTGACGGCGTCCGCCCCGAGCGCCCAGGCCGGTTCAGAGCGGCCGGTCCCGACCAGGGTTTCGGCGTGGACGGTCGCGATATGCGGCACGTCGCCGCGCTTGGCGTCCGCGATGAAGAGCAGTCCGGCCGAGCGCGCAGCCTCCGCTGTCTCCTCGAGCGCGGCCCACCCGCCCGCGCCGAGACGCTCGAAGCAGGCGAGCTGCGGCTTCACGGCGACGCAGAACTCGCCCGCTTCGTCGATGAGCCGCCGGCAACGCTCGGCGACCGCGGCGGCCGGAGCCGGAGCCGGGTCCAGCCCCAGGCAGACCTGGCTTCGCCGCTCCTCGACCGAAGCGGCGAGCCGATCCGCGAATGGTCTCAGTGCCGCCTTAGCCCTTGACGCTCGACTTGAGCCCGGCGCCGGCGGAGAACTTCGGTACGCGTCCGCCCGCGATCGTGATGCGCTCGCCCGTGCGCGGATTCACGCCCTGGCGTGGCCCGCGCTCGGCGACGCTGAACTTGCCGAACCCCGTGAAGTTGACGTCGCCTCCGCCCGACAGGGTCTCCGTGATCCCATCGAGAACCGTCTCGACGGCTTGGGCCGCCGCCCGCTTCGATTCGAACTTACCCGCGATTCGATCGACGAATTCAGCCTTGGTCAATGTTCCTCCTCCTACTCAGCTTGCGGACGCCGGAATGTAACAGCGGCGTCGGCGGGCTCGTATGCCGGACGGGAGCCGGGGCGGTTCCATCGCCGCCTCATGCGAACATGTGTTCGTGCTTCGCGAAGCCGCGATCCTGCACGCCGATCTCGACTCCTTCTAGGCCTCGGTCGAGCAGCGCGCCGCCCGACGCCTCCATGGGCGGCCCGTGATCGTGGGCGCGGGCGTCGTGCTCGCGGCCAGCTACGAGGCGAAGGCGTACGGCGTCCGGACGGCGATGGGCGTTGCCCAAGGCCGCCGGCTGTGCCCCGGGGCCGTCGTGGTCCCCCCGCGGATGTCCGCCTACTCCGACGCGAGCAAGCAGGTGTTCGAGGTCTTCGAGCGGACCGCCCCCGCGGTCGAGGCGCTCTCGATCGACGAGGCGTTCCTGGACGTGAGGGGGCTCGATCGGATCTCCGGGCAGCCGCCGGCGATCGCGGCGCGGCTGCGCCGCGAGGTTCGGGAGCGGGTGGGGCTCCCGATCACCGTCGGCGTCGCGAGCACCAAGTTCCTCGCGAAGGTCGCAAGCGCGGTTGCCAAGCCGGACGGGCTCCTGGTGGTCCCGCCGGGCCGCGAGCTCGAGTTCCTCCACCCGCTCGCCGTGGAGCGGCTGTGGGGGGTCGGACCCGTGACCGCCCGCAAGCTGCGCGAGCGGGGCCTGGTCACCGTTGCCCAGGTTGCGCGCGTCCCCGAGTCGAGGCTCGTCGCGGCGCTCGGCCGCGTAGCCGGCCGCCATCTCCACGCGCTTGCCCATAACCGCGATCCCCGCCGCGTCCGCGGCCGGCGGCGTCGCCGCTCGATGGGAGCACAGCGAGCGTTGGGGCGGTCGCCGCGCTCGCACGAGGACCTCGACACCGTCCTGATCGGGCTGGTCGAACGGTTGACCCGACGGCTACGGGCGGCGCGGAGGGTTTGCCGGACGGTGACCTTGCGGCTGCGCTTCCACGACTTCTCCCGGGCGACGAGATCGCGCACCATGCCTGAGGCGACGGCACAGACGCCGGCGATCCTCGCGACCGCGCGCCGCCTGCTTGCGGCATCCCTGGCGGTGATCGACGCCAACGGCATAACGCTCCTCGGGGTCTCCGTCGCGAATCTGGGCACCGGTGATGCGATCCAGCTCGCGCTGCCACTGGGCCGGCCGAGCCGCTACGAGCTCGAAGCGGCCCTTGATGAGATCCGTGACCGGTTCGGATCGGCGGCGGTCACCCGCGCCGTCCTGCTGGGGCGCGATCCCGGGATTACGGTTCCGCTGCTCCCCGACTAGGCCGCCGGCGCGCTCGGGGGAGGCGGTTGGGCTGCCGCCTCGGCGGGCGCCTCGCCGACCCGGCCACCCCCCAGGTCGAAGAACACCACGCTCACCGCGAGGGCGAAGATCGGCGCGGTGATCGCGCCGGAGAGGATGCTCGCGCCGATGATGGCGCCGTTGCCGATCGGCGTGGCGATCACGCCCAGCACGATCCCGATTGCGATCACGATCAAAAGGACGACCACGAGCACCCCGAAGACCGACCACGCGTTGCCCCGGACCAAGTTCCAACTGCGACCGAAGGCGGCGATCGGGCCCGCGCCCTCCGCGACGATGGCCGGCGCGCCCACCGACCAGAACGTCAGCAGGATCAGACCGGGCACGATGATCAGGACCAGCCCGAGCGCGACCCCGATCCCGAACAGGATTCCGAACGCGATCAGCGGCAGGATGGACGGAGCGGCGGCCGAGAAGATGTCGCCGATCTCCTGATCGCGCCGGCCGTCGCGCACGTCCTCCACGAGCTTCACGACGAAGCCGACGTACAGGGCCTCACCGGCCAGGCGGACGGCGCTGGCGAGGAGCACCAGGATCGCCCCGCCGGCGGCTTGGAGGAGCCCCGCGAGGATCCCGACGACGACGAACACGACGATCGCGCTCCCGATCAGCGGCAGGAACTGTTGCCCGTAGATCGAGAACGTCTCGTTGATGACATCGCCAACGCTGACGCGCCGGTCGGGCGCGGAAGTGGCTTCCATGCTCACGATCCTAAACCGACCGCGAGTCGCACCGGACTCCCCTTACCGCGGGCGCGCTTGATCTGCGGCAAGCTTCCCGGCGCCTCGGTGATTCGTCGGTTGAGACATTGAACGCCGCTTCCAGCCCGATTCTCGATGTGATCATCGTCGCGTACCGCTCCCGGGAGCTCCTGCGGCGCTGCCTCGCCTCCCTTCGAGAATTTCCCGCGAGCGGCGGCATGAGCGTCAGCGTGATCGACAACGCGTCCGGGGACGGGACGGTCGAGATGGTCCGCCGCGACTTTCCGGAGGCACACCTCGTCCCGTCACAGCGGAACCTGGGCTTCAGCGCCGCCAGCAACATCGGAATCCGCCAGAGCGGAGCCCCCTTCGTGCTCTGCCTGAATCCGGATACACGGGTTACCGCGGGCTCCCTCGACGGCCTGCTGGAGCTGATGACGGCTCATCCGGAGGTCGGTATCTGCGGATGTCGGCTGCAACTCGAGGACGGGACGCTCGATCACGCCGCAAAGCGCTCGTTCCCCACCCCGCTGAGCTCGCTCGGTCACTTCCTCGGGGTCGGGCGTCTCCGCAGCTCGGGTCCCCTCGCGGCGTACCGGGCCCCGGACGTCAGCCGCGGCCCCGTCGACGCGGTCAACGGAGCCTTCATGCTGTGCCGGCGGGCGGCGCTCGATCGGGTTGGCCTCTTCGACGAGGGCTTCTGGATGTACATGGAGGACCTCGACCTCTGCTACCGGTTCGCTCGCGCGGGGTGGGTCACCTGGTATGAGCCGACCGTCACCGTGACCCACGTCAAGGCCGGGACGAGCGGACCGCTGCGATCCCTCCGCCTGAACTACGCATTCCATTACGGGATGTATCGCTTCTACCGGAAGCACTACGCCCGCCATCGCGGCCGGCTGACGAACGCGCTGATCTATTGCGGGATCGCGTTGAAGCTCGCCGCTTCGCTGCTGAGGAATGCCATCATCGCCGCAGGCAGACGTACCCGTGGGCGGCGGGGCTCCGCGCTCACATCCGCTCGGGCGCGCTGACCCCCAGAAGGTCGAGCGTCCGGGCGATCACCCGCTCGGCCGCGATCGCCAGCGCCAGCCGCGCCTCCTGGAGCCCCTCACCCGCACCGACCACCTGACAGTCGCGGTAGAACGCGTGGAAGTCGGCCGCGGTCGCCGTCGCATACGCGGTGAGCCGGTGGGGCGTACGGCGCTCAGCGGCGGTCTGGACCTCCATCGGAAGCTCGAGCAGCCGCTGGATGAGCGCCCGCTCGGCGGGCTCCGCCGAGGTGGCGAGCGCCCCCTCTCCCTCGGCCGCGGCTGCCACCGCCCTCTCGTCCACCCCATCGGGCCCCTCGTCCGGAGGCGCCGCGTCCTCGGCCCGGGCCTTGCGCAGAATGCTCGCGATGCGGGCATGGGCGTACTGCACGTAATACACAGGGTTGTCCGGCGACTCCTTCCTCGCCAGGTCCAGATCGACATCGACCATCGTCTCGTGGCTCCGCTGGAGCAGGAAGAAGCGCGTGGCATCGGTGCCGATGTCGTCGATCAGGTCGTCCAGCGCAACGAAGGTGCCCTGCCGCTTCGACATCTGGGCGCGCTCGCCCCGCACCGCCAGGTGAACCATCTGGATCATCTGCACCTCGAACCGGTCCGCATCCTCGCCGAGGGCCGCGATGGCCGCCCGCATCCTCGGAACGTATCCGTGGTGATCCGCCCCCAGGACGTCGATGAGGTGATCGTCCCCGCGCCCGAGCTTGTCGTAGTGGTACGCGATGTCCGGGGCGAAGTAGGTGGGCTCGCCGTCGGAGCGGATGAGCACTCGATCCTTCTCGTCCCCGAAGCTCGTCGTGCGCAGCCATACGGCGCCCTCGCGCTCATAGACGTGCCCGCTCTCGCGCAGCCGCTCCAGCGTCGACTCCACGGCGCCCCGCTCGTACATCGAGCGCTCGGACGACCAGGTGTCGAAGCGCACGCCGAACCGCCCGAGGGTCGACTCGATCCGCTCGCGCATGATCTCGGTCCCACGGCGCGCCAAACCCTCCACGTCGCCCGGGTCGGCCCCCGCGGCCGCCAGGGTCTCGGCCAGTTCGATCACGTAGTCGCCGCGGTAGCCGTCCTCGGGCGGTTCCTGCCGCTGCATCCGCGCCGCGATCGACTCCGCGAACTGGCGCACCTGCCGGCCGGTGTCGTTCAGGTAGTACTCGCGCTCGACATCGTGGCCGGCGAACGCCAGCACGCGGGCCAGCGCGTCTCCATACGCCGCGTGGCGTCCGCTGGCCGCGTGGAGCGGGCCGGTGGGGTTCGCCGAGACGAACTCCACCAGCATCGGCTCGCGCTCCTCGACCGAGCCACCCCCGAACCCCGGCCCTGCGGCGAGCAGGGCAACGACGGCCTCCCGGTACCAGCGGTCGGCGAGAAAGACGTTTACGAAGCCGGGTCCCGCCACCTCGATCCGATCGACGGTTCCGGCGAGCCTCGCGCCGAGATCCTCGCGCAGCCGCTCGGCGATCTCGCGCGGTGGCTCGCCACGGGCGGGTGCGAGTAGCATCGCCGCGTTGGTCGAGTAGTCGCCCAGCTCCCGCTTCGGCGGGCGTTCGAGCGTCGGGACGATCGCCTCCGGGCTTCCGTCGCGCAACGAATCGGCCGCGCTCCGGATCGTCACGCGCAGAGTCTCCAGCGGATCGGCCATGGCCGCCCTACGATAGTCCGCTCCGCTCGCCATGAGACTGGCCATCCTGAGCGACATTCACGCGAACCTGCCCGCCCTCGAGGCCGTCCTGGCCGACATCGAAGGGGCGGGACTCGCCGAGCTGTGGTGCCTGGGCGACGTCGTCGGCTACGGGGCGCAGCCGGACGAGTGCGCGGGCTTGGTGAAGGAGCGCTGCGACCTGTGCCTGGTCGGCAACCATGACCTGGCGGTGCTGGGCGAGCTCGACGTGTCCGCCTTCTCGCCCGCCGCCGCGGCCGCGGTCCGGTGGACGCAGGAGACGGCCGACCCAGCCACCCTCGACTTCCTGCGCGGGCTCGAGCCGGCCGACGAGACGCGCGACGTCGCTCTTTACCATGCCTCGCCGCGCGACCCGGTGTGGGAATACGTGCTCTGGCCCGACCAGGCGGCGGAGTGCATCGCCATCCAGGCTGCCCGCGTCAGCCTGATCGGGCACTCGCACGTGGCGCTCTTCTTCGTGATGGGCGAGAACCACAGGCCTCCCCGTGGCCAATCGCTGGAGCTCGCCGGCGCTGCTCGTGGTGCGCAGGCCGGGGCCGGCACCCGGGTCGACCTGTCCGAGGGCCGGTGGCTCGTGAACCCCGGCAGCGTCGGGCAGCCACGCGATGGCGATCCGCGCGCGGCCTGGCTCGAGCTCGACACTGATTCGTGGGAGGCCACATATCGCCGCGTCGATTACGAGATCGACCGCGCCGCCGACGCGATCGGCGCAACGCACCTGCCGTCGCACCTGGCCCGGCGGCTCTACGTGGGCCAATGAGCGGTCTTACGGAGCCGAGAGGGCCGATGCGGCGGTCTGGACCACCGCGGCCCCTCACTAGACTCGCCGCGATGCCGGGGCAGAAGCGATTGGCGGGCGCGCTCGCGGCGGTGGCGGTTGCGGTCGCCATCTCCGCGTGCGGGTCCAGCAGCAGCGATCAGACCATCGATCAGGCCGATGCCAACAGGCTCCTCAGCGAGCTCAATGCCGTGCAGGACGCCGTTGACAGCCGCGATTGCAAGCTCGCCAAGCAGCGGGCGGACGAATTCGTCAACACCGTGAACGAGCTGCCCGAAGCGGTTGGCACCGACAACAAGGAGACGCTGCGCAACGCGGGCGCAAACCTGGAAAAGCTCGCCGACGACCCCAGCCAGTGCAATCCGCAGCAGACCACGGGCCCGTCCGGCCCGACCGGCGTTCAACCGGACACGACCGCCACAACGACCGCGCCGGAGGTCCCCACGACCAGCGCGACCACCACCTCGACGACCTCGACGGCCACCGAGCCCGAGTCGTCCGGCAACGGCGGCGGCAACGAGGGAGGCGGAGGCGGTCCGCCGTCGGGGACCGGTGGAGGCCCGCCTACGGGGACCGGCGGCGGGCCGCCGTCGGGGACCGGCGGCGGTCCGCCGTCGGGGACCGGCGGCGGGCCGCCCAGCGGCGGCGGTGAGACGGGCGGCGGCGGTGAGACGGGCGGCGGCGTCGGTGGCGGCGGAGCCGGTGGCACTGGCGGCACGGGAACCGGCACCGGGGGGACGGCTGGCGGCGTCGGAGGCACGGGCTGATGGGCGCGATGGTGATCTCAGGCCGCTATCAGCTGGGCGACCGTCTCGGGTCCGGCGGCATGTCGACGGTCTACAAGGCGGTCGACCGGGTGCTGGAGCGCACGGTCGCCGTCAAAGTCCTGGCGGAGCACCTCTCCGACGACGACAAGTTCGTGGCGCGCTTCCGCCGGGAGGCGCTGGCGGTCGCGAAGCTCATCCATCCCAACGTCGTTCAGGTATATGACACCGGAGTCGACGACGGCCGGCACTACATCGTCATGGAGTACGTGGAGGGCCGCTCGGGCGCACAGCTGCTGCAGTCGCGGGGCCGCCTCGGGTCGGAGGCGGCGGTCGAGATCGGGGTCCAGGCCTGCGCGGGCCTCGATTACGCACACCGTCAGGGGATCATCCACCGCGACGTCAAGCCTGGAAACCTGATGGTGATCGGCGGCCCCGCCGGCCGCCGCGGCACGCCTCCGACCGACGGGGCGACGGAGGAGATGACGGTCAAGCTCACCGACTTCGGGATCGCCCGCGCGGCCGAGCAGACTCGGCTGACGCAGGTCGGGTCCGTCGTCGGCACGGCGGCCTACCTCGCGCCGGAGCAGGCGCGCGGTGAGGAGGCGACTCCGGCCGCGGACGTCTACGCCCTCGGAGTCGTCATCTACCAGGTCCTCACCGCCCGGCTGCCGTGGGAGGGGACGACGCTCGCCGAGCTCGCGATCCGTCGCGAGAACGAGCGCCCGCTTCCGCCCAGCTCCTACGACCCGGACGTCCCGGAGACCCTGTCTACCGCAGTGCTGCGCGCTCTTGAGGGCGATCCGGCTCGGCGCTACACCACTGCGCGCGAGCTGGCCTCCGCACTGCGGACCGGCCTCTCAGGGATCGAGCCTCCGCCCGCCGACAGCGAGGCCGCCACCCGCGCGATGACTGACACGCCGACCGACGCCACCCGACGTCTCCAGACAACCCAGCCTGCGACCGCTCCCACCCGGCGGGCGCCCGCTCCCCGCCCGGCTCCGCGGCCTCGCCCCGCCGCACCGGCGCCGGCACCCGCGCAGGCGGCCGCGCAGGCGGCCCCGCGGCGCTCCGCGGCGCGCCGCATCCGCGGCCTCATCGGCCTGATCCTCGTGATCGTCATCCTCGCGGCGATCATCGCCGTCATCGTGCTCGTCACGACGAACGCGGGCCAGAACACCGGCCCGGGCGAGCTGATCAAGAACGAGATCCACGACCAGATCCAGTCGGTGGAGGACTTCATCCGCTCCCACACGCAGCAGTAGCGTGGCCGACCGTGGACTGTGTCAGGCATAAGCCCACAAAGTCCACTCTCGGCAGAACTGGAGGGTGGGTGGCTTTCCCTGGGTGCCTGTCCATCAGCTCGGCACCGCTTCCCACGGCGCGCGGCCCGTCAGGACGGCGCGGCCGTAATCGTCGTACCGCCCCGCCTCGATCGCCTGTCGGGCACCGGTCGTGAGCCGCTCCAGATAGGCGAGGTTGTGCATGACCAGCAGACGGACCCCCGTCATCTCCTCCGCTCGGGAGAGGTAGTGGACGTATGCCCGCGTATGCGCGATGCAGGTCGCGCAGGGGCAGCCGTCGACCAGCGGCCGCTCGTCCTCGGCGAACACCGCCTTGCGGATGTCGAGCCGGTGGCGGTCGTCCGGGCGTGGCGCAAGCGCCATGCCGTGGCGCGCCAGCCGGGTCGGGACAGCGCAATCGAAGACGTCGATCCCCACCCCGATCCCGTGTACGAGGTCGTCCGGCTCGCCGATGCCCAGCAGGTGGCGGGGTGCATCCTCGGGAAGGTGCGCGACCGTCATCCCCACAACGCCTCGCATCTCCTCCTTGTCGCGCCCGAGGGTGCCTCCGATTGCGACGCCGTCGACCGCCGCGTCGGAGACGAAGCCGGCCGACACCTTCCGCAGGTCCTCGTGGACGCCCCCCTGCACGATGCCGAAGACCGCCTGGCGCACCGGCCCCTCGCTCGCGTGCCACCGCAGGCAGCGGTCGAGCCAGCGATGCGTTCGGTCGGTCGAGCGCGCCGTGTAGTCGCGATCCGCGTGGTAGGGCGTGCACTCGTCGAAGGCCAGGGCGATGTCGGAGCCCAACTGCGCCTGAACCGTCATCGACTCCTCGGGTCCCATGAATCGATCGGACCCATCGACGTAGGAGCGAAAGCGCACGCCCTCCTCGCCGATCCCCAGCACAGTGCCCCGGCCCGGGCGGCCGCCCCGGCGCCCCTTGACCTCGTCGGCCACGGTCCCGTGGGCCAGGGAGAACACCTGGAACCCGCCCGAGTCGGTGATGATCGCGCGCTCCCAGCCCATGAACCGGTGAAGGCCGCCGAGGGCGGCGATCCGATCGGCCCCCGGCGAGAGCATCAGGTGAAAGGTGTTGCCGAGGACCAACTCGTATCCGAGGCCGGAGACCTCGGCGGCCGTGAGCGACCGCACGCTCCCTCGGGTTGCGAGCGGGATGAACGCGGGCGTCCGCACGACGCCCGAAGATGTATGGAGCCGCCCGGCTCGGGCGGCTCCATCACGCGCGCCTATCTCGAAGCGGAGGCGTTCCGGGTCGGCTCTCACCGGCCCGGAAGCCTACGCACCTAGTTCTCCGTGGCGGTGCCGTCCACGGCCTCGGCGCTCACCTCGACCCGATGAGGCTTACGCTCCTCGGGCTTCGGGATGCGGATCTCCAAGACCCCCTTGTCGAAGCTCGCGTTGATCCGGTCCGCGTCCACGTGGTCCGGCAGGGTCATCGACCGCGAGAACCCGCCGAAGGCGCGCTCCACGCGGTAGTAACCGTCCGCCTTCTCCTCGTGATCGGTCCGGCGCTCGCCCGAGACGGTGAGGACTCCATCCTTGACCTCGATGTTCACATCGTCGCCGTCGAGGCCGGGAAGATCCGCCCGGAGCACGAGATGGTCGTCGGTCTCGACGAGGTCCATCGGCGGTACCCAGCGACGCAGGCCGCCGTTCGCGGGACGCCCGCCGAAGAAGGTGTCGAAGAGTCGATTGACCTCGGACTGAAGCGAGTCCACCTCGCGCGCCGGGTCCCAACGTACGATTGCCATTGTGTGTACCTCCTACGGTGTCTTTGGGGAGAAAACCTAAGTCTTGTTATAGCAAATGTTCTAAGCGAGTCACGGAGTCCCCCCAGGCCGCTTCGAGGGCCGCATCACCCACGGGTCAGTGCAATCGCATCCGGTTTCCGAGACCGGATTGCCTTGACCGGGCGGGCTAGGCGCCGGCCCTACCGCAGCAGCGAGCGGCCCGTCATCGCCTCGGGCTGCGCGATCCCGAGGAGCTCAAGGCACGTCGGCGCGACATCCGCCAGGCGCCCCTTGGCGAGCGAGCGCCCTCCGACCGTGAGGACGAGGGGCACCGCGTTCGTCGAGTGGGCGGTGTTCGGCGAGCCGTCCGGCTCCAGCATGTCGTCGGCGTTCCCGTGGTCAGCCGTGACGATGCACGCGCCGCCCGTCCCGTGGACGGCGTCGATCACGTCACCGAGGCAGGCGTCCACGGTCTCCACCCCCCGGACCGTGGCAGGGATGTCGCCCGTGTGCCCGACCATGTCGGGGTTCGCGAAATTGATGATCCCGAAGCGAAAGCGGTCATCGGCCCAGCGCTCCCGGAACTGGTCGGCGGCGGCGCGTGCGCTCATCTCCGGCCGGTGGTCATATGTCGGCACGTCGCGCACCGAGGGCACGAGGCAGCGCTCCTCCCGCTCCCACTCGGCCTCCCGGCCGCCGTTGAAGAAGTAGGTGACGTGCGCGTACTTCTCCGTTTCCGCGACATGCAGCTGCCTGGCGCCCTCATTTGCGATCACCTGCGCGAGCGTCACCTCGGGAAACTGCGGCGGGAACGCGACCGGGTACGGCCAATCCCTCTGGTACTCGGTCAGCGTCGTCAGCTCGACTCGCGGAGTCGCCCCGCGCGGGAACTCGTCGAAGTCCGGCTCGCCGAGCGTGCGTACGAGCTCGCGCGCCCGATCCGGCCGGAAGTTGAAGTGCAGGACGGCATCGCCGTCCGCCATCCCGTCGTAGTCGCCGATGACCGCCGGGCGGATGAACT
>DATAOX010000144.1:0-3730 GCA_036265555.1 Solirubrobacterales bacterium
CCTGTGCCTCCTCCCGGTCGGCCCGGTGCGGGCGAAGGCGCTCGCGGGCGCTCGCGTAGCGGGCCCTCCAGCGCTCCGCCGCAACATCCCAGGTCTCCTCGGGGAAGTCCACGAGCGCCTGGCGTCTCAGCGCCTCGAAGCCCGTGATGAGGAGGGCGATCAGGAAGAGCGAAGGGATCAGGCGACTCGTGCCCTCGGTCGGGTTCCACCAGAAGACGAGCAGGACGATGACCGCGAGGACCGAGTAGCCCACGGCCCGGTGCGACAGCGGAGGAGTCATCGCTCGGCGGAGCTCGCGGGCGGCGGCGGTCCTGCCGGCGAGCCACGCGCCGGCGACGATCAGTACCCCGTAGGCGATCAGCGCCACCGCCTGGTCCCGGAGGAGGGTCGTGAAGATGCTCCAGACGGCATCGGCGGCGGGCCGGACCGCGTCCGTCTTGGCAAGCGAGTTGACGATGAAACCGCCGGCCACGCTCCGAGTGACGAGCACCGCGATCCCGATCGCGATGAAGGCCACCCCGCATGCGCGCACCGCCTCGCGGCGCCAGCCGCGAGGGAGGTAGATGGCGAGCGCAAAGAGCGCCAGCGCGGCGACGGGGAGCGCGATGGCCAGCTGCCGCAACAGGTTGACCATGTCCTGGACGAACGCGAGCTGGTTGGAGCGCAGGATCTCGATCCTGGCCGCGTCCGGGGGGATCTTGCCCTTGACGTCGACGCCGGCTCCCTGCCCCACCTGCTCGATGACTCGGCCGAGGTTCAGGTTGACGGCCCCGCCCCCCGTCGAGACGGTCTCGTTGCCGCCCTCGACGATCTGAAGGAACGTGTCGTGCGCCCGCCGGTTCGCCTGCGCCCACAGTTCCTGCACGTGGGGGTTCTGGAGTGCCTGCAGCGCGGCCCGGAGAGCGAGCTCGTGGACCCCGCCGCTTGCGGGCCCGGCCAGCCCCTTCACCTGATCCGGTAGCGCCTTCTTGAGCTGGGCCTCCACGTCGACCTCGCGGAACAGGGCATCGACGAGAAAGTCGTCAAGCGCCTCCTGGACATCGCGGTTGGCGAGCACCTCCGTGCTCGTCTCGGTCCACGTGTCCGTCTCCAGCACCTGTCGCTTCGCCCAGACCGCGAACACGGCGAAGAACCCGATGATGCTCGCGAGCACGATGATCGCGATCGCGGTGCGCCTCAGGCGGGGGGCCTCGGGCATGGCGGGAGAGCTTCGCGCCACGGTCGGACGTCAGCCGGGCCCCGCACCGGGGGCCTGGGGCTCGCCCGCGAGGAGACGCTCCTCCAGGTGCTTGGCCTGCCCCGCCGCTACGGCGCGCGCAGCCCGCGCCTCGTCGAGCGGGATGCCCCTGGCCTCGGCGAGGTCCAGCAGGCGCTGGCGCTCAGTGGTGTCGGCGGCCCACTTCAGGAACGCCCACGCGAGTACCGCGAGGGTCACGATCATTCCCTCGCCCATCATGATCGAGCCCGCGACGCCCTGGTCGGTGAGCGGCGAAATGTTGTGCGCGGCGTCCCCGGACGTGTATGCCGGGTAGAAGACGGCGCCCGACCAGATGAAAACGTTGCCGAGCACGGCGCTCACGAACCGAACCGTGATCACGTAGATGACCTTCCAGCCGGCCCCGAACCATTTCGGCTTCGGGAGGGGTCCGAGCACGGGCATCCACATGAGGCAGCCGAAGAAGATGAACATCGCGTGCTCCAGCGCGTGCAGGGCCGGGCTCGAGAGCGTCCGCTCATACAGCGCCGGTATATGCCAGACGTAGAGGTCGATCGCCCATAGCGGGAGAGCGACCGCGGGATGGGCCAGCACGCGGAGCCGGTCGAACGGCTTGATCGCGAGGATCGGTTGCAGCAACGGGCCCGTGAGCCCGAGCACGAGCAGGATCGCGGCGAGATCCCCGATCAGGAGGTGCTCCAGCATGTGGGGCCAGAGCAGTTGGTCGGAGAGCTCGCCGAGCCCGATCAGCGACAGCGCGATCGTCATCAGGCCGGCGGCGAACGAGAACTGCCGCCAGAGCGGGACGGGCCGACCGCGCTGGGCGAGATTCGTGGCGCGCCACCAATACAGGAGCGCGGGAATCAGCAGGGGAAGTAGCTCGATCGGCGCGAACTCAGGCTCGAAGTGAGCTGGCGGCAGGATCATCGGAGCTCAATCAGCACGATAGAGAGCGCGCGCATCCCGGCCGCCCACGCGTACGAACTTAGACAAGCCTTAGCCGGTATCAAGAATCGGATGCCATCCTTAGCTTGCATGCGAAGAACCATGGCGGTGGTTGCGATCGTGGCGGGAGTCGCTGCGCTCGTGGGTTGCGGGAGGTCGGGCTCCGACCCGTCTTCGACCACTCAGGCCTCGGCGTCGGCCGACTACGCCGGTGCGAGCGCAAACCCACCGAAGCCGGTTCCGCCGCTGAAGCTGACCGATTCGGTCGGACAGCCGGTGAACATCAACGACTACCGGGGCAAGGCGGTCCTGGTCACGTTCATCTACGACCACTGCCCGGACATATGCCCGACGATCGTGTCCAACCTGCGCGCCGCGCAGAACGAGCTCGCGCGGCAGGCGAAGGACATGCAGATCATCGCCGTGTCGGTTGATCCGAAGGGCGACACCCCGACCACCGTCAAGAAGTTCCTCGCCGAGCATCTGATGACGGGGCGGATGAAGTACCTGCTCGGCTCGAGGACGCAGCTCGAGAAAGTCTGGAACGCTTGGAACATCGTCTCCAAGTCCAACCCGTCTCGCAAGGACCCCGATGCGGTGGAGCACTCGGCGCTCGTCTACGGGATCTCGGGGAGCGGGAAGATCACGACGCTCTATCCCTCAAACTTCAAGCCGCAGCAGATTGCCCACGACGTGCCCATACTCGCGAGCTCCTGAGGGCTGAGTCCTGCCGTGACCCGGGGACGGGCAATCGGTTTGGGGATTCTGGCGCTCGTGATCGCCGGCGTCGTCGTTGCCGAGGTCGTGACCGCGGGCGGCGGAGCAGCCAGCCGCCCGGCGCCGCAGCTGCCGAGCCAGGTGCTCTCCGGGCCGCACGTTGATCTCGCCTCGCTTCGCGGCAAGCCGGCGCTCGTGAACTTCTGGGCGAGCTGGTGTGGGCCGTGCAAGCAGGAGGCGCCGGAGCTCAAGCGCTTCTCGGACGGCCTCGGGAATCGGGCGACGCTCGTCGGTGTGGACTGGGGCGACTCGGCCGACGGCGCGCGGGAGTTCATCGCGAAGTCCGGTTGGCGGTATCCGATCCTCCGCGACCCGAGCCAGAAGGTCGGGACGCAGTACGGCCTTAACGGCCTGCCAACCACGTTCGTCCTCGACGCGGACGGGAACATCGTCCAGACCCTGCAGGGGCCGCAGACGTTCGCGAAGCTGCAGCAGGCCCTCGCGGCCGCCGAGTAGCCCTACACCCCCCCGCCAACCAACCCAACCATCGAGCGGTGCAAAGTCCGCGCTGAGCGCGGGAAATGCACCGTTCGACGGTTACGCCTCGGCGTACGCGCGGGCGGGGAAGGGGACCGGCTTTTCGCGCGGGACCGCGAGCACGGGGACCGCGGCCGTCTCGAGCTCGTAGCCGGCGGAGGCGCTCAGCGTCACCCGCCCGGGCCGGCCGCCCTCGGTCGACCCCAGGACCAGGAGGTCGCCATGGTCGCTCTCGTCCGCCGCGACCTCCGCACCGAGGCTCGCGGCCAGCGAACGACCGGTGTCGGCGGCGGCCGGATCGCCCGCCGCGCGGAC
>DATAOX010000145.1:0-19711 GCA_036265555.1 Solirubrobacterales bacterium
GAATCGATGAACCCGCAGTCACTCAGGTCCAGGATCACCGGGCGCCGACCACGCTCTATCGCCCCGATGACGGGTTCCTCCAGATCGCCCACCGTCGCGATATCGACCTCGCCCTCGACCTCCACCACGTACGGCGTCGCGGTCGCCTCGGGTACTCGAACTTCCATATGCAGGGCCTCCCGGATACCTACTCTGATCGGCTCGCGAGCCCAACCGGCGATCGTTCAGATCGGGGGTAGTGCCGTAGAGAGCTTCCACAGCCGAGGTCCGAGGACCGTCCCACGACTGTCAGGTGAGTGTACTCGCGGCTGAGACGCTGCTTCAGCTCAGCGGCTCGAACCGGAAGACCTCCACCGCGAAGCGTGGCTGTCGAGCTGCACGTGGCTGGCGAACCCGGTTCCGCGGCGGCCTGCGACGGCAGCGGAGCGGTGGTAGCCTAAATCACCGGTTGCCCGTCGGGTTTCGGATGACTCTGCCCAGTCGGGCACGCGCCCGAGAGTCGTCAAGGAAGTACTCGTATGAGCACAACGGACAGAACCGGGGCAGGGGCGCTGGACGAGGTGACGCGCGGTCTCGTGCGCCTTCACGGCGAGTACTACGGCAAGGGGCCGACCAAGGCGCGCAGCCACATGCTCGACGACACGCTGATCTCGATCCTCGAGGGCGGCTTCACGACGGTGGAGACCACCTTGATCGCCGACGGGAAGTCCGATGCGGTACACCACATGCGGAGCAGCTTCCAGATGGCCATGGAGGGGCGCTTTCGCGCGGTCGTGGAGGACGCCACCAGTCGCACGGTGATTGCGTACATGAGTCAGATCCACACGAACCCGGACCTGGCGGTCGAGCTCTTCGTGCTCGAGCCGGCCACCGAACGGAGGTGAGGCGAGCGGTGGAGGGCATCCAGCACGGCTCAACGGGCGGTCAGACGCTCGCGCAGATCTCGACTGGGCTGGTACAGCTGCACAGCCGCTTCTACGGCAAGGGCCCGACCAAGGCCAAGACTCACATCGTCGACGACACCGTGATCTCGATCCTGCGGGGCGGGTTCACCACGGTCGAGCGAACGTTGATCGACCAGGGCGACGTCGACGCCGTCTATGCCATGCGACGCAGCTTCCAGATGGCGATGGAGCAGCAGTTCACCACTGTGGTGGAAGAAGCCACCGGCCGGAGGGTGATCGCCCACATGAGCCAGATTCACCAGGATCCGGATCTGGCGGTTGAGATCTTCGTGCTCGAGCCGAGGGGCGAGCCGTCGCCGGCCCCGACCGAGGTGCGGGACCTGCCCGAGGTCGGCTAAGGTCGCCAGGGTCCATCTCGAAGGGAGCGCAGGTGCTTGCGATCAGCGAGGACGCGGCGACGGCGATCAGGGGCATAGTCGAATCCGAGGGCGTACCCGAGGGCGCTGGACTCCGGATCACGCGCGAGGAGAATGCCGACGACGCCGGCAACACGCGCACCGACCTCCGGCTCTCGGTCGTCGCGGGACCGCAGCAGGGCGACGAGGTCCTCGAGGCGGAGAGGGTGTTCGTCGATCCCGGTGCCGCCGAGTTCCTCGACGACAAGCTGCTCGACGCCGACTACGTCGACGACGACGTGCGGTTCAGCCTCGACATCCAGGCCGAGGCGCGGTAGCTGCGACGCCTCCGATACGCATCGGTTAGGTTCCAACGCGAAACGACCGGAGGGAGCTTTGGACGTAAGCCTGCTGAAGACGATTCCGCTGTTCGCCGAGGTCCCCGACGAGAAGCTCCGCAAGATCGCGCCGTTCGCGGAGACCGACGAGTTCGCCGAGGGCCAGGTGGTCGTTAAGGAGGGCGGATACTCGAACCACTTCTTCGCGATCGAGGAGGGGACCGCCAAGGTCGAGCGCGGGGGAGAGCACCTGGCGGATCTCGGCCCCGGCGACGTGTTCGGGGAGCAGGGTCTGCTCGAGAAGCAGGAGCGCTCCGCGACGGTGACCGCCACCTCACGCCTGCGGGTGATCAAGATCGAGCACTGGGAGCTCTCGCGGATGCGCAAGTCGATGCCCGAGGTGGTCGAGGAGCTCCGGCGTAAGGTCGCCGAGCGCCAGGGGTAGAAACGCCGGATAACGGGGGATAGACTGCCGCCGACATAAGGGCCGGTGGTCAAGGGAAGTCCGGTGAAGATCCGGCGCGGTCCCGCCACTGTGACCGGGTAGCACGGCGCCGCGAGGCCCAGGCGGCCAGCCACTGGGGACGCCCCAGCGTCCCTGGGAAGGCGTGGCGCCGAGATCCCGGAAGCCAGGAGACCTGTCCACGCGGCCAGCCCGATCGACCCTCGAGGAAGGGGTGGCATGCATGAGTAGACCTCGTTACCGGCTCGGAGCCGCAATGGCAGCTGCCGTGGCCGTCTTCGCGTCTGCGGCTGGATCCGCGGCCGCTGAGACGCACTTCGCCGACCTGCGGGTGGTGACTAACACCGGCCGGACGCTCGCGGAGTTCCGACAGTACACGGGACCCGTCGTGGTGCGATCGACGAAGCAGTCGAAGGACTGTTTCGGTCAACGCAGCAGTGACAAGCGGTATCGACTCGACGGCGCGGACGCTCTGGGGCTCGTGAAGGACGCCCTCGCATCCGACCCCGACCTGAGGCCGCTCGTCCTGAGCGATGCGTTCGTCGACGACGGATTCGGGCTTGGCGTGTGCTCGATCGGCGGCTTCACGACGGTCGGGTTCCGCTACTGGGATCTGATCACCGATCACCGGACCTCGTCGACAGGCGCGAGCCTCACGCCGGTGCGAAACGGCGACGACATCCTGTGGTACTTCACCTCCGGCTCGGAGCCGTCGTCCGGGCCGCGGGAGCTGGCGCTGCGGGCGCCGGCATCGGCCCGCCCGGGTGCGCCGTTCACCGCCAAGGTCGTCCGGTTCACCGGGCAGGGTAGGTCGACCCCGGCGAGCGGCGTCGGGGTCTACGCCGGGAGCCGTCGCCTCGGAACGACGAACTCGGATGGCGAGCTCCGGGTGCGTCTGACCAGCTCAGCGGCGCTCGACGCGACCGGCACCCCGAACGACATCCCCTCGAACCACGTGACCGTCTGCGTGAGCGCCGGCTCCAGCAAGTGCCCGGACGCCCACCGCAGGCGGATCTACGGCTCGAACCACGCCGACCGGATCAAGGGAACAAGCGGCTTTGACCGCATCAACGCCCGCCGAGGCGCGGACGTCGTCGACCTGCGCACAGGTGGGCAGGACGACGTCAGCTGCGGCGGCGGTCGCGATCAGGTGATCCTCGGCCGCGGTGACCGAAACGACCAGATCGGCTCGAGCTGCGAGCGGGTGAGCAGGCGCTGATGGGATGACGAGCGCGGCTGCACGGTTCGCCGTGGTGACGGCGCTCGCCGCCTCGGCCGCGGGCTGCGGCCTCGGGCCGGGCGCGTCGTCCTCCGGCACGGCCACGCTGACCGTCACGCGGGATTACGGCTCGAAGACCCTGGTTTCGGCGAGCCAGGACGATCCACCGTCCTCGGAGACCGTGATCCGCTTCCTCGACGACGAGGCCGAGATCAGCACTCGCTACGGCGGCGGGTTCGTCCAGTCCATCAACGGTCTCGCCGGCACCGGCTCGAGCGATTGGTTCTTCTATGTCAACGGAACGGAGTCGCCGGTCGGGTCGGCCGACGTCCACGTCAATGGCGGTGACCGCATCTGGTGGGACTACCGAGACTGGTCGGGAGCGATGAGCGTTCCGGCCGTCGTCGGGGCGTGGCCGGAGCCCTTCGCGCAGGCTTCTTCCGATCGACCGAAGCCGGCCGCCGTGGAGTGCGCCGACGTCCACTCCGCGTGTGAGATTGCGAAGTCCAGGCTCGCCGCGGTCGGAGCCAGGGCCACCATCACCGACGGGACGGCCGGGAACGCCACCCCCCGGCTCCTCGTCGGGACCTGGACGCGGGTCCGCCGGGATCCAGCCGTCGACGCATTCCGGGGAGGACCCGCGAGCAACGGCGTGTTCGCGACGTTCAAGGGATCGGTTCGAGAGGATCGCTGGCATCTCATCGGTCTCGACCCGAGCGGAACGCCGGCCCGGGACTTCGGGACCCGGGCGGGCCTCGTCGCGGCGCTCGGGCGGGCCGGCGCGCCCCAGACCTGGATCGTCACCGGGTCCGGCGCCGGCGCCGTGCGTCGGGCGGCGAAGGACTTGAGCGGGCGCCGGCTCCGCAGCCGCTACGCGATCGCTGCGCTGTCGGGGAAGGCAGCGCCGCTTCCGATCCTTCGCCGAGGCGGCTCGTGAGGTCGCCGCTCGCATTTGTGCCTCGGCGCACCCGCCTCGGTCGGACCGATGCCCTGTCCGCCACCGTGTACCTGGGTTCGCTGGCGCTCATCGCTTTTCTCTACTCGAACCCGATCGTCCTGGCAGCGGCAGGAGCCGGCGCGGTCATCGCCGGGCTCGCGAGCCGCGCCGGGAGGGCGCTCGCGGTCACATTCAAGTGGGGCATGGCGCTTGGCGTCTTCATCGTCATCGTCAACGGTCTCGTCGCGCAGCGTGGCGACTCGGTGGTGGTCAACGGGCTGTGGCTTCCGCTCCTCGGTCCGACGGACGTGACAGCCGAGGCGCTGGCGGAGGGCGCCGTGCTGGCGCTGCGGATCGTGGTGGTGATGATGGCCTTCGCGGTGCACTCGGCCTGCGTCGACCCCGACCGCGTTCTGCGAATGCTGCGGCCGCTCGCGCGGCGGTCCGCGCTGACCGCAACGCTGATCTCTCGGCTCGTGCCGGTGGCGGCGGCGGATTACGCGCGGCTGGGTGAGGCGGCGGCCCTGCGGGGGCCGGCCGCCGCCCCGGTCGGCCGGGCGGCGCTGGCGCGCCGGCTGGTGGCGGGATCGCTCGATCGCGCAGTCGAGATCGCGGCGACGCTCGAGCTACGGGGCTACGCGCTGGGAGCGCCTGGATCGGCGCGGGGCGGCCCGCGCACCCGGTACGGGGTGCGATTCATGGCCGCCGGACTCGGGATCGGTGCCATCGGGATCGCCGGACGCATCGCAGGTGTCGCGGGATTCGATGCCTACCCGAGGCTCAGCATCGCCGCCGACGGTGCCACGCTCCTCCTGGCGGCGGCGATCGTCGCCGCGGCGCTGCTGCCCCTGCTGGGAAGGCCGGGCTGGAGGCGCCCATGAGCGATCCGCTGGTCAGCATCCGCCGCCTCACGTACCGCTATCCGCGGGCGTCGCGCGATGCCCTGGCCGGAATCGACATCGACATCGAGCCGGGGGAACTGGTCGTCATGGCGGGACGTTCCGGCTCGGGTAAGACCACGCTCCTGCGTGCCTGCTGCGGTCTCGTTCCGCACTACCATGGCGGGGAGGCGGCGGGCTCGCTCGCGGTGGCCGGGATGGACGTGCGCGAACACGGGCCGGCGGACCTCGGCGCGGCGGTCGGGCTGGTGGCGCAGGACCCGGAGACGCAGGTGGTGTCGACGACCGTGAGGGCGGAGCTCGAGTTGCCGCTCGAGATGCGCGCGGAGTCGGTTGCGGCGCGGGCTCGGGCGGTCGAGGAGGTGGCACTGGCGCTCGCGATGCCACACCTCCTGGACCGGACCGTCGACACTCTGTCGGGGGGCGAGCTCCAGCGGGTTGCGCTCGCCGCTGCCCTCGTTGGACGCCCGCGCCTGGTGCTCTTGGACGAGCCGACGTCGCAGCTCGATCCGGTCGCCGGCGACGAGCTGATCGGCCTGCTCCGGCGGTTGAACGAGGAGTGGGGGACAGCGGTCGTGCTCGCGGAACATCGTCTTGAGAGATGTCTCGCGGCAGCCGATCGCGCCATCGCGCTGGCCGACGGGCGGATCGCCTTCGATGGGAGCCCGCGCGAGTTCGTGCGCTGGGCACTCGATCACGATCCGGCTCTGGCGACGCCGGGAGCGAGGCTGTTCGAGCTCGCGGGCCTGACGCCGCCGCCTGTCGGGGTGAAGGAGGCGCGGTCCATGCTGCGCCATCGCGGCCTCGAGCTGAGCCGGGCGCCGGCGCCACGGACAGCGGCCCGCCGGCCGGGAGGCGCGAGGGAGCCCGCGCTCGTCGGCAAGGGGGCGTGGGTCGAGCTGGACCACGGCACGGGGGCTCGCGATGCCCTGCGCGGCATCGACCTGCGGGTATCGCGGGGTGAGCGCGTCGCGCTCATGGGCCGCAACGGTGCCGGGAAGACCACGCTGCTCCGGTCCGCGGCCGGCCGGCTGCGGACCGCACGCGGCAAGGTCATCGCTCCCGCCGGGTGCGCTCTGCTTCCCCAGGCTCCAGGCGACCTGCTCGTCCGCGAGCGCGTGAGGGAGGAGCTTCCGGGCGAGGCGGGCGCTCAGTCGCTCGAGGCGGTGGGCCTGGAATGGGCGGGCGGTGCGGATCCCCGGGATCTCTCGGGCGGCGAGCGCCAGCGGCTCGCGCTCGCCCTCGTGATGGCCGGCCGGGGCGCCGGCGGCGATCTCCCGGGGCTCATCTGCCTGGACGAGCCAACCCGCGGTCTCGACCGCGCTCGCAAGGACTCGCTCGCAAGGTGGACGCGGGACCTGTCGACGCGGGGAACGGCGGTCGTCATCGCGACCCATGACGTGGAGTTCGCGGCAGCGTTCGCCGAGCGTGTCGTGCTCCTCGGGACCGGCGAGACGATTGCGGACGGGCCGGTCGCGGACGTGCTCGCTGGCGGTTGGTACTTCGCGACGGAGGTGGCACGGATCCTCGGGTCGGGCGGGGCCATCCTGCCGGAACGCGGCGCCGAGATCCTCCGTGGGCGCTCGCACCCGGCCGTGTGGGAGCCGATCAGGGAGACGCGGTGACCTGGGAGGCCTACGCATATCTGCTGCTAGCGGCCGTGCTCGTCGGAGGCTTCGCCTGGTACGAGCGCTCCCATCCGCCCGCGCGGCTGGTGGCCCTGGTCGCCGCGCTCGCCGCGCTCGCGGTCGCCGGTCGGCTCGTGCTCACGCCGATCCCGAACGTGGTCGCGACCACCGACATCGTCCTCATCACCGGGCTCGCGCTCGGCGCCGCGCCCGGATTCGCGGTCGGCGCGCTGGCGGCGCTCGTCTCCAACATGTGGCTCGGACAGGGGCCGTGGACCCCCTGGGAGATGGCGGGATGGGGAATGGTGGGGCTCGGGGGAGCGGCGCTGGGAGCCCTCACCGGAGGCCGGGTCGGTCGCATCGGGCTGGCACTGGCATGCGGCCTCGCCGGCTTCGCATACGGCGCCCTACTCGACCTCTCCGTCATGGTGAGCTACGGCGGGGAGCAGTCCCTCGATCGCTATCTGGCGATCTCGGCTCGTGGTGTCCCGTTCAACGTGGCCCACGCGACGGGAAACGTCGTCTTCGCCCTGGCGGGTGGGCCGGCGCTCGTCCGCATGATCGCTCGATACCGGGAGCGCTTCGAGTTCCGGTGGCGCGCGGCAGGCGCCGCCCCGCTCGCCCTGCTGCTCGCGGTGGCCGGCCTGAGCGTCGTGTCCCCGGCGCGCGCGGATGCGAGCCCGGGAGCGGCCGCAGCCTGGCTCGAGCGGGCGCAGAGCTCCGACGGCGGCTTCGGCGTCGACCCGGGCGGCTCGTCCAGCGCCACGATGACCGGATGGGCCGCCCTCGGGCTGGAGGCCGCCGGTCGGAGCCCGCTTGCGGTCAGAAACGGAGGGTCGACGGCGATCGGATACCTCCGCGATCGGATCAAGCACGTGCGCTCGGTCGGGGACCTGGAGCGCACGATCCTGGCGCTCGAGGGCGCGACCGTCGACTCCCGCCACTTCGCCGGCCGGAACCTGCCGGCCGAGCTCGGCCGCCGCCGGGCCGGTGGCGGGTCCTTCGGCGGACAGGTGAACCTCACCGCCTTCGGGATCCTGGCGCTGCGCGCCTCGGGCGCGTCGAGCTCCGCGGTGGCGCGGTCTGCTGATTGGCTGCGCGGCGCGCAGAACGGTGACGGGGGGTGGGGGTTCCAGTCCAGCGCCCCGAGCGATGCCGACAGCACCGGCGCGGCGCTTCAGGGCCTCGCGGCGGCGAGCGGTGGCCACCATGCAATGCGGCATGGCGTCGCCTACCTGCGCCGGACGCAGCAGCGCGACGGGGGCTTTGCACTGGGCGGCGGCGGCAGCTCGAACAGCCAGTCGACCGCCTGGGCGATCCAGGGGCTCGTCGCCGCCGGCGTCAACCCGGCGCGGGTTCGCGAACAACGCCACTCGTCGCTCTCCTACCTCGCGAAGCGGCAGCGGGGCGATGGCCATTACGCCTATTCCGCCGCGAGCGACCAGACCCCCGTCTGGGTGACCGGACAGGCGCTGGTGGCCGCGACGCGAAGCGCGTTTCCGCTGAGCCCGGTGGCGCGTCCGCCGCGGCACCAAAACCACCGCAAGCATCGTGGCGGCGGCCATGGGCCGGGCTCGATCTCCACGTCGGGCTCGGCGCCGGCTGCGACGACGACGTCCTCCGGAAGTCATGCGCCCGGCGGCGCCCCGTCGACAACCGCGGCGGCGGCCGACGGCGACCATCCATCGGGTGACGTCCGTGAGGGCGGTGGCGGATCGACTATGACGCACCCCGCCGGTGGGAAACGGACCCGGGCCGTGCCGCTGAGCGCTCCCGTCGAGGCCGGGAGCGCGGCTGCGCCGGACGACGGTGGCTCAAATGCGACCGCATACATCCTCGGAGGCCTTGGTGCTCTGGCTCTCGCGCTCGCGGTCGGCTTCCTCTGGTACCGGCGCCGTCTTCCTTGAGGGCCTGGGTACCGTGTTCGGGCGATGGACACCGCCAGCGCGATCCGCACGCGCCGCACGCACAAGGCGTTCAAATCGGAGCCGATCCCGCGGGAGACCCTCGAGGAACTGTTCGAGCTGGCCCGCTGGGCCCCGAACCACAACTTGACCAACCCGTGGCGCTTCCGGGTCATCGGCCCGCATGCGATGGACCGCCTGAAGGCGGCGGCCGGCCCCGCGGCCGCCCCCAAGCTGGACCGCGCGCCCACCCTCGTCGTGTGCTCCTGCATCCGGTCCGGCGATGACGTCCGGCGCGAGGAGGATCTGCTCGCGACGGCGTGCGCCGCGTACATCGTCCTGCTCGCGGCCCACGATCGCGGCCTTGCCGGCTACTGGCGGACCCCCGCTGTGCTGCGGACCCCCGAGGGCCGCGCGGCTGTCCGGCTCGGCGACGACGAGCGATTCGTCAGCCTGATCCACCTGGGGAAGCCGGTACAGGACAAGGTCGCTCCCGAGCGCGCCGCGGTCAGCGAGATCGCCACCTACCTCGACTGATGCTCTCCCGCGCCGACGCCTTCGAGGCCCTCAGCACCGACAGCTTCGACGTCGTCGTCATCGGCGGTGGGATCACCGGCGCCGGCGTGGCACTCGACGCGGCGTCCCGTGGCTACTCGGTGGCTCTGGTGGAGCGCGACGACTACGCGGTGGGGACCTCCAGCCGCTCCTCGAAGATGATCCACGGCGGCCTCCGCTACCTGCAGAACTTCGACCTCGGCCTCGTGCGGGAGGCCCTATTGGAGCGCCAGCTCATGGTCCAGCTCGCGCCGCACCTCGTCTACCCGACGCCGTTCCTCGTGCCCACGCTGGGTGACGCGCGCCGCAGCCGGCGGATCGGGATCGGGCTGAACATGTACGACGTCATGGCCACCACCCGCGTCGGTCAGGGGCGGCGGGAACGGCAGGCCCGGGAGCGCTCCCGTGAGCGCGCCCACCTCGACCCGCCCGCCGAGGAGGACTGGGCGCCGGATCGCCACCGCACGATCCCGGGCGCGGACGCCGCGGAGCTCGTCCCCGCCCTGGGCGGGCGCGACCCCAAGGAGGCTTACCTCTTCTACGACTGCCAGACGGACGATGCCCGACTCGTGCTCACGGTGCTGGGTGAGGCCGAGCGGTTCGGCGCCGTGTTCGTAAACGGTGCCGAGGTCATCGAGCTGCGCTCGGAGGCGGGCCGCGCGGCGGGGGTCGTGTGCGGGGACGTCGATACCGGAGAGCGCTTCGAGGTGCGGGCGGCGAACGTTGTGAACGCCACCGGCGTGTGGGCGGACCGGGTGAGGCCCGAGGAGATCCTCACCGAGGAGGAGCTTCCCCGCATCGCGCCGAGCCGCGGTACCCACATCACCATCTCCCAGGAGCTCCTGCCGCTTGGGCGCGGTGCTTGCATCGTGCCGGCGGGTGGGGAGCGCACGATCTTCGCGCTGCCGTGGTACGGACGTGCGCTCATCGGCACCACCGACAACGACTACGAGGGCGAGCTGGCGAGGGTCAAGCCCTCGAGCGCGGACATCGAGTATCTCCTCGACGCGACCAATTCCTTCTTCGGTACCGACATCGCCCCCAGCGACCTGACCGGCGCCTACGCCGGCGTGCGCCCACTGATATCGACCGGCGATCCGCGGAAATCGGTCGATATCTCCCGGACGGCGGAGCTCTATGAGACGTCATCCGGACTGTTGACGATCACGGGCGGCAAGCTCACCACCTGGCGGCGGATGGCGAAACAGGTGGTGGACCGAATCGCCGAGCGGGAAGGGCGCGAGGCGCCGTGCCAGACATCGGAGATACCGCTCGGGATGCCGGCTTCGGACCAGGACCTGGAACCGCCGGCCGGGTTGGATGAAAGCACTCTGCCGGACGGGTGGCGCGAGCTCCTTGCGTTCCGCTACGGCCACGCGGCCCGACGCGTCCTCGCCCTCGCCGGCGAGCGACCCGAGCTCGCACGGCCGATCGTCTCCGGCCAGCCGGATCTGCTCGCCGAGGCCGCGACCGCGGCCCGACTCGAGCAGGCCCGGTCCGTTGCCGACGTGTTGCTGCGGCGGACTCGTCTCGGACTCCTGGCCGCACCCGCCCTCCGGACGAGCGACTCGGTCCTGCGTGTTGCGGAGGTCATGGGCAGGGAGCTCGGCTGGGGCCGGGGCCGCGTGGGTAGGGAGGCCAAGGCCTGGGTGGACGTCGCCGCGGCCGAGGGCATCGACCCCTCGCACTGGATCAGTGCGGGCGGGCGATAGGCGTCGCGGATATCCTGCCGCCGCCATGGCGGAGAAGCTGGAAGAGCTGCCCCTCGCGGATCTCCACGAGCGCGCAGCTGACCTGGGGATCCCGGGCTATCGCCTCCTTCGCCGCGAGCAGCTGATCGCCGAGGTCGGCGGGCGGGACGGCGAGCCGCCGGAGGCGCCCGAGCGCGAGCATCTCGAGGAGACTGAGACCACGGACGTCGTCGGGGTGCTCGAGGTCACGCCGCAGCGCTACGGCTTCCTCCGCTTCGGTGGGGTGACGGCGCGGCCCGACGACGTCTACGTATCGGCGTCGCAGATCCGGCGCTGCGAGCTGCGGCCCGGCGACGAGGTCGCGGGGCCCGCGCGGGCGCCGCGCCGCGGTGAGCGGCATCGCGCGCTCGTGCACGTGGACCGGGTCAACGGGGGCGAGCCCCCCACCGAGGGCCGCCCGGCGTTCGAGACCCTGACGCCGGTGCTCCCCACGCGGCGCCTACCCCTGGGGGAGGGAAGCGACGTCCTGGCGCGGTCGGTCGACCTCCTGACCCCACTGGTGCTCGGCCAGCGGGTGCTCGTGATGGCCGCTCCGCGATCCGGTCGCACCACCCTGTTGCGCCACCTGGCGCGCGCGATCGAGGGTCGAGAGCGCACCGAGCTCGTCGTCCTGCTGATCGACGAACGACCCGAGGAGGCGACCGCGTGGCGCGAGGCCCTGCCGCGGGGTGAGGTGGCCACGGCCACCGCGGATCTGGCACCGCAGGACCAGGTGCGGGTCGCCGAGCTGATGCGGGAGCGCGCGCAGCGACTGGCCGAATCCGGCCGGGATGCGGTGCTCGTCGTCGACTCGCTCTCGCGCATTGCGGTCGCCTCCGCCTCCGCCGGCGGACGCGGGCCCGGGGGGGACGCGGCAGAGGTCAAGGCGCTCTTCGGCTCGGCCCGGGAGCTTGCCGAGGAGGGGGCTGGGTCCCTGACGGTGATCGCGACCGTGGTTGAGGGAGCGGAGGACGACGGCGCCGCCGAGCGCGCGGTCGTGACGACGGAGAACTCTCTGATCACGCTCGATGCGGGCCTCGCTTCCGCGGGAATCTTCCCCGCCGTACGGGCGGCCGAATGCCGAATCTCCAACGAGGACCAGGTTCGCGATCCGGACGAGCTCACCGCGATCCGGCGCCTGCGCTCGCTGCTCGCCGACCTCGACCCGGCCGAGGCCGCGAGCCTCCTGCGGGAGCGGATCGAGCACTCCGCGTCGAACTCCGAGCTGCTGGCGAGCCTGTAGGGACTAGCGGCGGTACGCGAGCCGGGCCCAGGAGGGCTCGCGCGAGAGCTCGATGGGCTCGGAGTCGCGCTCGGGCTGCACGTATCCGAAGCTCTGGGTCTCCGGGTCGAAGACGATGTCGAGCTCACCCTCCTTGACGCGTTGGTCCAGCCACGCGCCGCGGAACACCAGCCGCCGGATCCAGTGGACCAGGCTGCGGCTGGCCGGCCCGACGAGCTCGGTCCAATGCTGGTTTATGTGCTCGCCGAGCGATGAGGTGGGCTCGCGGATCTCGCCGTTAACGGCGAGCTCGAGCAGATCGGTGACCTCATCGCCCTCGAGCCCCTGGTCGACGAAGTCGAGCTTGACCGCGGCCTGCTCCACTCGCTGCGCGAAGTCGTCCTCGTTGAACGAGAACCGGAGCTCTCCATACTCGAGGACGTAATCGGAGCCCGAGTCGTAATTCCCTCTGCGAGTTGCCTTCTCCACAGCCTTCGTATCCCGGCCCCGATCTGACCCATGTCCGCGGCCGCCCGGACCGCTCGAATCTTTCACGATTGCGGGGGGGAGTTGGGTGGTTGGCGTCGACGCTGAACGGCGGTTTGCAACTCAGGCCGCCGGACCCCACGGAGGCATCGCGGCGAGCGCGCGCATCCGGCCCCACACGCCGCGACCGGCGGCGAGGTCACGGCGCACGGCTCGCCGGTCCCGGGAAGTTGGCGGTCCGGGCGACTCGGGCCCATAGCGGCCCTCACGGAGATGCGCGAGGTACGCGGCGGCGCCCGGTCCACCCTCGGCCCGAAGGCGTTGCTCCAAGCCCAGGAGCGTCGCGCCTCGCAAATCCCATGACCGGAGGCGCCTGAGCGCGGCCGTGACCTCGCGAAGGTACGCATCGTCGACATCGTCGACGACGGACCGCCGTCGGCGAACCACCAGTAACCCCGCCACGCCGAGGCCGGCGAGCAGCCCGCCCCATACCCAAACCGGGGGTAGCGATGACCCGCCCGGGCCCGGCCCGCTCAGGGTGGCGTCCGGGCTGGCGCCGTTGGTCTTGCGCCGGCGATCCCCCTTGAGGTCAGCCTGCGAGCTCGCCGGCGAGGCGATCGAGGCGCCCAGGCCACTCGTGCGAGATTGCGCCGGGGACCCAGCGGGAGTCGGGTCGAACGTCACCCAGCCGATGCGGTTGAAGTACACCTCGACCCATGAGTGGGAATCGAAGTCGGTCACCTGATAGTTGCCGTTGGAGTCCGGCCGACCGGGGCTGAACCCGGCCGCAACCCGCGCGGGAATCCCCACCATCCTGAGCATCAAGGCCATCGCGCCGGAGAAGTGCTGACAGTACCCTCGGTGCACATCGAGCAGGAACGTCCGCAGGGCGAGGCGCTTGATCGGGGCGAATTCGCTGTAGCGGTAATGCTCGCCGAGATAGCTCTCGATTGCCTTGACGGCGCCGTATTCGGTGGTTCGGCCGGCGGTGATCTGACGGGCGAGCGAATAGACGCCTCCGTAGGCGGAGGCAGAGAGCGTCCGATCCTCCTCGCCGCTCGAGGCTGCTCCCCAGAGCGGCACGTCGACTGGCCTGCCGTCGGGGAGCGTGAGCTCGGTATCCGGCGCGAGCGCGCCCGGGACCCGCTGAGGCGTCTGACGCATCTGGCTCGGCCTCGGGTCGGGGATGTAGCTGCGAACGGTGTACGAGTCTCCCTCGGTGAGCGATCGATTCGACGGAAGAAGCAGCCCGCGGTCGACCACCGTCAAGCCGTCGAGCTGTGGCGGCGCGAGTGGCGTGCCCGCGACGACCGCGAGGTCGCTGCGAAGGTGGTCGACCGTGTAGGTGACGTCGTGGATCCAGGCGGGATTCAGATGCGTTGCCGACCCTTGCGGCAGCTGGAGGGGCGCGGTCCCCGGGCCAGTCGACTGGACCCAGCTCGTGCCGTCGAACTGGTCCAGCACGGCCGCCCGCCAGTAGTACGGGTGCGGGCTCTGAACGCTCAGCATCTGCCGGCCGGCGCGTGGCCATGTCAGCGGGCCGTACGCTTGGTCCCAGGTGAACGCCTCCGTCGGTCCCGCCGCGCGGCTCGACCCCCAGTGCCGGTAGTCCAGCCACGGCTGCCTGCCGTCGAGCGCAGACGCCACGGGAAGAGCGATCAGCCCGCACCCGGCCACGAGCACCACACCGAGGGCGCCTCGGCGCAGCCCGGACCCCGGCAGCCAAAGCCACGCGGAGGCGAGCAGCAGGAGCCCAAGGCCGCGGAGCAGCGGGTCGCTCGGCGGAGCGACGGTCATGCTCGTGCCGTACGCGATCAGGAGCACGACCAGCGCGGCGGTGCGCAGCCGAGGCCGCGGCGCGCGAGTCGGCCAGAATCCCAAAGCCAGCGAGACCCCCAGGGCCGCCGGGAGCCCCAGCAGGAGTGCGAGGCGCGTCCACCCGACGCTGCCGGTGTAGGGATAGTCGGCGGTCCAGAGCCCCCCGAGCCCCGTCCCGAGGTTGCCGGCGAGCTCGCCCCAGTGCCAGGGCAGGACGAGTCGCGCGGGCACCCCGATCGCCATCGCGCCGAGCGCAACCGCGCCCACCGCGATGGCCGCCGCGAGCACATGTGCGGCCAGGCGGGGCACGCGGCGATCCCGGAGCAGCGACATCGCGACGGCCGCCGCGACGGCGATGACGATCACGAGCGTCGTCCGCCCGGATGGTGGGCTGACCACCATCGCCACCCAGGCCGCGCCGACGTAGGACGCGAGCGCAGCGAACGCGATCAAGCGAAGGGGCGTCTCGAGCTCTCGGGACGCGGCCCAGTCCGCGAGCCGGTGCCCCGGCGCACGCCGGCCGACCGTGGCGACGGCGCTCACGCGGCCCTCGCCTCTGCACGGGGCCGTGCTCGTTCGAGCAGGTGACCCTCGCAGCCGGCGACATCGAAGGCTCGCGCACCCAACCCCGGTGGGAGTGCCGCGACGAGATATGACCGTGCGCTCGAGAGCGAGTATGGGAGAGCTGGGATGTCTGCGGCCGCGGTCACCCAGAACACCGTTCCGACCAGCCCCCTGATCCGAGGGTTGAGTGGCGACGCGCATGCCTCCACCATCGCGAGGCTCGCGTGAACCTGAGGCCAGGATCGGAGCTGGGGGTCGATCCACAGCGGCGACCGCTGCTCGGGCAGGATCAGCGCGCAACCGCGCGCCGAGGCGAGATGGAAGCACAGGGACGCCGCCGCGCGAACGGCGCGGTCGAGCGCGATCGCATCGCGCGGTCGATGAGCATCCACGACCACGATCGGGGAGGCGTCGTCACCGCCCACGAGGCGGCGCTCCACCAGCTCGCCGGTCCGTGCCAGGATCGGCCAGTGGATCCGCGACGCCGGCGTTCCCGGCCGGTAAGTCCGCAGCCCATCGATCTCGAAATCGAGCGACCGCTTGCCGAGCCCGGCACCGTGACCGCCGTCCGCTCCGGTGGATACCGCCTCATCACCGCCCTTCTCCCCACTCGCCTCGAGGACGATGTCCTCGACCCGTGGGAGCACGAGCACCGAGGGTCGATCGGCCGATGGGACCTCGGCGCGGGCCAGTCCGAGGGGATCGGCGAGGACGAGCGTGGCGGGCTTGATCCGCTGCCACCCGCGCCTGAGCCCGGAGAGCTCGAGCTCGGCAGTCGCGTTCGGGCGCCGGCCGACGGGAACCCGCTCTGCGGCGAGCGGATGGGTGACCGTCGCGGCTGCGAGTCGCACGCGGCCACCGCGAACGGCCAGACGCATGGGATACGCCTCTCCCTCGACGATGGTTCGCGGGCCCGTCGTGTGGTCGAGACCGGCCCCAGACGTCGCGAGTCGCACCCACAGCCGCGCCGCCGCCAGCGCCAGTAGCAGGCCGAGCCCCACGACGTAGAGCGAGGGAGCGTCGAACATCGCCGCCGCGAGCACGATCGCCACCGCGAGGAACAGCGTGGCGCGTCGTGACGGCATGGTCTAGAGCCCCGGAACCTGCTCCAGCGCGTCGGCGATGGCTGCCCGGCGATCCTCCCCGGTCGCTCCCGGGGCCAGGAGCAGCCGGTGCTCGAGCACCGACGGTGCAAGCGCCTGGACGTCGTCCGGCAGGGCATGGTCGCGGCCCTCGAGTGCGGCCAGCGCCTTCGCGGCGCGGAACAACAGCAGTGCGGCACGCGGGCTGGCGCCGAGCTCCGTGCGGAAGTCCTCCCGCGTCGCGCCACACAGGGCGACGACGTAGCGGCGCAGCGCCTCCGAACCGTGGACGGCGGCGGCGGCGGCCTGCGCAGCGAGGATGGTGCCGACGTCCGCGACCGGCTCGAGGTCGAACACGACGTCGCGACCGCCGTGGGCCGCGAGCATGTCGGCCTCATCCGCGGGGCCGGGATAGCCCAGCGCGAGCTGGACCATGAAGCGATCGAGCTGGGCCTCCGGCAGCGGGTAGGTGCCCTCGTACTCGATCGGGTTCTGGGTCGCGATCACGATGAACGGGCGAGCGAGCTCGTGAAGCTGCTTGTCCACCGTGACCTGGCGCTCCTGCATGCACTCGAGCAGGCCGGACTGGGTCTTCGGTGACGTGCGGTTGATCTCGTCTACCAGCACGATGTTCGCGAAGACCGGCCCGGGGCGGAAGTCGAATCGCGCCTCGCGCTGGTTGAAGAGGTTGGTGCCGATGACGTCAGCCGGCAGCAGGTCCACGGTGCACTGGATCCGCGCATATTCGGCTCCCAGCGAGCGGGCGAGGGCGCGCGCCAAGGCCGTCTTCCCGACCCCCGGGTAGTCCTCGATCAGGACGTGGCCCTCGGCCAGGAGTGCGACGAGGAGGTCCCGCACGACCTCGTCGCGGACTTTCACCGCCTGCTGGATGTTCGCGCGCAGCCTGGCGCCGGTCTCCGCTACCGCCATGGGATCGAGCTTCGGCAGCGTGGCCACCTGAGCATGTTACGGCCGGAGAGGTCCATTAGGTTCAGATCGCCCTTCGATGCCGGGGCGTTCCGGGGCGGAATGGGGTTGTAGGTGGCGTGCCAGACGCCCGGGAACAGGTGGCCGCGCGATTCCGCGGATTGCCCGTCAGGGAGGTGTGCGGGCTCCGCATACCCATGGCCGCGACCCCGGGATCCCGCCTGCTCGGGCTGGCGCATCTCGACCGTGATGCGGCGGGGCCCGGGCTGTTCATCCCGCGCTGCCGCTGCGTCCACACGTTCGGGATGCGGTTCGCCCTGGACCTCGTCTTCCTCGGCGACGCCTCGCAGCCGGTCTCCGTGCGCCACCACGTGCCACCTCGCCGCATCGCGGTGGAACGGCGCGCCCGAGCGGTCCTCGAGCTTCCGGCGTCCCCGGCGGCGTGATGCTGCCGCGATCCGCGCCCGAGGCGACGGTCATCGTCTGCGAGGACGACGTGCCGACGCTCGACCTGCTGTGCGATCACCTGCACGCCGATCGATTCCGGGCCCTCGCCGCGCCCTCCGCCGCCGACGCGCTTCGCCTCTGCCACTACAACGAGCCGGACCTCCTGTTGCTCGATCTGCGGCTGCCCGACGCTTCCGGCCTCGACGTGCTCCGCGAGATCCGGGCCTCCTCGGGACCGACTGGGAGGTTCGACCCGGCGCTTCCCGTCATCGTCCTGTCCGGCAGATCCACGGAGGTCGACCGGATCCGCGGGCTCGCGGAGGGCGCCGACGACTACGTAACAAAGCCGTTTCACTACCACGAGGTGGCCGCGCGCATCCGCGCCGTGCTCCGTCGCCGCGACAGCCGCCGCGAGGGGCCACGACGCCTCGGCGACCTGTTCATCGATCCATCGCGACGGGAGGTCCGGGTCGGCGACCGCGAGGTGCAGCTCGCGAACAAGGAGTTCTCGCTGCTGCGCGCGCTCGCGGCGGATCCGTATCGCGTGTTCACCAAGGAGGACCTGCTGCGCGAGGTCTGGGGCTTTCGCTCGATGGGGCGCACCCGGACGCTCGACTCACATGCCAGCCGCCTGCGGCGAAAGCTCGATCCTGAGAAGGGCCGCTACGTCGTCAATTGCTGGGGCGTCGGCTACCGCCTGCTCGAGGGGTGACCGAGGCGGGATGGAGATCGCCGATCTCGGTCTTGCGTGCTGGCCGGTGGGAGCGACGATCGCAGCGGTCGCCGCGGGCCTGCGCTTCCGCGATTCCCGCCGCCGCAATGCCCTCAATCGCGCGCTCCACGAGCTCCGCCGGCCGCTGCAGGCGCTCGTCCTCTCATCCGGATCGCGCCAGGGCCCCGGCGCCCACGCGCTGCGCGTCGTGATCTGCGCGCTGGACGACCTCGATCGAGAGATCAACGGCACTGGGCGCCGGTTGCAGCTGAGGCCGGTGGACTGCCGCGCGCTCGTCCAGCCCGCGGTCGAACGGTGGCGCGGCATTGCCGCCACGATGCGCCGGTCGCTCGTCCTGCGCTGGCGGGCGGGCACGATCACCGTCCTGGCCGATCCGGACCGCCTCGCCCAGGCGCTCGACAACCTCATCGACAACGCGCTCCGCCACGGCGGGCTTCGTGTCTCGGTCGAGGCTGAAATCTGCGCTGGCGGCGTGCGGATCACGGTCCGGGACAGCGGTGGAGGCCGCGGGCGTCCCGCGTGGTCGGTGGACGCGCGCCACGGCCACGGGCTCGCGATCGCGTCCCGGGTGGCGGCCGAGCACGGCGGGAGCTTCCGGATGCTGCGGGGCCCCGCGGGGACAGCGGCGGTGCTCGAGCTGCCCCTTGCCCCGCGGGCGCTCACCGTGGCGACGGCCGCGCTGGACTCGGGTGCCGAACGCCCAACGGTCCAAACCGCAGCATGAGCAGGCGTGCGCGGGCGGTCGCGTTCGGATGCGCCGCGCTCGCCTGCGCCGGCGTCGCCGCCGCCATCGCAAGCGGATACCGCTCGGACATCCGGAGCGAGCTGGGGCCGCTTCGCTCGGTGGTCGTGGCGACGGCACGCATCCCGGCCCACCAGGAGATCCCCGCGAAAGGGGCCGACAAGATCCTCGAGACGAGACGCGTCCCGGCGCGATTCGCCCCCCCGGGCGCGCTCTCCCGCCCCGAGGAGGCCCTCGGCCGCGCGCCCGCGTCCGCGATCGCGCTCGGGTCATACGTCCTCGCCTCTCAGCTCAAAGACCCGGGCTCCGGGCGAGAACCGCGTTCGGGCCGCGCGCGCATCGGGGCGGGGCGTAAGCCGGTCCAGATCACGGTCACCGGAGCCGAGGCACTCGCCGCGTCTGGTGCGGATCCGGTCGGGGCGCGCGTGGACGTGGTCGTCACGACGGAGCCCGGCCCGGGCGGCGGCAGCGGCCGCACCTACATTGCGGCGAGGGAGGTGCGCCTCCTCGCCCTATCGCAGGGCGGCGACTCATCGGTCAACGACTACTCGCCCTCCGACGACGATCAGTGGACGGCGACCCTCGCGCTGACCAAGCCGCAGGCCCTGCGACTCATCCAGGCGGAGAGCTTCGCTCGCGGCGTCCGGCTCATAGCGCATTGACGTCCGGCGTCGATAGCGTGCCGCCGTGGACGTCGCCATCCGATCGCTCCACCTC
>DATAOX010000146.1:0-2195 GCA_036265555.1 Solirubrobacterales bacterium
GGTCATCCGCTCGAAGAACGCGGCGATGGGCGGAACATCCCACGAGTGCTCGAAGCTGACGACCCACGGCTGCACCACCACCAGGTCGACCGGCCCGTCGCCCACGACCTGATAGGCGATGTGGAGCCCGTCGCTCCTGGCATACGAGACCGAAGCGGACACGGCGCAACAATCGCAGATCCTGAGCTGCGTGCCGAGCTTGCCAAGAACCTCGGCGAGTAGCCTCTCCAGGAGCGGATACTGGTCGCCCGCTGCGAGATCGCCGACCAGGGCCGCGCAACCGCCCGCCTCGGCGCCGGCGACCGGGTGATCCTCTTCAAGGACGACGCCTCACTCTGCGTGCACGCCGGGAAGGCTAAGGCCGCTCAACTACAGGTCGACAAAGGCCCGCGAAGTGCTGTCAGACCCGCGATGCGAGCACTTCGGAGAGCCGCTCGGCGATCATGACGGTCGGTATGTGAGGGAAACCGGAGATGACGTCCGGCATGATCGATGCGTCGATGACGGTGAGGCCCTCGGTCCCGTGGACGCCTCCGTTGGAGTCCACGACTGCGCCATCCTGCGGCCGCGGTCCCATGGCACAGGTGCCCATCGTGTGGGGAAGCGAATATCGCTCGGCCTTGACACCGGCGCGTGCGTCCCTCTCGGTGGGCATCGGCCCGGAGGGGCCTGAGGTGAGACGCGCGATCCCTGCACTTCGTGCGAGGCCCTGCGCTCGCTGGTAGCCCTCGGCCAGGCGCGCGACGTCGGCGGGGTGGTCGAGTCCGGGGAGTGTGATCGCCGGCGCCTGCCGTTGGTTGGCGGACCGCAGCCGAACGTGCCCTCGCGAGTATGGCTTGAGCAGGACGACCGCGATCTCGAAGGTCGGTGGCTCCCCTCCCGGGTCGCTGATCCAGAACATCAGGTCAGGCGCACCCCCGGCGCTGCAGCTCGAGCTGTGGAAGGTGCCGATCACGTGGAGGATCGGCGCGCTTCTGATCCGTCCGCGGTACGCGCCGCAGTCGACGTCGACGGTCGGATGGTCAGCGAGGTTGGACCCGACCCCGGGCAGGTCGACGCGAACCGGAATCGCCATCGATTGCAGGTGGTTGGCCGGTCCGACGCCGGACCGCATCAGGATGGCGGGGCTGCCGTAGACACCGGCGCAGAGCGCCACCCAGCCGGCTTCGATCACGGTCCCGTCCACCAGCCTGATCCCGCTCGCCCTCGACCCGTCGAACAGGATGTCCGAGACCTCCGCCCCGGCCCGGATCGTCAACCCCGCCGGGCTCGAGTCGGCCGTCAGGTAGGCGTCGGCCGTCGTCACCCTGACGCCGTCGCGGGAGCTCATCGGCATTCGGCCGGCGCCCACCGCGCCGGGTTGATTGTGATCCTCGACGTGCGGAATGCCGACTGACGGGAGCGCCTCCAGGGCCGCGCCCGTCACGTCAGCGAGGTCGAGGTCGGGATAGCGGGCGCAAGGCATCGGGCCATGGTTGCCATGCCAAGGCCGGTCACTGAACTCTGCGTCGGCCTCGAGGCGAGTGAAGTATGGGAGCACATCGTCGAAGCTCCATCCGGGGTTCCCGTCGGCGGCCCAGCCGTCGTAGTCGGCCGGCGATCCCCGCACGGCGAATCGTGTCAGCCATGACGTGCCGCCGAGCAGCTTCATCCTCCGCACGCTCTCGACCTCGCCGCGCGCGTCGGGCTCGGATGCGTATCCCCAGTCGAGCTGGCGTTGAGGAAGGGCCCAGCCGTCCCGGAACTCGGCGGGGAGAGCGCCGCGCCGGTCGGGCCCCGCCTCGAGCAGGAGCACCGACCGGTTTCCGCCCGCTGCCGTCCGGGCTGCGACGACGCACCCCGCAGCGCCGCCGCCGATGACGACGAGATCGAAGGCAGTTCCACCACGAGGCCCGGGCACCCGCGTATTCTGACGCTCCATGAGGATCCTCGTCGCCCGCTGCGAGATCGCCTACCAGGGCCGCGCGACCACCCGTCTCGGCGCCGGCGACCGGGTGATCCTCTTCAAGGACGACGGCTCACTCTGCGTGCACGCCGAGAAGGGCTACAAGCCGCTCAACTACATGCCCGGCCCGACCACCGTGAAGGAGGAGGGCGACGTCATCCGCGTCTACCGGCCGGCCTCCGATGAGACGCTCGTGATCGTTGTCGAGGAGGTGCACGAGGACGCCCGTCACGCGCTCGACGACGACGCG
>DATAOX010000147.1:0-26663 GCA_036265555.1 Solirubrobacterales bacterium
GACCTCGGCGGGTGGCTCGATCTGCCCGAAGTGGATCGAGAAGCCGTGGGCGAACATCAGCAGGTTCCCCGGCGCGATCCCGTCGCGGATCTCCGCGTCCCAGACCTCGGCCTGCTTCTCGTCGGGCAGCAGGATCATCACAACGTCGCCGCGGCTCGCCGCGTCGCCGACGTCGACCACGTCCAGCCCCTGGTCCTCCGCCTCCGCGCGGCTCGCCGAATCCGGGCGCAGCCCGATGATCACCTCGCAGCCGGAGTCCTTCAGGTTGAGCGCATGCGCGTGGCCCTGCGACCCGTAGCCGAGGATCGCGATGGTCTTGCCCTCGAGGCACGAGACGTCGGCGTCGCCGTCGTAGAAGATGTCTTGGTCGTTCATCGGCTTGATGCTATGCGTGCGGCCGTTGGATGTACCACTCGGTGAACTCGCGACAGCGGCCGTCGTCCGAGAACCGCATCACGAAGCAGTTCTCGTAGACGATGTCCACAGGACCGCCCGGGTCTTCGTAGTAGGTGCTCGAGCCGATGGCGACGGCGACATCGCCCTCGACGGCGACGGGCGCGTACGAGGCGTCGTAGGTGCCCTCCTCGTCGCGGCTCGAGGCGTCCTCGTGCTCCCCCTCGCCGAGCCACGACTCCACCACTGCGCCGCGACCGGTGATGGGCTCGTCGTACGGGTGGTAGCGGTACTCGACGTCCTCGGTGAAGAGCGCCGTGATCCCGTCGCGGTCGTACGTCTTCCAGGCCTTTACGTACTCGTCGAGCCAGCGGGCGACGTCTGCTCGGTCCATCCGATCCTCCTCGTGGTCGCTAGCGCAGCGCGCGGCGAAGCAGTTTGCCCGACGGCGTGCGCGGCAGCTCGCTCGCGAACCGGATCCGCTTCGGGACCTTGTAGCGGGCGAGCGACTCGGCGCAGTGCTCTCGCAGTTCCGCTGCCTCCGCGGCCGCGCCATCGCGCAGGACGACGACGGCCTCGACGGCCTCCTGCCACTCGGGATCGACGCGGCCGACGGCCGCGGCATCGGCGACGGCGGGGTGCCGCAGCAAGACCTCCTCGACCTCGCCGGGCAGGACATTCTCGCCGCCGGTCACGATGACGTCGCCCAGGCGATCCTCGACATACAGGAACCCCTCGTCGTCGATTCGCCCGAGATCGCCCGTGTGGAGCCAGCCATCCTCGTCCGCGCAACCGGGCGCGACGACCGGCCCCTGCACGCAGATCTCTCCCTCCGAGATGCGTAGGTGCGTCGTCAGGAGCGGGCGGCCCGCCGAGCCCAGCTTCCGACGGGCATCATGCGGGGCGAGCGTCGTCACCTGGGAGGCCGTCTCGGTGAGGCCGTAGGTCTGCACGACCGATGCGCCTCGCTCCATCGCCTCCTCCAAGATCTCGATCGGGACCGGCCCCCCGCCGACGAGAACCGCGCGAGGGCGCGACAGGTTCACCCCAGCCTCCAGCAGCCGCACGAGCTGCGTCGTGACCAGCGATGTGAGTGTGATCCCGTCGTGCTCGAGCGACTCGGCCACCCGCTCGGTGTCGAAGCCGTCGTGAACGACGGTGCCCGTCCCGTAGATGACCGACCGCATCACGATCTCCAGGCCGGCCACGTGGTAGAGGGGCAGGCAGCACAGCCAGCGGTCGCCCGGGTCGATGCCGAGGTTGAACGCGGATCCGACCGCGCTCCAGAGGTGGTTCCCGTAGGTGAGGCCCACGGGACGGGGACTGCCTGTGGTCCCGCTGGTCAGGATTCGGCATTGCAGCGCATCGAGATCGTGCTCGCCGAGCAGGGGCAGGTCGGCCTCGCTCATCGTCGCGTGGTCCGATTCGGTCACCACGAGGGCCGGCGCTATGCGCTGCAGCCCCGCCTCCAGCTCCGGCGCCGCGAGATCCGGATTCACCGGATGGAGGACGGCGCCCAGCTTCATCAGCGCATGAATCGAGATCACGTACTCCAGGCCGGCCGGCCGAACGATGGCGACGCTCGCCCCCCGGCGCACCCCGCGAGCCGCCAGTCTCCGCGCCGCGCGCGTCGCCTTGGCCTCGAGCTGCTCATACGTCAGCGCGACATCGTCGGCGATGACCGCAACGCGGTCGGGACAGGTCTCGGCCCGCTGGGCCAACCAGTTGTCGAGGTTCACGGCGAGGAGTCCCCCTTGGGCATGGGCAGGGATAATTCCGAACATGCCGATTCGCCACAAGCAGGCGCCGCCCGAGGAGCAGCTCTACGCCCCGATCGAGTGGCGGAGCGCGGAGGGGTTCACGGACATCCTCTACGAAAAGGCCGACGGCGTCGCCAAGATCACGATCAACCGACCCGAGGTCCGCAACGCGTTCCGCCCCCAGACGCTCGCCGAGCTCCGCGACGCCTTCGACCGCGCCCGAGACGATCTCGATGTCGGATCCGTGATCTTCACCGGAGCGGGAAGCGAGGCCTTCTGCTCGGGCGGCGATCAGCGCATCCGCGGCGACGACGGCTATATGGGCGATGACGAGGTCGCGCACCATGGCGTGGGTCGCCTCGACGTGGGGGACCTGCACGTCCAGATCCGCCGCCTGCCGAAACCGGTGATCGCGATGGTCGCCGGTTACGCCGTCGGCGGCGGACACATCCTGCATCTCGTTTGCGACATGACCATCGCCGCTGACAACGCGCGGTTCGGCCAGACGGGGCCGCGAGTCGGAAGCTTCGACGGTGGCTTCGGCGCCAGCCTCCTGGCCCGCAACATCGGGGTCAAGAAAGCGAAGGAGGTGTGGTTCCTGCTGCGGCTTTACTCGGCGGAGGAGGCGCTCCGCATGGGGCTCGTGAACGCAGTCGTGCCGGTCGCCGAGCTCGAGCGCGAGACGGTGGCGTGGTGTCGGGAGATGAACGCCCTCTCCCCTCTCGCGCTCCGCCTCCTGAAGGCGAGCTTCAATGCGGACGAGGACGGGATCACCGGCCTGCAGCAGCTGTCGCACGATGCGACGCTTCTCTTCTATATGACCGAGGAGGGGCAGGAGGGCCGGAACGCCTACGTGGAGCGTCGCCGCCCGGACTTCGGCAAGTACCCGAAGCGGCCGTAGTAGGTCAGACTCCGCCGCCGCCGGACGCGAGAGCGAGCGAGCGAGTTTCAATGTCTGGAGCGCCAGGGAGCGAGAGCAGAGGAGGCGGCCGGTGAGGCTGTGGATCATGGCCGCGCGCCCGCGGACGCTGCCCGCCGCGATCGCGCCGGTGCTGGTGGGCACTGCCGCGGCCGTAGAGCACGTGGACGACATCAGGCTCGCCGCGTTCTTCGCGGCCCTCGTGGGCAGCATCTTCATCCAGATCGGGACGAACCTCGCGAACGACTACTCGGACGCGAGGCGCGGCGCGGACAGCGCCGACCGACTCGGCCCAGTCCGGGTCACCTCCTCGGGGCTGGTCGCCCCTCGGCGCGTCCTGGTGGCGACCTGGGTGGCCTTCGGGATCGCCGTGGCCGCGGGCATCTACCTGGCGACGGTGGCCGGGGTCGTGATCCTGATCGTCGGCGCGGTGTCGATCCTGGCCGGGGTCCTCTACACCGGCGGGCCGCGCCCCTACGGCTACGCCGGGCTCGGCGAGGTCTTCGTCTTCCTCTTCTTCGGCCTGGTCGCGGTCAACGGTTCCTATTACGTGCAGCTCGAGCGCCTGGACTGGCTCCCCTTCGGCCTGTCGCTGGCGATCGGTTTCCTGGCAGCGGCGATCCTTGTGGTCAACAACGTGCGCGACATCGACACCGATCGCCGGGCGGGCAAGATGACGCTGGCGGTGCGGCTCGGGCGCCAGGGCACGCGCAACCTCTACGCCAGCCTCGTCGGCGGAGCCTTCGTCACCGTTCCGATCGTCCTCGTGGCGACCGGGGGCTCGGCCTGGTGCCTGCTCATCCTCCTTGCCACGCCCCTGGTTCATCGTCCGTTGACGGCCGTCATGACCCGCACCGACGGCCCGGCGCTCAACGGCGCGCTCGCGGGGACCGGCGCCCTGCTCGCGGCATTCAGCCTCCTGCTGACCGCCGGCCTCCTGATCGCTACCTGGACATGAGGATCACCGCGGTCGAGGCCGTACCGTTCGCCCTCCGGTTCCACCACCCGTACGTGACCGCCAGGGGTCGCCTCGAGCGTCGTGAGATGGTCCTCGTGAGGCTGCGGACGGACGAAGGGATCGAGGGCTTCGGCGAGGCCGTCGCGATGTCGCTGCGCGGTGGCGCCGAGGCCTCGGCGCTCGCCCGGGAGATCGAAGAGAGCGCCGCCCCCGAGCTGACCGGGCTCGATCCGACTGCGAATCCGCTGCCGCCGCGCTGGTCGGGGCGAGGCCTCTCGACGCCCGTACGAGCGGCGGTCGAGATGGCGCGCCTCGACCTCGATGCGAAGCTCGCCCGGATGCCTCTCTGGCGGCTGCTCGGTGCCGAGGCATGCCAACCGGTCTCGTGCAACGCGACCCTGGTCGCCGGGCCGCCCAGGGCCGTCGCCGCGGATGCGGAGCGCTGGGCCGAACTGGGCTTCCGAACCTTCAAGCTCAAGGTCGGGGTGCCGGGCGACGTCGGCCAGGTCGAAGCGGTGCGCCACGCCGTCGGACCGGCCGCGAAGCTGCGCGTGGACGCGAATGGGGTCTGGACCCCGCAGGACGCGGTGCTGCGGCTGACGGCGATGGAACGTCACGGCATCGAGCTCGCCGAGCAGCCGGCCGCGGACCTCGAGGACCTCGCGGCGGTGCGCAACCAGACGGCGATCCCGATCGCCGCCGACGAGAGCGTGAACGGGGCCGAGGACGCCCGTCGAGCGAAGGATCTCGGCGCATGTCAGCTCGCCACCGTCAAGGTCGCGAAGGTCGGCGGCATGGGGCCCGCCCGCGGGATCGCCGCAGAGTTGCCCGTGTACCTCTCGAGCGCGCTCGATGGGCCGGTCGGGATCGCCGCTGCGGCGCACCTCGCACAGGTGCTGCGCCCGGCCGCACCCTGGGCCAGCCTGGCGCAGGGACTGGCCACCCAGCTCCTGTTCGCCGACACGATCGCCTCGGCGGAATGCGAGGTTCGCGACGGTGCGCTGCACGCACCGGAGGGACCCGGCCTCGGAGTCGAGATCGACGAGGCCGCGCTCGAGCGTCACCGGACCTAGCCATGGGCGAGACCGGTCAGATCGTCGAGCTGCGGGACGGGACCCATGCGTTGATCCGACCGATCGATCCGGGGGACCGGACGAGGCTGAACGAGGGCTTCCAGAGCGCCAGCGCGCGGTCCATCTTCATGCGCTTCCTCGGCCCCCAGCCTCGGCTTTCGAGCAGGCAACTCGACTATCTGACGGCCATCGATCACGTCCGCCATGAGGCGCTGATCGCGGTCGATCCCGAGAGCGGCCAGAGCTTCGGCACCGCGCGCTATGTCCGCCGCGACGACGAGCCCGAGACGGCGGAGTTCGCAGTCGGCGTCGGTGATCGCTGGATGCGCATCGGCCTGGGAACGGCGCTATTGAATGCCCTGGTCATACGCGCGCGCGAAGCCGGCATCACCAGGTTCACCGGGCTCATCCACGCCGAGAACGCGGCGATCGAGGCGCTGATCGAGAAGGTGCTCGGCCCTTACGACACCAAATGGGCGGGAGGGGGCGCGATGGAAGTGGAGGTCGATCTGTAGCGGCGCCGCGCCAGTGCCGGCACCTCGCGCCCAGGTACCGTTCGCATCGGTGGACCCCGCCAATCGCAACACCGCTCTTGCCTCGGCGATGGTCGAGGAGCTCGCGCGTTGCGGCGTCCGGCACGCCGCCCTCGCGCCGGGTTCGCGGTCCACGCCGCTCGCCCTCGCCCTATGGCGGCATCCGGCGATCGAGGTCGCGGTGATCGTCGACGAGCGCTCCGCGGGGTTCTTCGCCCTTGGCGCAGCTCAGGCGAGCGGGCGCCCGGCAGCGGTGCTGTGCACCTCGGGAACGGCCGCCGCGAACCTGCATCCGGCCGTCTGCGAGGCCGACGAGTCCGGCATTCCGCTGATTGCGCTCACCGCCGATCGCCCGCCGGAGCTCAGGGGCATCGGCGCGGGTCAGACGATCGACCAGCTGAAGCTCTACGGGTCCGCCGTTCGCTGGTTCTGCGAGGTCGGGACGCATGACGCCGACGACGCCGGCCTGCTGCACTACCGCTCGGTCGCGTGCCGGGCCTATTCCGCCGCGCGAGGCGACCCTCGCCCCGGGCCCGTCCACCTGAACCTTGCCTGGCGCGACCCGCTCGGCCCCGAGCCGCATCCAGAGGACGTCACCGCCACATCCAAGTTGGCGCTCGCGGGCCGCGGGGAGCGCCCGCTGACCGCCGTGACCACCGGCCCGCGAGGCGCAGACGAAGCGCTGCTCGACGAGATCGCTGAGCGGATCAGCGCCTCGCGGCGGGGTCTGATCGTCGCGGGCAGGCAGCCGGACCCCGACCTGGCCGATCCGATGACGGATCTCGCTCGCCGCTCGGGCTTCCCGATCCTCGCGGAGCCGACGTCGCAGCTCCGCCTAGGCGCCCACGATCGCAGCGCCGTCGTGTGGACCTACGACACGATCGCCCGCTCGCGCCCGGCGATCCTCGTCCCCGACCTCGTCATCCGCTTCGGCGACATGCCCACGAGCAAGGGATTAAGGGCATGGCTCGCGTCACTGCCGGACCTCCGACAGGTAGTGGTCGATGCGAGCGGTGGCTGGAACGAGCCCTCGCGGCAAGCGGAGACGCTCGTTCGAGCCGGTGGTCGCTCGGCGGCAGAGGGGCTCGCCGTCCGGCTCAGCGACACTGGCGCGGACCCCGAATGGACCGCCGCGTGGCTCGACGCCGACGCGCGCGTCGCGGCGGTCATCGAGGAGGAGCTCGAGCGGCTCGACGGCCCGACGGAACCCGGCGCCCACTCCGCGCTGGGCCGCCTCTACGGCGACGGGGACCTCGTCTACGTGGCGTCGTCCATGCCGATTCGCGATTGCGAGGCGTTCGTCCGGCCCGGCGGCGCCGCGGTCAGGGTGCTGTGCAACCGCGGCGCGAACGGGATCGACGGGCTCGTCTCGTCCGGCATCGGCGCCGCGAGTGCGACGGGGCGACCGACCTGGATCGTCACCGGCGATCTGGGGCTGTACCACGACATGAACGGCCTCGCCGCGCTGGAGGATGACGGTCCGCCGGTCCGCATCGTGGTCTTGAACAACGACGGCGGCGGCATCTTCGAATTCCTGCCGCAGGCCGAGCAAATCGAGCGCGAGGAGTTCGAGGCGATCCTCGGCACGCCGCTGGGCATCGCGCCGGCCAGAGTCGCGGAGCTCCACGGCCTCGGCCACATCCGGGTGGATGACATCGCCGAGCTCGCGCATGTGGCCAGGGCCGGGACGGCGATCATCGAGGTTCCAGTGGACCGTCGCGCCAACGTCCAGGTGCATCGCCGGATCGCGGACCGAGCCGCAGAGGCGCTGTCAGCGATCAGCCGGTGACGAGCGGCAGCAGGGCCCCGAGCTTCAACTCGGTCTCCGCGAGCTCGTCGCGAGGTTGCGACTCGGCGACGATGCCCGCCCCGGCGAACAGATGGGCCGTTCGATCCCGCAGCAGGGCGCTGCGGAGCGCAACGCAGAACTCACCGTCCTCCACGACGTCCATCCAGCCGACCGGCCCGGCGTACCAGCCGCGATCGAGATCCTCGAGCTCGTCGATCGCCTGAAGCGCTCGCTCTCGCGGCTCGCCTCCGACGGCGGGCGTGGGATGCAGCCGGCCGGCGAGTTCGGCCGCGGACCGGGGCTCGGCGAGCTGAGCGTGGATGGGCGTGCCGAGATGCTGGATGTTGGCGACCTTGATCAGCACGGGCTCGTGGGCCGCCTGGACCCACACCGAATAGGGGCGCAGGGCGCGCTCGATCCGACGAACGACGATCTCGTGCTCGGAGCGGTCCTTGGTCGACGTACGGAGCTGCTCGCCGAGGTGGTCGTCGACCGCGGGATCGGCGCTCCGCCTCGTGGACCCGGCGAGCCCCACGGTGGCCGCGCTGGACCCGCTGCGCCGAACCAGGAGCTCCGGGCTCGCCCCGAGGAACGCGCCCTCGGGCGAGCCGCAGCAGAAGCAGAAACACCTCGGGAAGAGCTCGCGCAGGGCACCGAACACGGCGGCCGAGTCGTGCGCACGCGGGGCCTCCACCATGACCTCCCGCGCGAGCACTACCTTCTCCAGCTCACGCCGGCTGATTCGGTCGACAGCGGCGGCGACCGCCTGCTCATACCGGCCGGGAGGCGAGGCGTTCGCGATCCGCACGGTTCCGGTCGGGTGCGGGTCCGGCATCGGCAGGGGTCGGTCGTGAAGGCCCGCGACCCGAGCCGCGATGCGCGCCGTCGTGTCGGCCGGATCGACGGCGGGATCGTTCATCGCGCACAGGGTCAGGTGCGCGCGGCCGTTCTCGCGGTGAAGGAGGAGCTCCGGAAGGACCATCAGGCCCGGGGGAAACGATGCCCACGAGCCCTCCCGGCCGCCATCCGGATCGAACGCGAAGCCGCCGACCCAGACCGGCCCCGCTCCGGCGGGAAGGTCAGGCGGCTCATCGTGCGAGCGCCCGCGCACGGCGTCCGCGCAGGCAGCCGCGACCTCCTCGAACCGCCTGGACCCCCTTGAGATGGCCTCGTGGACACTGCCCAGGGCCGCGAGCGCGAAGCCGCGGCGATCGGGCTGCTCCCAGCAGAACCAGCGGTCGTCCGCTCGGCGCGAGGCGAAGACGATCGCGCTGGGATCCTCGACCTCGACCTCGGTTGTGACGCTGATCAGCGCCCGGCGCCGCCCCGCGCGCTCCAGCAGCGACTCGAACGAGCCGAGGGCTTCGGCCGCGGCGATCACCGGCGGCTAGGCGTCCGCACGCGACCGGCTGATCGCCACCTCGCCCGTGCGGGCCATCTCGATCAGCCCGTGCGGGCGAATCATCCGCTCGAACGCATCGATCTTCTCGTTCGTGCCCGTGACCTCGATGGTCAGCGTGCGCCGCGAGACGTCGACGATCTTCGCCTTGAAGATCTCCGCGAACTGCATGATGTCGGCGCGGTTCTCGACACCGGCCTGGACTCGGAACAGAGCCATCTCCCTGGCGATCGTGTGATCGGGCTCCATGTCGCGGATCTTGATCACGTTGACCAGCTTGTGGAGCTGCTTCGTCACCTGGTCGATCGGGTGAACCGCTCCATCGAGGGTGAGCGTGATACGCGAGGTGTCGGGGTCCTCGGTGGGACCGACGGCCAGCGTGTCGATGTTGAAGCCGCGACGGGAGAACAGCCCGGCGATCCGGGCCAGCACGCCCGGCTTGTTCTCGACCAGCAGCGACAGAACGTGCTTCCGGCCGGTGAGGGTCTTGCCGACCTGAAGGTCCTCGAGCCTGACCAGCTCCGGAGTTCCTGCCTCCACGGCTAGCTCACCCCACCATGTCCCTTGCCGCGGCCCCGGCCGGGATCATCGGGAAGCAGTTCTCCGTCTTGTCGACGTGCACGTCGAGGAGCACCGGGCCGCCGGTCTCGAGTGCGGTTCGCATCTGGCCGGTGAGCTCGCGCTTGTCGTCACAGCGCATCGCGGTCCAGCCGAAGGCCTCGGCGAGCTTGGCCCAGTCGGGGCTGTCGCCCAACTCGACCGCGCTGTACCGGCCGTCCCAGAAGAGCTCCTGCCACTGCCTGACCATGCCCATATAGCCGTTGTTCATCAGAAAGACCTTCACCGGGATGCCGTGGTGGGCCGCGGTCGCGAACTCCTGGCAGACCATCACCAGGCTCCCGTCGCCCGCCAGGCACACGACCGTCTCGTCGGGACACGCGACCTTGGCGCCGATGGCCGCTGGGAGCCCGAAGCCCATCGTCCCCAGGCCGCCGGAGTTGATCCACTGGCGCGGCCGCTTGAAGTGGTAGTACTGCGCCGCCCACATCTGGTGCTGGCCGACGTCGGACGTGATGATCGCATCCCCCTCGGTGGCCTCGTACAGAGCCTCGACCATGAACTGGGGCTTGATGACCGAGTCGCTCGAGTCCTCGTACCCCAGCGGGTGGTCGCTCTGCCAGCCGCGAAGCTTCTCCCACCAATCCTCGAGTCGCGCCGAGTCGGCCTTCAGCGCACGGTACTCTCGGGTCAGCTTCGGCAGGACGTCCTTCGCGTCGCCCACGATCGGGATGTGGGCGGGCACGTTCTTCGAGATCTCGGCCGGATCGACGTCGATGTGCACGAACTTGGCGCGGGGAGCGAACTCCGAGAGCTTCCCCGTGATCCGGTCGTCGAACCGCGCCCCGACGGCGATGATCAGGTCGGCGTTGTCCATCGCGTAATTGGCCGTCCGCGTCCCGTGCATGCCGAGCATCCCCAGCCACTGATCGTGTGGCGCCGGGAACGCGCCGAGACCCATCACCGTCAGGGTCACGGGGAACTTGTCCGACGTGGCGAAGTCGATCAGCTCCTGAGAGGCGCTCGCGTTGATGACCCCGCCTCCGGCGTAGATCACCGGCCTGCGGGCGTTCGCGAGCGCTTTGGCGGCGAGGCGGATCTGCTTGATGTTCCCCTCCGTCGGCGGCTTGTAGCCCGGCAGGTCGGGCGGGCCCGCGGCCGGCTCGTAGTCGATCTCCGCCCGCGAGAGGTCCTGGGGGACGTCGACGAGAACCGGGCCGGGGCGACCGGTCGAGGCGATGTGGAACGCTTGATGGATATAGGCCGGGATCTGGCGTGGATCGGTCACCAGGAACGAGTGCTTGACAACTGGGAGCGTGATCCCGGTGACGTCGGCCTCCTGGAAGCCGTCCGTGCCGATGAGCTCGGTCCGCACCTGGCCGGTGATGAACACCGTCGGGACTGAGTCCATCATCGCGTCGGCGATGGCCGTGACGAGGTTGGTGGCGCCCGGACCCGAGGTCGCGAACGCGACGCCGACCCGCCCCGTCGCCTTGGCGTAGCCCTCGGCGGCGTGCCCCGCCCCCTGCTCGTGGCGCGACTGGATGTGGATCAGATCCGCGTCGTACAGCGCGTCGTAGGTCGGCAGGTTGGCTCCGCCGGGGATGCCGAAGACGTGCTCGACGCCCTCGGCCTTGAGCGCTTCACATAGTGCGTCCGCGGCGCGCATGGGGCAATGATTGTAGAGCGGGCACAAAGCGCCTCATCGGCCGGGCGACCGCTAACTCTTCAACGGCGTCGATGCCCGGAGCCGCTTGAAGTGTTGACCTTCCATAGGCCGGTTAACTCTTCAATCGGCTCTGAGGGCGCGCCCGTTGAAGGGACAGCGGCGGCGCTCGATCGCCATCGTTGCCCTACTTGCCCAATACCCCCTCGCGTGGGGGCGCGTGGGGCGCGAAGTCGAGTCTGCTCGGATCGCGGCAGGCGCTACGGAACGCGCTCTGGGCCCGCCTCGCTCGATCGTGACATCGCGCCCTCGAGCTCGCCGGGCTTCCACCGGGTCCGGGGCAGGATCGCACGCTCGACGACCCGCTCCTTGTGGCGCTCGATGATCCTGAGCATCGACCGGACGAGCTCTTCGCCCAGGTAGTGGGGCCTGAGACCCAGATCGATGAGCTTGGTGTTCGTGGCGTTGTAGTAGTGGCGCTCGGCCTCGATCCGGGGGTTCGGATAGTTGTGCACGGCGACCTCGTAGCCGAGCTCCGCGCCACTTCGCCTCACGAGCTCCGCCAGCTCGGCGACCGAGAACTGCTCCGTGAACTGGTTGAACACCCGGAACTCGCCCAGGTCGGGCGGATTCTGAGCCGCCAGCTCGACGCACTGAAGCGTGTCGCGGATGTTCAGGAATCCGCGCGTCTGGCCGCCCTCGCCGTAGACCGTCAGCGGATGCCCGATCACCGCCTGGACGCAGAAACGATTGAGCACGGTCCCGAAGTACTCGTCGTAGTCGAAGCGGGTGATCAGGCGCTCGTCCTGCACCGACTCGTCGGTCTCGATCCCGTAGACGACACCCTGGTTCAGGTCGGTCGCGCGCAGCCCCCAGATCCGGCAGGCGAAGTGGATGTTGTGCGAATCGTGGACCTTCGAGAGGTGGTAGAGCGAGCCGGGCATCTTCGGGAACGGGAGGACATCCCTGCGACCCTTGTGCTCGATCTCGATGAAGCCTTCCTCGATGTCGATGTTGGGGGTCCCGTACTCCCCCATCGTCCCGAGCTTGACGAGGTGGGAGTCGGGCACCCGGTCGCGCAGGCTGAAGAGGAGATTGAGCGTCCCGATCACATTCGTGTACTGCGTCTCGACCGCGGTGGCGCGCGATTTCATCGAGTAGGGCGCGGACGGCTGCTCCCCGTAGTGGATAACCGTCTCGGGAAGGGTCTCGGCCACGACCCGGTCGAGGAACTTGCCGTCCTCGATCGAGCCCACGAACGTGCGGATCTCCCGACCCGAGACGTCCTTCCAGCCCTCGATCCGGTCCGCGAGCGACCGAATCGGCGTCAGCGAGTCGGTCGAATGCTGCGTGTGCCAGCGCCGGCGCGAGAAGTTGTCGACGACCGACACCTCGTGCCCGCGTGCCGAGAAGCGCATCGCGGTGGGCCAGCCGAGGTATCCGTCGCCCCCCAGGATCAGGACTCTCATGACCGCGCGAGGGTAGCGAACGGATCTGCGTCACGTGTGCGGTCCCGCATCATTCCGCGCGAGTTGCGGTGATGGCGGCATCTATTCTCTGCCGGCCGTGGAATCCGTGATCTTGCAGGCAAATCTGTTTCCGCCGGAGCTGACCGCAATCCGGATCACGGGGCTCGCCATCGCTGGGGCGATCGCGGCATTCGCCATCGCCCGGCGCCGCGCGCTTCGGAACATCGACGTGATCATCCTGCTCGCGATCGCGCTCGGCCTCGCGATCGTCTCCGGCACGCAGCTTCTGGACGCGCTCCTCGGTGCGTTCTCATTCAAGCGCTCGAACGGAACCCGCATCGTCGGCGTCGCCGTCTTCGCGATTCTGATCCTCTTCCTGCTCGTCGTCCGGGCGCTGTCGCAGGGCTCGCGAATCACGCGCGAGCTGTCCGGGGTCCTGGAGGGGCTCGCGTCGGAGCAGTTCCGGATGGATGGCCACCCCGAGAGGTTCCGCGACCGGATCGGCGTTCTCATTCCCGCTTACAACGAGTCGGACAGCATCGCCTGGGTCCTCGACCGCATCCCCACGACCGTGTGCGGGGTCGAGACGGCGGTCCTGGTCGTCGACGACGGTTCGCGCGACGGCACGCCGGAGATCGCGGCCGAGCACGGCGCCGTGGTCGCGCGCCACCTGATCAACCGTGGCGGCGGCGCGGCGCTGCGGACCGGTTACCGGCTGCTGGCGGACTCGGGCGCGAGCATCGTCGTCACCCTCGACGCCGACGGACAGCATCTGCCCTCCGAGATGGACCGGCTCGTCGAGCCCGTGATCTCGGGCGAGGTTGCTGTGACGCACGGCTCGCGCGTCCTTGGCGAGGCCGAACCAAACCACTACGCGCGCGAGATGGGGATCGTGTTCTTCAACCGGATCGTGTCGCTGATCACGCGCACGAACGTGAGCGACTGCTCCAACGGATACCGCGCCGTCCGGTCCGATGTGCTCTCGCAGCTCGTCCTGCGCCAGGAGCAGTTCCACACCTCGGAGTTCCTCATCGAGGCGATCAAGCGGGGGATCCCCGCCAAGGAGGTCCCGGTCACCGTCTCCCGTCGCCTCCACGGACATTCCAAGAAGCCCGCGGTCGTGCGCTACGGGCTGGGATTCGCGAACGCGATCGTCAGGGCCTGGTTGCGGTAGAGGCCCGGTCGCCGGGCTGCCTGACCTCGGACGGATCCGGGAGGTACAGGTCCGTCCCGCACCGTGGGCAGACCTGGACGTAGAGCTTGAGCGGCTTCCCGCATGTCGGACAGCGGCGCTCCGGCTCCTGGTGTTCGGGACGATAGAGGATCACCCCGATCAGGCCGAGCACCGGGAGGACGGTGCCGATCAGGAACCAGATCAGGAACGAGCTGCCCTTCGCGCGTCCGATCACGCCGGTCGCGACGCCGAAGGTGAGGGCGATGATGACGTACGCGCCGCCGGCCATGCACGCATTGTCGCGTACGCACCCGAAATTAAGGTCCGCTGAACCATCGAGTGCTTACGATGCCGACCAATGGAGTCGGCGGCCCGAACCCATCCGGTCGCGCCCGAGAACGAGGAGGCCACCGAGGCGTGGAGCGGGGTCCTCTTCGACCGGTTCGTGGTCTTCCGCGAGCTCATCCTCCCCGGGCTCGCCCAGTTCAGCGACGAGGCGCTTCGCCTCCACCCTCCCAAGCCGGGGAATCGCGTCCTCGACATCGGCTGCGGCTTCGGCGACACCACCCGAAAGCTGGCGGGCATCGTCGGGGCCGAGGGCGAGGCGGTTGGAGTGGACATCGCGGAACCCTTCATCGAAACCTCGATCGCGGAGGCGGCCGAGGCCCGGGTCGAGAACGTCCGGTTCATGGCAGGCGATGTCCAGGTCATGGACCTGCCCGGGACGTTCGACTACGTCTTCTCGCGGATGGGAGTCATGTTCTTCGCCAATCCCGTCGCTGCCCTGCGCAACGTCCGGGAGGCGATGGCCCCGCGCGGCCGGATGTGCATCGTGGTCTGGCGCCGGAAGCTCGACAACCCGTGGCTGCGCCGAGCGGAGGAAGTGGCGAACCGCCACCTCGAGGAGCCGGAGGAGACCGACGAGCCGACCTGCGGCCCCGGGCCCTTCTCGATGGCGGATGCCGATACGGTGAGCAGCCAGCTGCTCATCGCGGGATTCGACGAGCCCACCTTCACACGCTTCGACCGGCCGATGAAGCTGGGCGATCACCTCGATCACGCCGTGGCGCTCAACATGTCACTGGGTCCGGCCGGTGAGCTGATCCGGCTTGCCGCCGATGAGGCGGAGAGGATCCGACCGACCCTCGAGCGGGAGATCCGCGAAGTCCTCGCCGACTTCGAGCGCGAGGACGGGTCCGTTCACGGCAACGCGTCGATCTGGATCGTCACCGCGACGGCCCCCTGAGCACCCCCCGCTCAACCCACGACGGCGTCGTGCCGGCCTAGACCCCGAGCTTCTCCCGGATCAGCCGCGTGACCTCGCCCCCGTCGGCCCGCCCCTTCGTCTCGCGCATGACCGCGCCGACGATCGGGCCGATCGCCTTCGGATTTCCGCCGCGGACCTTCTCCGCGGCTCCGGGCTCGGCCTCGATCGCCGCGGCGACGATCGCATCCAGCTCGCTGGAGTCCGACATCTGCGCGAGTCCCTCACGCTCGACGATCGACGCCGGATCCCCTCCCTCCGCCACCAGCGTGGCCAGCACCCGCCTGGCGGCACCCGTCGTGACCCGTTTCGCCTCCACCATGCCGGCGAGAGCGGCGAGCGCCTGCGGTGTCACCTTCGAACTCGCCGGGTCGGCCTCGCCGTCGCCCGCCTCCCGGAGCCTCGCGACCAGCTCGCCGGTGACCCAGATCGCAATCGTTCGCGGTTCGGCGCCGTCCGCCGTGGCCAGCGCCCGCTCGAAGAAGTCCGCAAGCTCGGCGTCGAACGCCAGCTGCTTCGCCGTGTCGGCCGGCAGGCCGAGCTGGCTGGCGTAGCGGTCGCGCCGTTGCGCCGGGAGCTCCGGTAGAGCGGCGCGCGCCTCCTCGAGCATCTCCTGCGTGGGCGCGAGCGGGACGAGGTCGGGCTCCTGGAAGTAGCGGTAGTCGTCGGCGTACTCCTTCGAGCGCAGCGCGGTCAGCGATCCGGTACGCGGATCGAAGTGAAACGTCTCCTGAAGCACTTCCTCGCCGGCATCCAGCACGGCGGCCTGGCGCTCCAGCTCGGCGGCGATCCCGCGCTCGAGAAACCGGAAGCTGTTCATGTTCTTGAGCTCGGTCTTCGTCCCGAGCTCGGGCGCGCCCGCAGGCTTGATCGACACGTTCGCGTCGACGCGCAGGCTCCCCTCCTCCATGTTCACGTCCGAGACCCCGAGCTGTCTGATCGTGGTCCTCAGGAGCTGCGCCCACTCGCGCGCCTCCTCCGGACTCTTCAGGTCCGGTTCGGTGACGATCTCCACCAGCGGCGTCCCGCCGCGGTTGAAGTCCACCAGCGACTGCGCGGAGCCGTGGATCCGGCCGGAGCTGCCCACATGGATCGTCTTGGCCGCATCCTCCTCCAGGTGCGCTCGGTGGACGCGCACGTCGCCGAGCCTGCCGTCGGTGGCGAGCGGTTCGTCGTATTGGGTGATCTGATAGCCCTTCGGGTTGTCCGGATAGAAGTAGCTCTTGCGGTGGAAGATCGACCGGGGCGCGACCTCGCAGTCCAGCGCGAGCGCGATCTGCAGCGCGTAGCGGACCGCCTGCTCGTTGACGGTGGGGAGGCTGCCCGGATGGGCGAGGCAGACGGGACACGTGTGCACGTTTGGCTCGTCCCCGAACGAGAGGGCGCAACCGCAGAACATCTTCGTCCTCGTGGAGAGCTGGACGTGGATCTCCAAGCCGATCACCGCCTCGTACTCGTTCGGATGATTCATCACATGTCCCCTCGCGGCTTCGCGTCGAATCCGATCGCTCCCTCGAGGGCGTACGCCACATCGAGGAGCCCCGACTCCATGAACGCGGGCGAAGCAATCTGCAGGCCCACCGGAAGCTGGGGACCGCCACCGTCCGGCGCGGTGAGGCCGGCCGGGATCGAGATCGCCGGCAGGCCCGCCAGCGGCATCGGCACCGTGCAGTAGTCCGACATGTACATGGCGAGCGGGTTCTCGGCGCGGGCTCCGAGCTTGAAGGCGACGGTCGGCGACGTCGGCGTGACGAGATAGTCGAATCGCTCGAAGGCCGTCGCGAAGTCCTCCGCGATCTTGGTCCGTACCCGTTGGGCGCGCCCGTAGTAGGCCTCGTAGTAGCCGGAGGACAGCGCGTAGGTGCCCAGCATGATCCGGCGCTTCACCTCCGGCCCGAATCCCAGGGCTCTCGTACGCTCGTACATCGACACGAGCGCAGTCTCGGCGGGCGCCACTCCATCGCCGAGTCCACCCTCGACCTCCCCCGAGGGCCCGGCGCGGAGCCCGTACCGCACCCCGTCGTAGCGCGCGAGGTTCGCCGACGCCTCCGCGGGGGCCAGCACGTAGTACGCGGAGATCCCGTGGCGCGAATGGGGCAGCTCGCACTCGTCCACCTCACCCCCGAGGTCGCCGATCAGGCCGAGCATGCGCCCGAAGACCTCGGTCACGCCCGCCTCGATCCCCTCGGCGTCGGCCGAGAGCTCGCGCGGGACGCCGAATCGCAGGCCCTTGAGATCCGTGCGGGACGGTAGCTCGACCCCGCCGTCGATGCCAACCGAGGTCGAGTCGCACGGGTCGCGACCCTCCATCGCCCGCAGCAGGATCGCGGCGTCGGTGACGTCGCGGGTGAGCGGCCCGCACTGGTCGAGCGACGACGCGAACGCGACCATCCCGTAACGGGAGATCGCCCCGTAGGTCGGCTTCATGCCCACCACCCCGCAGAGGGAGGCGGGCTGGCGGATCGAGCCGCCCGTATCCGTGCCGATCGCCCAGGGAGCGAGGCGTCCGGCGACCGCTGCCGCCGAGCCGCCGGAGGAGCCGCCGGGAACGCGCCCGGGATCCCAGGGGTTCCGCACCGGCCGGTAGCCGGAGTTCTCGTTGGAGGAGCCCATCGCGAACTCGTCCATGTTCGTCTTGCCCAGCACGCGCGCGCCGGCCTTCGCGAGCCTACGCACGGCGGTCGCCGTGTATGGCGGCCGGTAACCCTCGAGGATGCGCGAGCCCGCGGTGGTCTGAATGCCCTCGGTGCAGAAGAGGTCCTTGACCGCGATGGGGGCGCCGCTGAGCGGCCCGCCTTCGGCCCCGTTCGCGGAGCCGGGCTCGGCGCGCCACAGATAAGCCCCGAGCTCGTCGCTTACGACCGCCTCGGCGTAGGCGTCGAAGTATTCGTCACTGGACAGTTCGCCCGCACGGATGCGCTCGAGCGCCTGGCCGGCGGTCAGCTCGAGGAGCTCGGTCATGCCTGAGGAGAGGGAACCCGAAACGCGCCCTCGTCCGGGTCGGGTGAGGGCTCGAGGATCTTCTCGCGCGGCCAGCTAGGGCGCGGTTCATCGGTCCGCAGCACGTTCTCGAGCTCGACTACGTGAGATGTGGGCTCCACCCCCTCCAGCTGGAGCTCGTTCATGCGCTCGACGTGCTCGAGGATGGTCGAGAGCTCCCCTGCCATCCGCTCGAGCTCGTCCTCGGTCAGCTCGAGGCGCGCGAGCCGCGCGACGTGAAGCACCTGATCGCGGTCGATCATGCGTTGCTGATTCTAGGTAGCGGGGGATAGGATCACGCCCGCTCATGACCGGTGCCCGGGCGGAGCGATTCGTCGTCCTCAACCTCCGCCTGCTGGCGGTGAGCTTCGCGGTCGTCGGGATCCTGTTCATCGCTGCGCCCAGCGGCGTTCTCGACGTGATCTCCGACCTGGGCGACCAGATCGGGAGCTTTACGCGGGCGCCGGAGACGGTGGAGAAATTCTGGCTCGCGCTCGGCTTTGCGTACATGGTCGTGATTGCCGGGATCTGCGCCGTGGTCCAGGCGGACGTGGTCCGGTATCGGCCGTTCCTCCTCGTCCTGGCCGTCGGTAAGGCCGCCTCCTCGCTGTCGGCGCTCGGCTTCTTCGTCTTCGACGCCGACGCCTTCATCTATCTCCTGAACTTCATCGTGGACGGGCTGCTGGTCGGGGTGGCACTGCTGCTCTGGGCGGTCGCGGGGAGAATCGGCGAGCCGGCCGCTCCGTCCTGAAGGCCCGCCCCGGGGCTGCGCGCCGCCGAGCGTCGGATTCTGGCGGCTTTCGCGCAGGCGATGGCGCCCGGCGTCGATGGACTGCCGCCCGCCGCCGGACCGAGGCGGGCCGGCGAGCCGCAGGCGGCTGGTGCGGTCGACACCGTCGATCCGGTGGAGCGGCTCCTCGCTGCCCTCCCGTACCGCCCGGTCCGTCAGGTCAAGCTGGCCCTCTGGGCGCTCGAGCTCCTGCCGTTCCCGTGGCGGTTCAGCAAGGCGAGCCTCGCGGCGCGCCAGGAGTTCCTCGCGGGGCTCGACTGCTCGCGACTGCCGTTCGCGGCCGACCTGCTCCTGTTCCTGAAGGTGCTGACGGGCCTGGGATATGGGAACGACGCGCGGGTTCGGGCCGCCGTGGGTACCGAGATGAGCTGTGCGGTCGCCGACGGGGCGCCGCCCCTCGCCGACGGGCATCGCGGCCTCGGCGACCTGCGCCCGGAGACGGGCGGGGAGGAGTGCGATGTCGCGATCGTCGGCTCGGGCGCGGGCGGCGCCGCGTGCGCGCTCACCCTCGCCGAGGCGGGGCTCGATGTGGTCGTCCTGGAAGCGGGCGCCTATATGGACAGCACGAGCTATCCGGATGAGCCGCTCGCCGCCCTGCGCGCTCTGTACCGCGACGGCGGGCTGACGATCGCTGAGGGCCGGCCGGCGATCCCGACCCCGGTGGGCAGAGCCGTCGGGGGGACCACAGTGATCAACTCGGGCACGTGCTTTCGCGCGCCTGACGACGTGCTCGCCGGCTGGCGGAGCGAGCACGGGATCGCGTGGGCCACCGAGCTCGCGGGCGACTACGCCGAGGCGGAGGAGACGATGTGGGTCCGCCCGGTGAATCCGGAGCGGATGGGCCGGAACGGCCAGCTCCTGCGTGAGGGCGCCGAGGCGCTCGGGGTTCGCCACGAGCCGCTTCGCCGAAACGCCGGTGGCTGTTTTCAATGCAGCTCCTGCCCAGCAGGCTGCCGGCTCGACGCAAAGCGGGCGATGCACGTCTCCTACCTGCCCCGCGCGGTCGCCGCCGGTGCGCGCATCAGGGCCGGCGTCGACGTCCGGGGCATCTCGTTCGACGGCGCGCGCGCGACCGGCCTCGCCTGCGTTGCGCGGGTCAACGGGAGGGCGCGACCCTTCCGGATCCACGCCAGGCGCGCCGTGGTCGTGGCGGGTGGGGCGTTCGGCACGCCCGAGCTCCTCCTGCGATCGGGCTTTCGGGCGCCGAGCAACGCGCTCGGATACAACCTTCGCATCCACCCGGCCTGCTGGGTCGGGGCCCGGTTCGAAGAGGAGGTTCGCGGCTGGGAAGGCGTCATGCAGAGCTACGCCGTCACCGAGTGGGAGGCGCAGGGAATCCTCTTGGAGGCGACCTTCACGCCACTGGCCTTCGGCGCGCAGTGGCTTCCGGGCACGGGGCGCACCCACCACGAACGGGTTCGCGCCTACGACCACATCGCGTCCACCGGCGTCCACCTCTCCGACCGCTCCGCGGGCCGCGTCGCCCTCGGTGGGGACGGCTCGCTCCGGGTGACCTACCGGCTCACCGCTGACGACGCGAGGCGACTTGTCTTCGGCATCGCCCGGGCTGCGGATCTGATCTACGCCGCCGGCGCGACCGAGGTCTACCCGCAGATCGCCGGGATCCCGATCATCCCCAGGGACAGGATCGCCGAGCTCGAGGCATCTCCCCCACCGCCCTCGGCACTGCGCCTCGAGGCCTTTCACCCGATGGGCACCGCGCGGATGGACGCCAGCTCGGCGCGCGGCGTCACCGGCACCGACGGCGCCGTCCACGGCGCGTCGGCCCTGTACGTCGCGGACGGATCCCTGCTCCCCAGCTCGATCGGGGTCAACCCGATGATGACCATCATCGCGATGGCTTCCCGCGTCGCGCGCCAGCTGGCCGACCGGCTGGCCTGAGGTCACCGAACGCGCGACGGCCGCCTGGCGGGCGGCCGTCGCGACAACCTCTCCTCCCTCCGGGGACCGCAGGCCCCCGGAAGCTCTCTACGGGCCGGTGCTGCGGGGCGCCGAGCCCGGCGGCGTCCCGCCCGGTTCGCCGGCGCCATCGGCGCCCGTCGCCCCGCCGCGGAAGCGGTTGGCCTCATCCGCGAACGAGGTGCCCTCCTCCTGCATGGCCAGCCACCCGCCAACGGTCACGCCGACGGCGGCGATCAAGCCGAGGAACACGCCGACGTTCGTGGTGGTGTCCACGGATCGGCCGGTGAACGGCACGCTGTAGGCGGGCGGGCTGAGGATGCTGATGATCACCAGCACGACCGACGCGATCCCCAATCCGGTCACGATCGCGCTCAGGGCGACCGGAAGCCCCGTCCCTGCGTCCGATGCGGCCATCACCGGGAGCCCGATCGCGGCGAGCGCGGTCACGAACAGGACGATGTCGGTGACGCTGTAGCCCTCCCAGGCGTCCAGCCCTCCCACATCCGGCACGCCGCTCACCGCGAACCAATCGAAGATGAACATGGCCAGGATAAGGAGGAATCCGGCGATCCCGGCGACCTTGTCGCCTCGATTGAGATCGGTGATGTGCATCGACGCGTGCGGAGCCTATACCGGAGATGCGGCGGATCGCAACTTGTGGTGGCTCCGCTGCAGGCTCAACGCCTGAGCTCGCAGGAGGCGTCGATGCGCAGCAGCCTCGCGAGGAGCACCCGGTGCTCCGCCACCCACCGGTACGCGCGCTCGGTAAGCCGCGGGAACGCACGAAGCAGCGCCGCCAGCGGGCGGCCGCCGGGCAGCGCCTCGAACAGCTGCGGCGCCGCCGCGCCGGCGGACCGCACCTCGCCGTCGGTGACCAGGTGCCAGGACTCCAGGCGTCGCTCGGGCGCGATCGCGGCGAGAAGATGGTTCCCCTCCTCGCTCTGAATCGCGACGGGGCGCAGTCGCCGCCGGCGATCCCACACCAGGATCTTGTTCAGCGCCCACTTGCAGAATCCGCAGTCGCGGTCGTAGAGAACGGCGAGCCGCTGGGCCGCGGGAACCACCGTGCGACGCTAGGCGCTGGACGTGGCCGTCGCCTCCGCGCGCGCGGTCGCCGCCCGCAGCGTGTTGGAGAGCAGCATCGCAATCGTCATCGGCCCGACGCCGCCGGGTACCGGGGTGATCGCCCCGGCGACCTCGGTGACCGCCTCGAAGTCCACGTCGCCGACGAGGCCCTCGTCGGTCCGATTGACGCCGACGTCGATGACCGCGGCATCGGGCTTCACCCAATCCCCCTTAACCATGCCCGGTGAGCCAACCGCGGCGACGAGGATGTCCGCGCGCCTGCAGACGGCCGGCAGGTCGCGGGTGCGTGAATGGCAGACGGTGACGGTGGCGCTGGCGTTCACGAGCAGGCTCGCCACGGGCCGGCCGACCAGTATCGACCGCCCGACGATGACCGCTTCGGCCCCCTCGATCTCGACGCCGGCAACCCGAAGGAGCTCCATCACGCCCCGCGGCGTGCATGGCACGAGGCCGGGCCGCCCGTGGGCGAGCAACCCGGCGCTGGACGCGGTCAACCCGTCGACGTCCTTGCGCGGGTCGATCGCGGCGACGACCGCATCCTGATCGATCCCGTCCGGGAGCGGCAGCTGGACGAGGATCCCATCGACGCCGTCATCGGCATTGAGCTCGGCGATCAGCGCAAGCAGCTCGTCCTGCGGGGTGAGGCCGTCAAGCCCGTGGTGGATCGAGCGCATCCCGACCTCCTGCGTCTGCCTGCGCTTATTGCGTACATAGACCTGCGAGGCGGGGTCGTCGCCGACGAGCACCGTGGCGAGCCCGGGGACGTTGCCCCCGTGCGCGTCCGCGAACTGCCCGACACCGTCCGCAACCCGGCCGCGAACGTCAGCCGCGACCGCCTTGCCATCGATGATCGTCGCCGTCATCCGGCCTGGCCCACCCTTCGAAGGGGAGCGTAATCGGCCATCAGCTTGCGCTCCATCGCGTCGTCCGCGAATCGCACGACGATCACTCCGTCCGGCTCGACGCCGGTGACGACGCCCTCGCCGAACGTGGCGTGCACGACGTCGGCCCCCACCTCGAAGGCGAGTGGGACCGCGTGCGGCTGGGGGCGCTGGGGCTCACCCAGGCCGCCGAGCGCCGCTCCTCGCGCCCAGCCGGTCTGGGAGGCCGTTGCCTCGCGCTCCACCAGCTCCTCTGGGATCTCGGCAAGAAACCGCGACGGCAGGTTGTAGCCGCGACCTCCGTGCAGGCTGCGGCGTCGCGCGTAGGTCATGTACAGGCGCTTCCTGGCGCGAGTCACGCCCACGTAGCACAGGCGGCGCTCCTCCTCGAGGTTGCCCTCCTCGATCGAGCGCATGTGCGGAAAGACGCCCTCCTCGCAGCCGATGAGGAAGACGGCGTCGTACTCCAGCCCCTTTGCGTTGTGAAGGGTCATGAGCGTGGCGAGGCTCTCGTCGGTCTTCATGGAGTCCTGGTCGGTGTACAGGGAGAGCTGGGCGAGGAACTCCTCCAACGGCCGCACGTCGGCAGGCCCCTCGACCACGCGATTAGCGTCGAACTCCTGGGCGACCCCCACCAGCTCCTGAATGTTCTCGATCCTGCCCTCGGCCTCGATCGTGCGCTCGGCTTGAAGGGCCTCCAGATACCCGGTCTCGTTCAGCACCGCCTCGAGCAGCTCCGCGACCGATCCCGAGCCGTCCCGCGCGTCGGCGCGCTCGCGCAGCGAGACCATGACGTCGGCGAAGCGCCGCACGGCCCGCTGGGCGGCCGGACCGAGGGCCGGGATGCGCTCGGCCTCCCTCATGACGTCCCAGATGTCCTCACCGGTCGTGTTCGCGTGCGAGAGCAGGCGTGCCTGCGTCGTGTCGCCGATCCCGCGGCGCGGCGAGTTCACGACCCGCGCGAACGACACCGCGTCGGCGGGGTTGGCGAGCAGGCTCACGTACGCGAGCGCGTCCTTGATCTCGGCGCGCTCGTAGAACTTCGTTCCACCGATCACCTGGTAGGGGATCTCGAACCGCACCAGGGTGTCCTCGAGGACCCGGCTCTGCGCGTTCACGCGATAGAAGACGGCGACCTCGTCGCGGGACAGCCCCTCGTCGGTTGCCAGCCGCGCGATCTCCGACGCGACGTAGCGAGCTTCGGCGTGCTCGTCGTCGTGCTCAGCGATCCGCACCGGCTGGCCGCGCTCGGCATCGGTCCACAGGTGCTTGGGCTTTTGATCGACGTTGTGGGCGATGACCCCGTTCGCCGCGTCGAGGATCGTTCCCGTGGACCGGTAGTTCTGCTCCAGCTTCACAACCGTGGTGTCCGGGAAGTCGTCCTCGAACCGCAGGATGTTCTGGATGTCCGCGTGCCGGAAGCCGTAGATCGACTGGAAGTCGTCGCCGACGACGAAGAGGTTTCCGGGACCACCCGAGTTCGGATCGTCCCCGCAGAGAAGCTGCAGCAGGCGATACTGCGCGCGGTTCGTGTCCTGGTACTCGTCGACCAGGACCCACCTGAACGCCTTGCGGTAGCGCTCGCGGACGTCCTCGAACAGCTCCAGCAGGTTAACCGTGCGGACGAGCAGGTCGTCGAAGTCCATCGCGTTGGCCTCCAGCATTCGCCGCTCGTAAAGCCGGTAGACGTCTCCCACCACCTCCTCGAAGTACGAGCGCGGCCCCTCTCCGTAGCCCTCGGCGTCGAGCAGCTGGCTCTTCGCGCCGGAGATCGCGGCGCGGATCGCGCGTGGCGGAAAGCGCTTGGGGTCGACGCCGGCCTCCTCGACGCAGCGCTTGATCATCCGCAGCGAATCCGCCTCGTCGTAGATCGTGAAGGCCCGCTTGTAGCCCAGCCGCTGCGCGTCGGTGCGCAGGATCCGCGCGCAGGCCGAGTGGAAGGTCATCACCCACATGACGCGCGAAACCCCGCCTACGAGTTGCTCGACCCGCTCGCGCATCTCCTGAGCCGCCTTGTTGGTGAAGGTGATCGCGAGGATCTCGGACGGGAGGGCCTGCCCAGTCGCGAGCAGGTAGGCGATCCGGTAGGTGAGCACGCGGGTCTTTCCCGACCCGGCTCCGGCGAGCACGAGCAGCGGCCCCTCTCCGTGCGTGACGGCCTCGCGCTGGGGCGGGTTCAGGTCGGCGAGCAGCCGCTCGACCTGCGATGACCCCGGGTCCACCCGGGCGCCGGGTGTCGTCTCGGTCGCCACCGGCCGAGCATAGCCGCGGGTACGGCGGGGCTCAGCCCCCCGCCGAGGACGGGCCGCGCTTGGGCTCGAGGGCGTGGACCTGCCCCTCGGCCGGCTTTCCGTCGAGCTCGGCGAGGCGCTCCTCGAGCCGCGCGATGCGCTCGGATAGAGCCTTGATCGCATCGGCGAGCGGGTCAGGCAGGTGGATCCAATCCGCGTCGGGCCCCTCCACTCGGCGCCCCTCCACGCGGACCGGGTGTCCCGGGTTCCCCACCACGGTCGAGTCGGCCGGCACGTCGCCGACGACGACGGTGTTCGCGCCGATCTTGGCTCCGCGACCGACGCTGATCGGGCCCAAGAGCTTTGCTCCCGAGCCGATCGTGACCTCGTCGGCAACGGTGGGGTGACGCTTCCCGCGCTGGAATCCGGTGCCACCGAGCGTGACCCCCTGGTAGAGGGTCACCCGATCGCCGATCTCGGCGGTCTCGCCGATAACGACACCCGAGCCGTGGTCGATGAAGAACTCATCTCCGATGCGAGCGGCGGGATGGATCTCGACTCCGGTGAACGCACGGCTCGCGTAGGAGATCGCCATCGGCGCGCCGGGAACGCCGGCGTCGTGGAGAGCGTGCGCGACGCGGTGCGCCAGGATCGCCTGGACGCCGGCCCAGTTCATCAGGATCTCGGTGGTCCCGACGCCGCGCGCAGCGGGGTCACGGTCGCGCGCCGACGCAACGTCGGCGCGAACCTCGCCGGCTATGCGTCTCAGCGTGCTGAGCCCGAGCATCCCGGCAAAGGTTAGGGCGGGCTATTCCTCGGGAGCGAAGAACGGGAGCGACATGTAGCGCTCGCCCCCGTCCGGGATGATCACGACGATGCGCTTGCCCGCGAGCTCGCGTCGCTCCGCGAGTTGCAGGGCGGCCTCGAGTGCGGCCCCGCCGGAGATGCCCACCAGGAGCCCCTCTTCGCGCGCGGCCTGTCGTGCCCTGGCCAGGGCCTCCTCGTCGGAGACCGGAATGATCTCGTCGATGACCGAGCGATCCAGTACCTCGGGCACGAAGCCCGCGCCGATCCCCTGAATCTTGTGCGGCCCTGGGAGACCGCCCGAGAGAACCGCGGAGGTGGCGGGCTCGACGGCCACGACGTGCACCGACGGCCGCCGCTGCTTCAGGACCTCCCCGACTCCCGTGATGGTCCCGCCGGTGCCCACGCCGCAGACCAGCGCGTGCACCTCGCCATCGGTATCGCGCCAGACCTCCTCGGCCGTCGTCCGGCGGTGGATCTCGGGGTTGGCCGGGTTGTTGAACTGCTGCGGCATGAATGCGCCGCGCTCGGCGACCATCCGTTCCGCCAGGGCGACGGCCTCGTTCATCCCGCCGAGCGAGGGCGTCTCGTGGACCTCGGCGCCGTAGGTCCGCAGCAGCGCTGTCCGCTCACGGGTCATCCCCTCGGGAAGCGTGAGGACGAGCTCGTACCCGCGGGCGGCGCAAACCATCGCGAGCGCGATCCCGGTGTTCCCGCTGGTCGGCTCGACGATCACGGAGCGGCCCGGTTCGATGAGCCCGTCGCGCTCGGCGGCGTCGATCATCGCGACGCCGATCCGATCCTTCACGGAGCCGCCCGGGCTCAGGTACTCGAGCTTCGCGGCGACCTCCGCACCGAGTTCCTCCGTCAGGCGCTGCAGCGCGACGAGCGGCGTGTCACCGACCGTCCGCGAGGCCTCATGCGCGATCCGCGCGACGTCCGAGGTTCGCGACTGGGCCCCCACGATCGGGTTCACCGTAGCGGCTCGTTCGGCGGGCGCCCGACAGCCCGGTG
>DATAOX010000148.1:0-7529 GCA_036265555.1 Solirubrobacterales bacterium
CGGGCGCCCCGTCAAAGAAGGCCCTCGCCCAAGGCGGGCCGAAGGGCCCGGGACGGAGCGGGAGCTTGCCCACCACCGACGACGAGATCCAGGAGAAGTACCTCGAGCGCGCGATCCGCGAGCTGAACCAGCTCACCCATCGCCTTCAGGAGTGCTCCCACTGCCCGCGAGGAAACCTGATGCCGGTCCTCGGGTCGGGCCATCCGCAGGCCGACGTCTTCCTGTTGAAGTTCGCGCCCACCGCGGCGGAAATCGAGGAGGGTGTCGCGTTCTACGGCCGAGCCGGCAACGCGCTGCGCAAGAGCTTTCGGCGACTGAACATCGATCCGCTGGTCGTCTACGGGACGCTCTGCGTGAAGTGCCCGGTCTCGGATCCCTCGCTCGCCGGCGGCGAGTGCATCGAGCGTATCGTCGAAGAGATCGCCATCGTGCAGCCCCGGATCGTCGTGGTGATGGGCGAACCCGCGCTCGAGGTTCTGAACGACGTCGACGTCCCGCTGTCACGGAGGCTCGACGCCGAGCCCGGTGCGATCCAGGAGCTCACGCCCACGATCGCCGCCCTGTACGTTCCGGACATCGACGAGTCGCTCGACTCGGAGGAGGCCAAGCACGCGTTCTGGAGCGCGTTTCGGACGCTCGGCGACTGGTACGCCGACCTTCCGCCCTACTAGCCGCCTCCGGGTCTTACACTCGGTGAACATGGAGCTCGAGGAGCGCACGATCGAGCAGCTGCCCGACCGCTGCGAGAACTGTGGCGCCTCGCTGACGGCGGGCGAGAAGCAGCGAATCCTGGACGAGGGCGCGACGGCGGCGCTGTGCACGACGTGCGCCGCCGAGCTCGCACCGCTCGCCGAGCAAGAGGACGCTGAAGCCGACCTCTAGTCCCGCGTCTCACACCGGTGCCGCAGCGGCAGCCAGCGCGCCCATCGACTCGAGCGTCGCGCTCGCGAGGCCCCGCGTCACGACGACGTCCAGCGCGTCGTATTCGTCGAGCGCCCGCCGGGCCTCATCGGCGTCGGCAGCGGCCACGCCGACGGTTCCCCTCGGCCGATCGAGCCGGGCGAACTGCCGGCGGTACCCGTCGTGCAGATCGCGGTAGAAGGATTCCTCCTTCGCGAGTCGCTCCCTCGCGTCGTCGCCGACCGCGGTTCGCACGTAACCCAGCACCGGGGGCGGCTCGCGCCCCGCCTCGGCCGCACCGGAGTGCACGCTCTCTCGTGCGCCGGCTGCGAACTCAGGCGTCATCCAGTTGAGGAACGCGCCGTCGAAGCCGCTGCCGGCCAGGGCGCACATCTTCGGACCCATGGCGGCGAGAACGAGTCGCACGCCGGGAATCGCTTCGCGCAGGGCGGGCAGGGCCTCGCGCATGGTCGTCAGGGGGCGCCTGTTGAAGCCGGCCCCCACGCCGACCCAGAGACGGTCGCGGTCGAGGCCGAGGGTCTTGATGCGCTCGTTGATGTCCGCCGGGTCATGCCGGTCGAGCGCCATGACGGCGACGCCCAGCTCGAGCTCGTCGGTTCCCTCGGCGAACGCGGCAAGCGTCTCGAGGCCGTTCGCACCCGGATGGTCGTTCGACCACATCGACGAGTAGTCGAGCTCCTGGCAGCGGGCGGCCAGCGGAGCGGCGACCTCGGGGTCCAGCCCCGCGGCGACGCCGAATCCCCGCGTCATCGCTCGAGGACCGCCACGCACTCCACATGCGGGGTGTGCGGAAACATGTCCACCGGCCTCACCCGGCGCAGCCTATAGCCGGCCTCCGTGAGCTGGGCCGCGTTCGGCGCGAGCGTCGTCGGGTTGCAGGAGACATAGACGATCCGCTGGGGCTCGCATTCGATCACCCGCCGAACGACCTTCTTCGACAGCCCCGCGCGCGGTGGGTCGACCACGACGACGTCTGGCGATCCGGCCTCCTCCAGGAGCGGACGGATGCCGACACGGACGTCCTGGGCGATGAAGCGCGCGTTCGCGATCCCGTTGCGCCTCGCGTTGTGCTCGGCATCGGCGATCGCCTCTGGGACGGTCTCGATGCCCCAGACCTCACCGGCATCGCGCGCCAGGGAGAGGCCGATCGTCCCGATTCCGCAGTACAGGTCGAAGACGCGCTCGCTACCGGTCAAGTTCGCCGCCTCCGCCACCACCCCGCAGAGTCGTTCCGCCATCACGGTGCTGGTCTGGAAGAACGCACTGGGCGAGATGCGGAGGCTGAGGCCGGCCAATGCCTCCTCCAGGAACTCCTGCCCGAGGACCCCCGTCGGGCCGGCGGTGCCTCCACCCGGGCCCTCGACGACGGTGTGCAGGTCGACCGGTGGCCGGGCGAAGCTCGCGGGCGAGGTGACGAGGCGGGTCTGGATCTGGCCTGTGCGGCGACCGTCCCTCACCACGAGGTTTCGAAGCACGCCTGCCCGGGCGCCGGCATCGTAGGGCGGCACACCGCAGCGGCGCGCCCATTCGCGGACCTCGTTGCGGGCGCGGTTGTTCGCCTCGGTGGCCAGCTGGCAGTCTTCGGCGTCGATCACCTGCGACCAGCTGCCGCGTCGGTGGAAGCCGAGAATGAGCTCACCGTCCCGCTCGCCGAAGGAGTACTCGAGCTTGTTGCGGTAGCGCCACCGCTCGGCGGAGCCGGCGATCGGCTCGAGGTCGAAGCCGTCGAGACCCCCGAGTCGGCGCAGCGCATCGTCGACCTGCCGAGTCTTCTCGGCGAGCTGCTCCTCGTACGGAAGGCCCTGCCACGGAGCGCCGGGACAGGGCTCGCCGTCGTGCACGCACTGGTCCGGAACTCGTCTCGGGCTCGGCGCCAGGATCTCGGTCGCGCTCGCCTCCCCGTAACCGCGCTTCGCCTTCCTCAGCCGGGCACGCACGCTGTCCCCGGGCAGGGCGCCCGAGACGAAGACGACGTATCCATCTGCGCGCGCCACGCCCCGCCCGCCGTGGGCGAGCGAGTCGATCTCGAGCACGAGCTCCGTACCCGGCCTGGGCCGCGCCCCATGCTTGGTTCGAGCGTTGGCGATCGCCCTATCGTTGCAAGCACCTTGCCGTTCGAGCTCGATCGCTACCGGGAGCGCGCCGAGAGCTTCGGCGAGGAGCTGTCCCGCGAGTACTACCGACATCTGGCGGGGCACAAACGGGAGCTCGACATCGAGCGGATCTACGAGGCGTACGCCGACCTGTTCGCGCGCGATTCGGTGATGGCGCTGCGCCAGCTTGCGGGGAGCGCGGCGGCCGCCGACGGCGGCCGGCGGCTTCGCTACCTACTGCATTTCGGATTCGACGGCTTGGTGGGAATGGAGACACGCGCCGAGGCGGCAGAGCTGGCCGGGTTGGAGGCCTCGCTGGAGGTCGATGCCGGCGACGGCGAGGTGCCGTACAGGGCGGTTGTGATCGAACAGGCGAACGAGGTGGATGCCGGCCGGCGTGCGGCACTCGAGGGCGCTCGCAACGCCGTGCTGGAGGAGCGCCTGAATCCGATCCATCGCAGCGCGCTCGAGCGCGCACACGACCTCTGCCTCGAATTCGGGTGGCCAAGTTACGCGCAGGCGTACGCCGATCTGCGGGGAATCGATCTGGGAGGGCTGCGCGAGCAGACTGCCGAGTTCCTGGCTGCGACCGACGACGCCTACGGGCCGCTGATCGATGCGCAGCTCGAACCTGCCGGACTGCCCGCATTGGGCGCGCTTCGCCGCTCGGACTTACCGCGCCTCTTCCGTGCCGCCGGGCTGGACGGACTGTTCCCGGCGGAGCGGCTGATCGCCTCGTTCGAGGCCACCCTCGCAGGGCTCGGGATCGACCTGGGGGACCAGCCGAACGTGCACCTGGACACGGAGTCCCGACCGACGAAGTCGCCGCGCGCTTTCTGCAGCACGCCTCGGGTGCCGGAGGAGATCTACCTGGTCATCGCGCCGACCGGAGGGCGCGACGACTACGCGGCCCTGTTCCACGAGGGCGGCCACACGGAGCACTACGCGAACACTGTCGGCGACCTCGACTTCGAGTTTCGCAAGCTGGGCGACAACTCCGTGACCGAGTCGTTTGCGTTCCTCGTCGAGCACATCGTGTCGGATCCGATCTGGTTGCGGGAGCGGCTGGGGATCGACGAGCCGGCGCCCGCCGTGGAGCACTCGCGGGCGGTTCGGACGGTGATGCTGCGCCGCTACTCGGCGAAGCTGGCGTACGAGCTCGATCTGCACGCTGCCTCCGCCGACCTCGCCCGGATGCCCCAGCGCTATTCGGATCTCCTGAGCGAGGCGGTCCGGGTTCCATGGCCGTCGGCGAGCTGGCTTGCGGACGTGGACGACGGGTTCTACGCGGCGTGCTACCTGCGAGCCTGGGCGCTCGAGACGCAGTGGCGCGCCGCGCTCGAGGAGCGCTTCGGCGAGCGGTGGTTCGCGAGCCGCGAGGCGGGGGAGTGGCTGCGAAAGCTCTGGCGCCACGGGCAGCGGCTCGACGCCGACGAGCTCGTACGGGAGGCCCTCGGAGAGGAGCTCGACTTCACGCGGCTGGCGCGGCATGTCCACGGGTAGCCGTGTTAGGGCGCTTCCGATCCGTGGTCCGAGGGGCGCGTCGGCCGTGGCTAAGCTGGCGCGCATGCCCGCCGTCGGCCACGTGCACCTCAAGGTCGCCGATCTGGATCGCTCCGAGACGTTCTACCGCGAGGCGCTCGGGCTCGAGGTGACCGAACGGGTGGGGGGGAGCTTCGTGTTCATGTCGTTCGGTGGCGCGCACCATCACGTTGCGCTCCAGGGCCATCCGGACGCGCCCGCGATCGATCCGGCGGCGCTGGGCCTCTACCACTTCGCCGTGGAGGTGGCGGACGAGAGGGAGCTCGCAGGTGCGATCGATCGCATTCAGGGGGCGGGAATCGGATTCACCGCCGTCGATCACGGGATATCGAAGTCGGTGTACTTCAGCGATCCGGACGGGCATGGCGTCGAGGTGTACTGCGACACGCGTGAGTCGCGCCACCGCCCCGAGTGGGAGGGAATCGCCGCGCCGCTCGACGTTGACGCGCTGCCGCGCGGTTAGGGGCGCCGGCCGCCCGGAGGTCCGGGTCGTTACCGGGCGCTCTTCGCGAGGCGGCGCTCGATGTCGCTCAGGATCCCCTTCCGAGCTTTGCCGCGCTGCTCGCGCGTGCGCACTCGGCGCAGCTCGGCGGGCGAGAGGTCACCGAGGCGCGACCTGATCTGGGCGGCCGTGAGCTGGTCGTATGCCGTGATCGGGCCGCTGGCTGGGACGCCGGAGCGCCGGCGCAGGCGGTCCGCTCGGGCCAGGGGGGCATCGGCGGCGTCGCGCGCAGCGCGCGCGGCACGCCGGGCGCCCGCGGTTGCGCGGCGACGGGCCGTCCCCGTGCGCGCGTCGATCTCTCGTTGCGTCTGGTCGAGCAGGCGCTCGAGCTGCTTGATGAGCTCGTCGCCATAACGGCGGCTGCGGGTGAGAAGGGTCGAGACGAGCTCGTTGGCGTCATCGCGCGTGATCCGTCCGCGCCGGACTGCGTCGTCGACGGCGTCCTGGAGACGGTCGCGCGAGAGAGTCACGCTGCGCTCGAGCGCGTCGCGGAATGCCTCGACGCTCTTGTCCGCGCGCCCGGCGCCGCCGCCGGTGGTGGTGCGCCGGCTCGCGCTGCTTCGTTTCGACGTCGTGCGCTTTCCGGTCGAGCGGGACGTGCCGCTTCGTGAGCGCGAGGTGCCGCTCCGTGATCCCGTCCTCGACCGTGAGCCACCCGATCCAGTAGCCATCAGACTCCTTCCATCGCAGTTTCTCGCTCGCGCCGCGGGCCGGGGAGCGCCGTCGCTCGGACTATCTCATTATCGGCTGCCCGCCGCGCGAAGCCGGTTGCGGCTCAGACCGAAACGGCCCTGGACCGGGGCGTGGTCCGAAAGGCGGATGGCGTGACCGTCGGCATCGACCTCGCGCTCGTCGTCGGGCCATGCGTTCGGCGGTTCGATGATGTCCAGGCCGCGCGCGAGCAGGTGATCGATCGAATGCGGGCCGGTCGGGAGTCGGAGGCCGAAGCGGCGGGCGAGCTCGTCGAAGACCTCGGATTCGGACGGGGTGACGTTGAGGTCGCCCCCCAGGATCAGCGGGTCATCGCCGGCCCAGGCCATCGCGGCCTCGGCGGCCGCTCGCGTGTCCTCGGCGGCGAGGGGAGAGGGGCCGCTGGCGTGCAGGTTGGCGACGACGACGCCGGGCTCGAGGCGCGCGAACGTCACGATGCGGCGCTCGGGGGGTCCCCGCAGCACGACCGCCGCGGAATCAACCCGGGGCCCCAGGGCACCGCGGGCGAGGATCGCGTTGGCTCCCCCTTCCCAGGCGCCCATGAGGTCCGGCCGCCGCTGGGCGATCGGGCGGCGGAGCGAGCGGAGCCAGTTCCGCGAGGTCAACGTCAGCTCCATCTCGGCGCCGCAGGCGGCTGCCAGCCTGCCGGCCCAGCGCGGCGGAAGCTCCTGCAGCAGCGCGACGTCCCAGCGCGCCGTGGCGAGCACGCCGGCAAACTCGTCGAACAGGTCGCGGTTCACCTGCACGTGGGTCTCGTTTTGCTCCTCGACTCCGAAGAGCCACGAGCGCCAGGTGAAGAGCGCCGGGTCGGGCGGGAAGTCGCGGCCGTGGAAGACGTTCCAGGTGATGGCGAGGATCTCCATAGATGTCCGTGAGGGGCGTTAGCCCCGAAACTGGCTGGTGCCGTCGGTGATGTCGCCAACGTTCTACCCGGCGCGTACCATGCGCGGCTTCCCGTGACCCGGAATTTCCTCACCGGCGAAGAGCTCTCGCGCAGCGAGCTGGACGCGCTGCTCGACCGCGCGGCGGAGCTCAAGGCCGGACGGTCGGGGGGAGAGGGCGGCGACGCTCTCGCCGGACGGAGCGTCGCCCTGGTGTTCGAGCGTCCCTCGACGCGGACGCGGGTGTCGTTCGAGATCGCAGCGGCTGAGCTGGGAGGAACGCCACTGGTGCTTCGTGGTGACGAGCTCCAGCTCTCACGAGGCGAGTCGACCGGGGACACGGCGCGCGTGCTCTCGCGTTATGTCCACGCGATGGTGGTCCGGGCCGGCTCCCACGAGTCCGTGGAGCGACTGGCCGTCGGCGCCGACGTTCCCGTGATCAACGGGCTCACTCCGCAGCATCATCCCTGTCAGGTGCTCGCGGACCTGCTGACGCTGCGGGAGCGGTTCGGCGACCTCGAAGGGCTCAAGCTCGCGTACGTCGGCGACGGCAACAACGTCGCCCGGTCCCTGGCGCTCATCGGAGGCATCGCCGGACTCGAGGTGCGAGTCGCCTCGCCGGAGGGCTACTCACTCGAGCCGGGGCTGACCGCACTCGAGACGACGGATGCGCGGGAAGCCGTCGCCGGCGCCGATGCCGTCTACACCGACGTCTGGGTGAGCATGGGCGACGAGGCAGACGCCGACCGGCGCCGATCCGACCTCGCTCCTTACCGCCTCGACTCGGACCTCCTCAGCCACGCCGCGGATGGGGCGATCGTGCTGCACTGCCTCCCGGCCCACCCGGGCGAGGAGATCACCGAGGACGTCCTCTACGGC
>DATAOX010000149.1:0-25817 GCA_036265555.1 Solirubrobacterales bacterium
AGACCAGTGCGAACCGAAGCGCCGAGCCCGCGCCGAGCCGGTTCGAGGACATCGACACCACGATCCTCGCCGGCGTCGACCTCGCGATCGACGGCGGCGAGCTCGGCGGCGCGCCGTCGACGGTGGTGGACCTGACGGCGCTGGAGGAGCGGGGCACGTGGGAGGTGCTGCGCGAGGGCGCTGTCAGCGCCGCGGAGCTGGAGACCCGCCTCCGGACCCCGTCCAACCAGCATTGACGGGGTTAAGGGCGCTATAGGGCCCCTAACCCCGTCAAAGCGATCCAGACCGGGTTCGCGCTGCCCTGGATGCCTGGGAGCGGCGGGCGGCTCAGGCGCCACCCCGCGCCGCGGCCATCGCCTCCTCGAGCGTCGCGTAAACCTCGACCCGGAAGGCCTTCTCGTCCTTGATGTCCCAGACCTGGACGACCTTCTGGGCGGTCTCGATGCCAGTGGTGCGGCCCCTGGCCCATAGGGTCAGGGGGACCACCACGCGTTCGCCCACGGGGATGAAGTCCTCCGCCTCGAACCGCACGCGGTCCATCGCCTCGTAGAAGGACTCGAAGTAGCGCCGGATTCCGTCCGGGCCGCGATAGGTGTCCGGTTCGGCCGCCAGGCCCGGGGGCGTGGTCGCCTCGAACTCCGGGTGTATCAGCGGTACCAGCTTCTCCACGTCTCCGTCGCGGAGCGCCTCGAAGCCCCGCCGGACCAACTCCACGTTGCTCGCGGCCATCCGCGTCAGTATCACCCGCCAGGGCCGTTGCTATCGTCGGCAGGCGATGCCGGAGCTCCCGGACGACTTCCAGACGGCACCACTGGCGGAGGTCGATCCCGCGATCGCCGAGGTCCTGCGGCGCGAGCTCCACCGCCAGCAGAACACGCTGGAGATGATCGCCTCGGAGAACTTCGTGCCACAGGCCGTGCTCGACGCTGCGGCCTCGGTGCTGACCAACAAGTACGCCGAGGGCTACCCGGGCCGCCGCTACTACGGCGGCTGCGAGGAGGTGGATGTCGCCGAGCAGCTAGCGATCGATCGCGCGAAGGAGCTCTTCGGGGCCGAGCACGCGAACGTCCAGCCCCACGCGGGCGCGCAGGCGAACAACGCGGCGTACATGGCGATGCTCGACCCGGGCGACGTGATCATGGGAATGGCGCTCGACCACGGCGGACACCTCACGCACGGGATGAAGCTGAACCTCTCGGGCAAGCTCTATGAGGTGGTCGCATACCACGTGCGCCGCGAGGACCTTCGCTGCGACATGGAGGAGGTCGCGCGGCTCGCGAATGAGCACCGGCCCAAGGTGATCGTGGCCGGCTGGTCGGCGTATCCGCGGCATCTCGACTTCGCGGCCTTTCGCGAGATCGCCGACAGCGTCGGCGCGAAGCTGATGGTCGACATGGCTCACTTCGCGGGGCTGGTGGCCGCGGGCGAGCACCCGAGCCCGGTGCCCTATGCCGACGTGACGACCACGACGATCCACAAGACCCTGTGCGGCCCCCGCAGCGGGATGATCCTGTGCACGGAGGAGCTGGCCAAGGACATCGACCGCTCCGTGTTCCCCGGCCAGCAGGGGGGGCCGCTCATGCACATAATCGCCTCCAAGGCCGTCGCCCTCGGGATCGCCCAATCGGAGCCCTTCCGCGCGCGTCAGCGCCAGACGATCGCGAACGCGAAGGCGCTGGCCGATGAGCTGATCGCCGGTGGGATCGACGTGCTCACGGGTGGAACCGACGTTCACCTGGTGCTTGTCGATCTGGGCCCGACCGGCCTCGACGGAAAGACGGCGGAGAGCCGTCTCGAGGAGGTCGGCATCACCGTGAACCGCAATGCGATCCCGTTCGACGAGCGTCCCCCGATGAACCCCTCCGGCCTGCGCATCGGCACCCCGGCCCTCACCACGCGCGGTCTGGTCGAGGACGACCTTCGGGAGGTCGCGCAGGTGATCTCCGTGGCGCTCTCGGAGCGGTTCGAATTGGAGCGGGACTCCCTTGCGGACCGCACGCGGGCGCTCATGGAGCGCCACCCCCTCTACCCGCAGCTATCGGCGACCCCGGTCTAGCGGGTCCAAGAACACGGTCACCGGGCCCCCGAGGGGCCCGTCATTGGACAATGTGCGTATGCCCGCGGGAATTGGCGAGACGCTGCGCGAGAACCGGCGAGGTGCCGGGATCGAGCTAGACGAGGTCGAGCGCACGATCCGGATCCGGAGCCGCTACCTCGCGGCGCTCGAGAACGAGGACTGGGGGGTGCTCCCCGGGGAGACGTACGTGCGCGGGTTCCTGCACACCTACGGCGACTACCTCGGCCTCGACGGCGCGGCGCTCGTCCACGAATACGACCGGGTGGAACGAGGCGCGGAGCCGGAGCATCCGGTCGAGGCTCCATTCGAGCCGCCGCATGCCGCGGCGAGCGGATTCTGGCGGCGAGCGGTGCCGATCACGATTGGGATCGTCGCGGCGCTCGTGGTCCTCTTCGTGGTCCTGGGCATCACCGGCGGGTCGGAGAAGAAGGGGGGCGGCGGCGATCGGCACCACCACGGCGGCAAGGACGGCGCCCAGGCGAAGTCGACGACAACCACCACGACCTCGACGCCCACGGAGGCGTCCGTGTCGCTGCAACCGACCGGCACGGTCTGGGTCTGCCTCGTCAACCACGCGGGGACGCCGCTCGTGAACGGCGAGACGCTCGGCGTGGGCGACGACCGTGGGCCGTTCAAGGACAGCGATTTGAAGCTGACCCTGGGGAACGGCCAGGTCCGGATCGTGCTGAATGGGAGACAGGTCCCCATTCCGTCGGCAGCCGAGCCCATCGGGTTCGATCTCACGCCGCAGGGTGCCAAGCCGCTCTCGAGCACCGCGCGCCCGACCTGCTCGTAGCCGTAGCCTCACCCTGGATGGGAGTGGAGATGGACCTCGAGCGCGTGCCCCTGGGCAGCGGGCCGACCCCGGTCCGGGAGCTGACCGAGCTCGGGCACGAAGCCGGCGTCGCGCCCGTCTGGATGAAGGACGACGGCGCGTACTGCGAGATCGGCGGCAACAAGGCGCGCAAGCTCGAGTGGCTGCTGGCCGACGCGCGGCGACGGCGAAAGCGCGTGATCCTGACCGGCGGGGCGTACGGGACCAATCACGGGTTGGCGACGGCGATCCTCGCCCGCCGGCTCGGCCTGCGCACCGTCCTGGTCCTGGCCCCGCAGCCGCAGACCGACCATGTCAGCGCACAGCTCGCGCGGTTGCGGGCGTCGGGGGCGGAGCTTCACTTCGCTCGCGGCCTCGCGACCTCGTACCTTCGCGCGGGGTGGCTCATGGCGACCCGTTCCACGGGTGCGGGCGGGATGCCCTATCCAATCCCGCCGGGCGGCTCGAACCCGCTCGGCACCCTCGGGTACGTCGAGGCAGCGCTCGAGCTGGCCGATCAGGTCGCGAGGGACGAGCTGCCGGAGCCCGCCCACGTCGTGGTGGCCCTCGGAAGCGGCGGTACCTCCGCGGGGCTGCTGGCGGGCATGCGACTGGCGGGGCTGCGCTCGCGGCTCGTCTGCATCCGAGTCAGCGACGTCGCCCCGGTAGGGCCTCGCAGGGTTGCGTGGCTCGCCCGGCGTTCACTGGCGATGCGCCGCCGCAACGGGGCCGTTGCGAGGGGACCGGCGCCGTCGCCCGCCGAGCTCGAGATCGAGGATGGCTGGCTGGGCACCGGCTACGGACAGCCGACGCCCGAGGGGGAACGGGCGCGCAGGCTCCTTCGAGAGCGGGCGGGAGTCGAGCTCGACCCCGTGTACACGGGCAAGGCCGTGGCGGCTCTCCTGGAGCTGAACCGCCGTGGCGCGTTCGGCGAAGGCCCGGTGCTCTACTGGCACACCTACAGCCCGCCACCGGCAGACCTCGCGCAGTTCGGGCCGTCGGAACACGCCAACACGTGAGCTAGCCTGCGCTCGGGAGCGGGTGAAGATCTGGGTCGACATGAGCGCACCGGCTCATGTGCTGGTGCTGCGGCCGGTCATCGACCGGCTGCGCCAGGCCGGCCACGACGTCGAGATCACCGCGCGTGAGTACACGCAGACCGTCGAGCTCCTCGAGCTGCACGGCATCGAATACACGCTGATCGGCCGCCACGGCGGCGCGTCGCGGATCCAGAAGCTGCTCCGGCTGATTCAGCGGTCGGCCGGAATGCGGCGTTTCGGGCGGGGCAGGGGGTTTCACCTCGCTCTCGCGCACGGCTCCAACGACCTCGCGATCGCAGCGCGCCGGGCCGGGATCCCAGAGGCGAACATGCACGACTACGAGTTCGCGGTCATGCAACACCGGATCGGCTGCCGCCTCGCCACCAGGGTCATCTTCCCTGAGGCGGTGCCAGCGGAGCGCCTGCGTCGCTTCGGCGTCGGGCCGGACAAGCTTCGCCGGTATCCGGGGCTGAAGGAGGAGTACTACCTCCACGACTTCGCACCCGACGAGGGGATCTTCGAGCGGCTCGGCGTGGACAGGTCGTCAGTGATCGTGGTCGTCCGGCCGCCGCCCGACGTCTCCCTCTACCACCGGAAGTCGAACCCGCTGTTCCCGCAGGTTCTCGCGCACGTGGGTCGCCAGGAGGGGGTCTCCGCGATCGTCCTCCCGCGAACGGACGCGCAGCGGCGGTACGTGCGGGGGCTCGCCCTGCCGTCGGTGATCGTGCCGGACCACGCGGTCGAGGCGCAGAGCCTGGTGGCGCTCGCCGATCTCGTGGTATCCGCGGGTGGGACGATGAACCGAGAGGCAGTGGCGCTCGGCACGCCGGTGTACACCACCTACGGCGGCCGCCTGGGCGGCGTCGACGAGTGGCTGATCCGGTCCGGCCGCCTCCGGCCCCTGACGGACCCGCGGGCGCTCGAGTTCGCGAAGCGGACCGGCGAGCCCGAGCGAACCCGCCGCGATCCGCAGCTCCTGGTCGATCTCGTCCTGGGGACCCTGGAGTGAACGCCGCACCGGATGTCAGCCCGGGGCGCGGGATGCCTGACGCCGGGACGAGCGACGGTGAGGCGCTGGCGGAGCAGTACGCGCGAATGGCTCACGCGTACGAGGGCCGGAGGGTCGACGCGGCCCTGCGCGGTCTCGACGTCCTGATCTCGGGGACGACCCTGCTCCTCCTGTCCCCGGTCCTCGCCCTGGTGGCGCTGGCGATCCGGGTCGTATCGGGACGGCCGGTCGTGTATCGGGGAGAGCGCGTCGGCCGGGCCGGGGAGATCTTCCGGATGTACAAGTTCAGGACGCTCGTCCCCGATGCCGAGCGACGCCTCGGCCCCTACCTGGGTCCGGAGCTCACGGTCCGGACCCAATCCGAGGCGACGTCCGTCGGAAGGCTCCTCAGAGCGACCCACCTGGACGAGATCCCGCAGCTCTGGAACGTGCTTCGGGGGGAGATGAGCATCGTGGGCCCGCGTCCGATCCGCCCTCCGTTCTTCGCGGAGCTCTGCGTGCGAATCCCCCAGTACTGGCAGCGGCTGGTCATCCGGCCGGGTGTCACGGGATTCGCCCAGACGAGGATCGCTCGCGAGGAGACGTGGGCGGACAAGCTCGCGCACGACATGGAGTACATCGCGGATCGCTCGGTGAGCCTGTACTTCCGGGTGATCCTGGCGACGATCGGGCGCGTGCTGGCCAGGGTCGCGCGACGCGAGGAACCGCCACCGCCGCTCGACCTGTGAGCAACCGCCCTGGAGGCGTGGGCGCGCGACCCTAGACTGCGGCGCTATGTGCGGCATCTGCGGCGTGATGACTCGCGACGAGTCGAGCCCGGACCCCGCAGTGCTTCAGGCGATGAGCGACGCGATCGCCCACCGCGGCCCGGACAGCGACGGGCTGCTCATCGATGGGCGCGTGGGCCTGGCGGTCAGACGGCTTGCGATCATCGACCTGGAGCATGGGGACCAGCCCATCGCGGACGAGGATCGGCGGGTCCAGGTCGTCCAGAACGGTGAGATCTACAACTACCGGGACCTGCGTGCGCGACTCGAGCGGGGAGGCCACAGGTTCGCCACGCGCAGCGATACGGAGGTTCTCGTCCACCTGTACCAGGAGCGAGGGCTGGATTTCGTCCACGAGCTGCGTGGCATGTTCGCGATCGCGCTCTGGGATCCGGAGAATCAGCGTCTCGTCCTGGCGCGGGATCGCTTCGGTATCAAGCCGCTCTATTACCGCCTCACCGAGGAGGAGCTCACATTTGCCTCCGAGCTCAAGTCGCTGCTCTTGAAGCCCGGCGTCCCGCGCGCGCTCGATCTCGATGCGGTCGAGAGCTACCTCGCGTTCAACGCGATTCCCGCTCCGCTGACGATCTTCGCCGGGATCCGGAAGCTCCCGGCCGGTCATCTCCTGGTCTGTGACCGAGGGGACGCGTCCGTGGTGCCCTATGCACGCCCGCGACCGAATCCAGCCGGCGATCTGCGCTCGGAGCCCGAGGAGGAGCTCGCCGCGGAGCTCCTCGAGCGGCTGCGAGATTCCGTCCGTGCCCACCTCGTTTCCGATGTGCCGGTGGGTGTCCTGCTGTCCGGCGGGATCGACTCGTCGGCGCTCACCGCGCTCGCCGCGCAGGAGAGCCCGCGCCCGGTCAGCACCTTTTCGATCGGGTTCGAGGAGGAATCGTTCGACGAGCTGGACGCGGCGCGCATCGTGGCGGAGCGCTACGGGACGGAGCATCACGAGCTCGTCGTGCGCCCCGACGCGGCGCAGCTCCTGCCACGACTGGTCCAGGCGTTCGACGAGCCGTTCGCCGACTCGTCGGCCCTCCCCACCTACCTGGTATCGGAGCTGGCCGCCGGCTCGGTCAAGGTCGCGCTATCGGGCGAGGGCGGTGACGAGCTGTTCGGTGGCTACTACACCTATGTCGCGGACCAGCTGGCGCCGCGAATCGGCCCCGCGGTCCGACCGCTTCGCCGGTTCGTCGAGTGGCTGCCGAGCTCCTCCGCCAAGGTGAGCTTCGACTACAAGGCGAAGCGCTTCGTCCGCGGGGCGCACCTTCCGCCCGTCGAGCGTCACCATGCGTGGAAGGAGATCTTCTCCCGCGACCTCCGCGCGGAGCTCGTCGACCGGAAACGGGATGGCATCGCGGATCCGCTCGACCTCTACCGCGCCCGGTACGCGGAGACCGAAGGAGCGGAGCCGCTGTCCCGCCTACAGGATCTGGATTTCGGGATCTACCTCGTCGACGACCTGCTCGTCAAGACCGATCGCGCGAGCATGGCGCACTCGCTCGAGGCGCGAGTTCCATTTTGCGACCCGGTCGTGGCCGAGCTCGCCCTCGCGCTGCCGTCCCGGCTCAAGGTCCGGGGATTCGCGAAGAAGCGCCTCCTGCGCCGGGCGGTTGCGCCGCTCCTCCCGCGGTCGATCGTCGGCGGGCGCAAGCAGGGCTTCTCGATTCCACTCGCCGCGTGGCTGCGTGGGGACCTGGAGCCGTTCGCCCGCGAGGTTCTCGACCCGGACACCCTGCGCCGGCAGGGCCTGCTCCAGCCCGAGAGGGTCCTCGGCCTCCTGAACGCCCACGTCGACCGCCGCGAGGACCTGAGTCGCCAGATCTGGGGTCTCATGACGCTCACCCTGTGGACGGACATGTACGGCGGCGTCCCGGCCGGTACGTGAGATGCTGATCGAGGGAAGACCGAGTGCCCTCGACGCCCTGTTCGCGTTTGCCGTCGCGCTCGCGCTCTCCTGGCTGCTCGTCCCGCTGACGGAGCGACTTGCCCGCCGAGTCGGCGCGATCGACCTGCCTCGCGAGCGCAGCCTCCATCGGATCCCGACCCCCAAGTTGGGCGGTCTGGCCATCCTCGCGGGAACGGTCGCGGCCATCGCGCTGTTCCTGCCGTGGGTCCCCTCGACGCGGGCGCTCATCGCCGGGGCCGTGCTGATCGCCGCGGTCGGCGTGGCGGACGACCTCTTCGAGCTCGGCGCGGCGCCAAAGCTCATCGGGCAGATCGCCGCGGCGATGTTTCCGGTGTTCGCCGGCATCGCCGTATTCAGCTTCACGCTGCCGTTTCTCGGGCGCGTGGGCCTCGACCACGTGCTGATTCACAACGTGGTGATCCTCGGAAACGTGAAGGTGGGGCACATCCTGACCGTCCTGGGCTTCGTCGCGGTCATGAACGTCGTCAACTTCATCGACGGCGTGGATGGCCTCGCCGCCGGAGTGTGTGTCATCGCCTCCGGGACGTTCGCGATCATCGCCCTGTCGCTGAATCGCACCGGGGCGGGGGTCCTGGCGGCACTCACGGCCGGCGGCTCGCTGGGCTTCCTCCGGCGCGGATTTCCACCGGCCGCGAGCTTCATGGGCGACACCGGATCCAACCTCCTCGGCTATCTCCTCGCGGCGGTCGCCGTCCTGGGGTCCCTGAAGACAAACGCGGTCGTCGCCCTGTTCTTCCCCCTCTGCATCCTCGCGGTGCCGATCCTCGACTCCGGCTTCGTGATCGCGAAGCGGATCAAGCACCGGCGCCCCATCTACGTGGCGGACCGGTCGCACTTCCACCACCGGATGGCGAACATCGGGTTCTCGCAGCGCCGCACGCTCGTGTACCTCTACGGCTGGGCGCTCGTCCTCGCGGGGCTGGCCCTGGCGCTTCGGTTCGTCCCCTACAGCGACAACCATGGCCACTTCGACGCCGCGTGGACCGCGGTCATGGTCGCCTGCGGCGTCGCCGCCGTGGCCGCGAGCGTCTACCTGCTGCTCGCGCTCGAGATCCTCAAGCTGCGCCTGTCGCGATTCCGGGAGCTCGTCGGGCTTGGCGTTCCCGTGTCGACGCCGGAAGAGGTCGATCGCGGTGTGGCGACCGAGCTCGAGACCGGCACCTTTCCCGCGGTGGACCCGGAGACGGGGGAGTTCGCGGCGATCGAGCCGGTCCCGGAGCACGACCGAGACGCCTGAAACCGCTCTGGCTTGCGTCATCGGGCACTAGCTGCCCCGGTCGGGCCACTACCGTTTTGGATATATTCGCGTCGCCGCCTGGCACCGGGCTGACCGGGACCTGCGCGGCTATCTCTTCCTTTGGAGCAGTTCGATTGTTTCGTCCCGATTTCGAGAGACGGTGTCTTTTTGGGGCTTCTCGTGGGGGTTGGCCTTGTCTACGCTCGCGTTAAGCCGCTCTAGGCGCCTGGGCGAACGAGGGACGTTCGGAATGGCATTCCGGTACGGCGACCTCGTCCTGCTCGCGGTCGCGCTGCCCGTCTTCATCGTCGCCGGCTGGCCGCTCCTCGGCTACGGCGTGGCCGCCGGGGCGTGGGTGGCGACGCGGGTGATCCAGCACCTCGCCACCCGGCGCGTGCGCAGTTCGCTCGCCAGTGGTGACCGGCGCGCCGCGCTCGGGGTCATGGGCGCGACGACGCTCGGCCGGGTGTGGCTGATCGCGCTCGCGGTCCTGATCGTGGGGTTGGCCGACCGTGAGGCGGGGCTCGCCGCCGCGCTGCTCAGCGCGGCACTGTTCACCCTGTACCTCGGCATCCGGGTGCTGGATCGCCTTCTCCACCCGGAGGACGCGCGATGAAGACACGCACCAAGGTCCTCATCGCCGTCGGCGTCTACCTGCTGGTCCTCATCCTGCTCGGCGTCATCTTCGGCAGCGCCGGCAAGAACGACGAGTTCAAGCCTCAGAACGAGTTCGAGCTCGACGCCTGGATCCCGATCCAGATCGGAGGCATCGACCTCTCGATCAACAAGGCGGTGCTCTATCTCGCCCTCGCGAGCGGCCTGACCATCGGGACGATGACCTGGATCGCGAACCGGATGCAGCAGAAGCCGAACCAGGTGCAGATGGCGATCGAGGCCGCCTACGACCTCACCCGCAACCAGATCGCCGGCCAGAACCTCGAGGGGCGCCTGGCGGCGAAGTGGTTCCCGTTCTGCGCCACGCTGTTCTTCTTCATCTGGTTCTCGAACATGCTCGGCTACGTACCGCTTCCCACGAACACCGGGGAGAGCGTGAACATCTTCGGGCTCGAGGTACCGACCTTCGCGATCTACGCCGCGACCGCGAACATCTCGGTTCCGCTGATGCTCACGCTCATCGTGTGGATCTCGTACAACGTGGAGGGGGTCCGCACGCACGGATTCTTCGGCTACCTCCGGACCTGGCTCCCACCCGGCCTCGAGGACATGAACCCGTTCGGCAAGGCCGCGATCTTCGGGATCGAGGTGATCTCGCACTTCGTGCGATTGATCTCGCTGTCCGTCCGGCTGTTCGCGAACATCCTCGCCGGTCACCTGCTGATCCTGTTCATGGGGGGCGGGCTCGCCGTCCTCCTCGGGCTCGCGGCGCTCGGGGCGCTCACGTTCCCGCTGGCGTTCGCATTCTTCATCTTCGAGGTCGTCCTGATTGCGACCCTGCAGGCGTTCATCTTCTCGATCCTCACGGCTATCTACCTCGGGGGCGCGACCTCCGCGGCCCATTAGATGCATCAAGAAACGAAGGAGCTAACTCATGGTTGACCTCATTGCCCAATCGAGTGGCATCACCGACACCGGCATCACCGATGCAGGGAAGGCGATCGCGCTCGGCGTCGGGGCGGGGCTGGGCTCGATCGGCGCCGGTGTGGGCATCGGCTTCATCTTCGGCAAGGAGATCGAGTCCGTCGCCCGCCAGCCGGAGATGAAGGACGAGCTGCAGGCGATCCGGTGGCTCGGCTTTGCGCTCACCGAGGCCGTCGCCTTCTACACTTTCATCTTCGGGCTGATCGCATTCTTCCTCTAGGCGGGGTGGAGTCGATCGGTCACATGGCACCGCAACTACCACTCGCCTCCGGCGGCAGCTTCCTTGTCTCCCCCGAGCTGGGGTTGATGATCTGGACGCTGATCGCGTTCGGCGCGACGCTGTTCGTCCTGTCTCGGGTAGCGCTGCCCAGGATCGGCGAGGCCCTGGAGAAGCGGGCCAATGCGATCCGGGAGAGCATCGACGCGGCGGAGCGTCAGCGCGGGGAGGCCGACAAGCTGCTCCAGGAATACCGGCAGCGCCTCAAGGAGGCGCGCGAGCAGGCGGACGAGATCGTCGCCCGGGCGCGCAAGGCCGCGGAGGCCCTGGAGGCCGAGGCGGCCGCCGAGGGGCGTGAGAAGCGCGAGGAGCTCGTGGGGGCGGCGCGGCGAGACATCGACATGGAGACCCGCCGAGCGCTGGAGCGGATCCGCAAGGAGGTCGCGGACCTGACGGTGTTCGCAACCGAGAAGCTGACCCGAAAGTCGCTCGATGACGAGGACCACCGACGCCTTATCGAGGAGGCGCTGAGGGACGTGGACTTCTCGACGCTCGCACCGGTGGAAGCGGAGGAAAGCGATGTCGGCTCGCGATGAATGAGCTAGCCGGAAACCCCCGCGGCGCGGACGCGGGAGCAGAATGGAAGAGCCCGAGCCCGAAGGGCGAGGGCAGCGGGTGTCTGCGGGAGCGGAGCAGCCGCGGGGCATATGTGGGGGGACGCGGCCGGTAATGGAAGAGATTGCTCGCGTATACGCCGAGGCGCTCTTCGAGGTCGCCCAGGACAAGGGCAAGCTCGACGAGATCCACGACCAGCTCGACGAGGTCGCCGACGCGATCGCGGAGAACCGCGACCTGCAGGTCTTCCTGTTCAGTCCCTACTTCTCGTCGGCCGAGAAGCGCGAGGGGATCAGCCGTGCCATCACAGGCGCGGAGCCCGAGCTCACGAACTTCCTCGAGCTCCTGGCCGAGAAGCACCGGATGCCGGCCATCTTCCGAATCCGCCAGCGGTTCGACGACATGTGGGCGAAGGAGAAGCGGCGGCTCGCCGTACGGCTCACGAGCGCCGTCCAGCTGCCCTCGAATGTGGTCAAGCAGGTCGGGAAGGAGATCGAGGAGCAGACGGGCCAGACGATCGAGCTCTCCACGGACGTCGACGAGAACATCCTCGGCGGCCTCGTGCTGCAGGTTGGCAACATGGTCTTGGACGCAAGCGTCCGCAACAAGCTCGAGCGATTGAGGAAGGAAGTCGCGAAGGCATAGATGATGGTGAGGGGCCCCCTGGCCCCGTAAGCAGCATGTAGGGCCGCCGAAGGCGGCCGCAAGAGATTTGGTGTGACAAACGGCTCCGAAACCGCGAAGGTTCGCAGGGGCCGCGACTAAGGAGAAAGCGACTTTGGAGATCAAGCCGGACGAGATTGCGAGCATCCTTCGCGAACGGATCGAGGGTCTCGAGACGGAGGGCGCGGACCTCGCGGAGGTCGGCACGGTGCTGTCCGTCGCCGACGGGATCGCGCGCGTGCACGGCCTGGACAACTGCATGTCGCTCGAGATGCTCGAGCTGCCGCACGACGTGACCGGGCTCGCGCTGAACCTCGAGGAGGACAACGTCGGGGCCGTCCTCTTCGGCGAGTGGGACAAGATCGTCGAGGGCGACACGGTCAAGCGAACGGGCAGGCTGCTGCAGATCCCCGTCGGCGAGGAGCTCCTGGGCCGCCTGGTCGACCCGCTGGGACGTCCGCTCGACGACAAGGGCGACGTCAACGCAAGCGAGACGCGCCCAGCAGAGTTCAAGGCGCCGGGGGTCGTGCTGCGCCAGCCGGTGAACACGCCGGTCCAGACCGGCCTCAAGTCGATCGACGGGATGATCCCGATCGGCCGCGGCCAGCGGGAGCTGATCATCGGTGACCGCCAGACGGGGAAGACGTCGGTCGCGCTCGACACGATCATCAACAACAAGGACAAGGACCTAGTCTGCATCTACGTCGCGGTCGGCCAGCGCATGTCAACCGTTGTCCAGGTGGCCGAGGTGCTCGAGGAGAACGGCGCGATGGACAACACGATCATCGTCGCCGCGGCCGCCGACGAGGCGGCGCCGATCAAGTACATGGCGCCGTACGCCGGATGCGCGATGGGGGAGTATTTCCTATACAACGGTCGCGACGCCCTGTGCGTCTACGACGACCTCACCAAGCACGCGTACGCGTACCGCCAGATGTCGCTGCTCCTGCGGCGCCCGCCGGGCCGCGAGGCCTATCCGGGCGACGTGTTCTACCTGCACTCCCGCCTCCTGGAGCGCGCGGTACGGCTGAACGAGGACCACGGCGGCGGGTCGCTCACCGCGCTGCCCATCATCGAAACGCAGGCGAACGACGTGTCGGCCTATATCCCGACGAACGTCATCTCGATCACCGACGGCCAGATCTTCCTGGAGGCCGACCTCTTCTACAAGGGGACGCGTCCCGCGATCAACGTCGGCATCTCGGTCTCGCGAGTCGGCGGCAACGCGCAGACCAAGGCGATGAAGTCGGTCGCCGGCAAGCTTCGCCTCGACCTCTCGCAGTACCGCGACCTCGAGGCGTTCGCCCAGTTCGGCTCCGAGCTCGATCCGGAGACGCAGCGTTCGCTGGCGCGCGGAGAGCGGCTGGTGGAGATGCTCAACCAAAAGGAGCGCCACCCGCTGTCCGTGGCCGACCAGGTCGCCTCGATCTACGCCGGCACCGGCGGCTATCTCGATCGCATCAGGACCGACCGCGTGCAGGAGTTCCTCGACCGGCTGCTGTCCGGCCTCCACTCCGAGCAGGGCGACCTGATGAAGCGCATCAACGACTCCGGTGAGCTCTCCGACGAGGACGAGAATGCTCTGGGCGACGCGATCGCCGAGGCGATCGACGACTTCGGCCCCAACTTCGACGAGGAGGGGCAGCCGCTCGAGGAGGGCGAATCCGACCGCGTTCGCGAGCACCGCGACGAGGAAGGAGAAACGGAGGAAGGCGAGGACGGCAAGGAGGCCGAAGGGCAGGAGCAGGAGGAGCCTGACCGCGAGGAGGTCCCGGCATGACATCGGTGACTCCTCCCACGCCAGTGCGCCTCAGCCGCCTGCAAAGCTTCGCCAGGCGGCGTCCTCGGTCGCTCGCGCACTTTTCAAGTGCGCCACGCGACCTGCGTCCTTGCCTGGCTTGGTTTTCGGCGTCTGAGCCGCACTGCCGCGGAAGGAGGCACCGATAGCCACTCAGAAGGAAGTCAAGAACCGCATCGGGTCGGTCAAGAACATCCACAAGATCACCCGGGCGATGGAGATGGTCGCGGCGGCGCGCCTCCGGCGCGCCGAGCAGCGCATCGACGCGCTGCGGCCATATGCACAGGCGATCCGGAAGATGGCGCGGCAGGTCTCGGAGGCCGCACTAGGGACGATCCCGCGCATCCCGCTCCTCGAGAAGCGGGATCGCACGGAGAACGTGGGCGTCCTTCTGGTCACGGGCGACCGCGGCCTCGCCGGCTCCTTCAACACCCAGATCATCCGCGAGGGCGTGCGGCTCAAGCGAGAGTTCCGGGACGACGGCTCGAACGTCGTCTTCGCGGTCGTCGGGCGGCGCGGAAACTCGACGATGCAATTCCGGGGCGAGGCCGTGGCCAACTCGTATGTCGGCTTCACCGATCGACCCGGGTTCACCAACGCCCGCGAGATCTCGCACGACCTGATCCAGGCCTATGTCGACGGTGAGGTCGACCGGGTGGACCTGGTCTACAACCGCTACGTGTCCCCGCTGACCCAGTACGTGCGCCGCCAGACGCTCATGCCACTCGAGGAGGCGGAGGTCTACGGCGAGGGTGTGCCCGAGCCGGAGAAGCCGGCCGACGAGGAGCTTGCCGAGGCGCACATGCGCGGCTCATGGATGTACGAGCCGGAGCCCGAGGAGCTGCTCCCGATGCTGTTCGAGGAGTACGCGTCGCTGTCGGTGTACAGGGCGCTCCTCGAGTCGGCGGCGTCCGAGCACGGCGCGCGGATGACCGCGATGCGAAACGCGGCGGAGAACGCGCAGGACATGATCCAGAATCTCACCCTCGAGATGAATCGAGTGCGTCAGGCGGAGATCACGCAGGAAATCTTGGAAGTCGTAGCGGGCGCGGAAGCCCTCGGATAAGGAGACCAATGGCTGAGAACAACGGAAAGGGGCGGCGAGAGGGGACCGTCGAGCAGGTGCTTGGCGTCGTCGTGGACGTCGCGTTCCCCGACGAGGACCTGCCCGAGATCTACCACGCGCTCAAGATCGAGGTCCCGGAGGGCGACGGTCGCGACGCGATCGACCTCGTGCTCGAGGTCGAGCAGCACCTCGGCGACGACCGGATCAAGGCGGTCGCGATGGACGCCACCGACGGCCTGCGCCGCGGCGACAAGGTCGTGGACACGGGCGGGCCGATCACGGTCCCGGTTGGTGAGCAGACACTGGGCCGCATCTTCAACCTCTTGGGCGAGCCCATCGACGAGGGGGAGCCGGTCGAGGGCGACACGCGCTGGCCCATTCACCGTGCGGCCCCCGAGGTCGAGGACCTCACGCCGACCCAGGAGATCCTGGAGACGGGGATCAAGGTCGTCGACCTGCTCGCGCCGTACGCCAAGGGCGGCAAGGTCGGCCTGTTCGGCGGCGCGGGTGTCGGCAAGACCGTCCTGATCCAGGAGCTGATCCGCAACATCGCCGAGGAGCACGAGGGCCGGTCGGCCTTCTGCGGTGTCGGTGAGCGCACACGCGAGGGCAACGACCTCTGGCTCGAGATGAAGGAATCGGGCGTGCTCGAGCGCACGATGCTCGTGTTCGGCCAGATGAACGAGCCGCCGGGCGCGCGCCTCCGCGTCGCGCTGTCGGGGCTCACGATGGCCGAGTACTTCCGCGAGGAGGGCGGCCAGGACGTGCTGCTCTTCATCGACAACATCTTCCGGTTCGTCCAGGCGGGCTCTGAGGTGTCGGCGCTCCTCGGCCGGATGCCGTCGGCGGTCGGCTATCAGCCGACGCTGGAGACCGAGATGGGCGAGCTCCAGGAGCGGATCACGTCCACACAGCAGGGCTCGGTGACGTCCGTGCAGGCGATCTACGTGCCGGCGGACGACCTCACCGACCCCGCTCCGGCGTCCGTGTTCGCGCATCTGAACGCGACGACGGTGCTCTCGCGCCAGATCTCCGAGAAGGGGATCTACCCGGCCGTTGACCCGCTCGACTCGACCTCGACGATCCTCAAGCCCGAGATTCTCGGCGAGGACCACTACCGGACGGCGACCGAGGTGCAGGAGGTCCTTCAGCGCTACAAGGAGCTGCAGGACATCATCGCCATCCTCGGGATCGAGGAGCTCTCCGACGAGGACCGGCTGACGGTGAATCGCGCTCGAAAGATGGAGCGATTCCTGTCGCAACCCTTCTTCGTGGCGGAGGCGTTCACCGGTCGGGACGGCGTCTACGTCCCGGTCGAGGAGACGGTTCGCGGTTTCCGCGAGATCCTGGACGGCAACCACGACGACCTACCCGAGCAGGCCTTCTACATGAAGGGCACGATCGACCAGGTGACCGAGGACGCTCGGAGCGAGCGGCGGGATCGGCCCGCCGATCGAGAGGAGGAGGGCGAGGAGCGCGAGGAAGGCGAGGAGTCCGAGAACGGCGAGGAGTCCGAGGGCGGCAACGAGGAGCCCGAAAGCGAGGACACGGCCGGCCGCGAGGCGGACCAGTAGGCGGCCGTCGCCGTGGCCGACGGACGCGACACCCTCGAGGCTCAGGTCCTCACCCCCGAGGGGGAGGTGTTCAGCGGGGAGCTCACCCAGCTGTCCACCCGCACCACGATGGGGGAGATCGGGATCCTCGCCAGGCACGCGCCGATGGTCGCGCGCCTCGTTCCCGCGGAGCTGCGCCTGCATCGTCCCGGCGAGGAGGTCCAGCGTTACGCGCAGGGCGAGGGGTGGCTCGAGGTGTTCGCAAACCGCGCTCGCGTCCTGATCGCCGAGGCGGTCCCTCCGGACCAGCTCGACGCCGGCGATCTGCGCGAGCGCCTGGAGGAGGCCGAGCAGCGCCTGAGCGACGCGGAGGAGGGCTCCTCGGCGCACGACATGGCCGAGCGCGAGAAGCGCAGGTTCGAGACGTTCCTTCAGATCGCCGAGGGCTAGCACGCAGCACGCAGCCAGCAGCACGCAGGACCGAGGCGGCGGATCGATCAGGCCACAGTCCGCATGCTGCATGCTGCAAGCTGCCTGCTGAACATGGAAGTCCGCGCCCTCACGGAGGAGCTCATCGCCTACGACACCTCGACGGCCGAGGGGATCAAGCTCTGCGCGGGGTTCGTCAGGGGCTGGCTGGAGGCGCGTGACATCGTCGCCGAGCAGCTGGGCGTGCGGGGCCTTCCGGTCACCATGGCCGAGGTGGGGCCGGCTGATGGCAAGCCCGTCGTCCTGCTGCACGGCCACATCGACGTGGTGCCCGGCCGCCAGGAGCAGTTCATGCCCCGGGTCGACGGCGATCGACTCTACGGCCGCGGTGCGTATGACATGAAGGGAGCCCTCGCCTGCCTCCTCCTCGCGCTCGCCGACCTCCGGGACCAGGAGCGGGTCCGGGTGCGGCTGGGCATCGTTCCGGACGAGGAATCGGAGGAGGAGACCGACCGCGGTGGGGATCGGCTGGTGGAGGCGGGGTTCGTCGGCGATTTCGCGATCACGGGCGAGCCGACCGACCTTCACGTCGGTGTCGCTGCGAAGGGCGTCCTGGCGATGCGGCTCCTGGTGAGCGGCCGCGCAGCGCACGGCGCGTCGCCGTGGCTCGGCGAGAACGCGATTCTCCGTGCCTACGAGGTGTTTCGTGCGCTCGAATCGCTACCGTTTGCGGACCAAAGCTCGGAGCTCTTCGATCGGCCGTCGATCAACCTCGGCCGGATCCTGGGCGGCGACGCTCTGAACAAGGTTCCCGATTCCTGTGTCATCGATGTCGACGTGCGCTACCTGCCCGAGCAGGACCCGGGCGAGATACTCGCTCAGGTTCGTCAGCTTCCGGGGACGCGCGTGATCTCGACCTTCTCCCGCCCGCCCGCGGTCGTCGACCCGGACCTGCCATATGTCGTGGCGCTCCGGGAGGCGGCCGGGTCGCAGGGTGACGGGACGGCCCAGGGAGTGGTCGGGCGCGACGGGGCGTCCGACGCGGTCTCGTTCCTGCGCGCCGGGGTGCCCGCGGTCGAGTTCGGCCCCGTCGGGGGCGGTCATCACGGTCCGGAGGAATGGGTGTCGGTGCCGTCGCTCGAGAGGTACCGGCGCTCGATCACCGAATTCGTAAACCAGCTGCCGCAGAGCGTTGAGCGGATAGGCACCGGGGAAAGGCGTTGAGCGAGCGAGAACACGACGACCCGCGTGAGCCGGAGAGCGAGGCGCCGGCGGACGAGTCCGCGTCCGCGGAAGGATCGCCTCCGACGGGGCCGACTCCCGCGACCTGGGCCGGCCGCCAGCGAACCACCGGCGACGACGGGGGCGGCGAGGACGGTCAACCACCGCCCGATGAGGCCGAGGGATCGGCTTCCGCCGACGGGCACGGCGGCGATGCGACGGAGCCGGCCGCCGAGAGCGGGGAGGAGGCGGGATCCGAGACCGCCGAGCCGGTGGCCGAGGACACCGTGGAGGCCGACACCCTCGCGCTGGGCGATCGGGAGGCCGCGCGCGAGGCGGCCCTGGCGGGGCTGCGGGCGCGGGCGGCCGAGCACGCTACGAAGCACGGGACCGAATCGATAACGGCACCGCCTCCGAAGGCGCCGGCGCCGAGCCAGGCGCAGACCGACGGGAACGAGCCCGCCGGAGGATCACCCCCCGAGGAGCCCCCGTCCGCCTCGGCGGTGGAGGCCGAGGGGAAGCCGCCGCGACGGGGGATATGGCCCCGGTTCGTCGCCGGCTCGCTTCTGATCATCGTGGCGATGGCGACCGCCACCTCGGTCAGCCTCCTGTTCTTCCTCAAGGGCGTGCTGGCCGACTTCCACGGCCTCGACTCCGTTCGCAACGAGTTGACCGTCGCCAACCCGGGCGATCCGCAGACGATCCTCGTCCTGGGGTCGGACAAGCGCCCGCATGGTCAGGAGGTCGCTCACTCCGACACCACGCTTCTCTTGCGGATCGCCTCGGATCAGATCACGGTGATGTCGATCCCGCGCGACCTGAAGGTGAACATCCCCGGGCACGGGATCGACAGGTTCAACGCCGCCTACACGTACGGGGGTCCCCGGCTGACCCTCAAGGTCGTCAAGCAGCTCACCGGCATCACGGACATCAACCACGTCGTCAACGTGAACTTCACCGGCTTCGCGGATGCCGTGAACGCGATCGGCTGCGTCTACGTCGATGTCGACCACCACTACTACCACTCCAACGTGGGACTGGCGGCCAGCGAGCAGTACGCCGAGATCGACATCCCGGCCGGTTACCAGCGGATGTGCGGGTACAACGCGCTCCAGTACGTCCGCTACCGGCACGACGACAACGATCTCGTGCGCTCCGCGCGTCAGCAGGAGTTCCTGCGCGAGCTGCGCCAGGAGCTTCCGGCTTCTCGCATCGCTGCCGAGTACAACAACCTCGTTGACATCCTGCACAAGTACGTCACGCTGGACATCAACAAGCCAAGCGATCTCATTGCGCTCACGCAGCTGATCCTCTCGGCCAAGAGCGCCCCCGTGGTCCAGGTCCACTTCCCGGCCAACCTCGGCGGCCCCTACGCGTCCTACGTCACCGCGTCGAAGTCCTCGATCAAGCAAGCCGTGGCGAAGTTCGAGGGCCAGACGCCGGAAACGGTTCCCGGACAGACCTCTGGGGGGTCCGGATCGAGCGGTGGGTCGGGCGGCAAATCCGGCGGCGGCTCGAGCTCGGGCGGTGGCTCGAGCTCGCAGGGATCCTCACCGTCCCCGGCGCCACCCGCGCCGCTGATCGATGCCACGAGCTCGGGGCTGGACTTCGCCGGGCGGCTCGAGGCGACGAAGACCAAGAGCGGGGAGAAGATGCTGGACTTCCCGCTGTACTACCCGACCAAGCTGGCCCCCGGTTCGACGATGACGACCGACTCGCGCGCCTTCCTCATCGACGGGCCGGGCAATGAGGTGTATCGCGGGTACAAGATCGTCGCTCAGATGCTGACCGACGGATACACGGCGTACTACGGAGTCTCGGGCACGGACTGGAAGAACCCCCCGATCCTCGAGCATCCGGACGAGACGAGGACGCTCGATGGGCGCGACTACCTCCTGTCGTGGGACGGCCCGCAGTTGCGGCTGATCGGCTGGAAGACGGACCAGGGCTCCTATTGGGTGGACAACACGCTGCTGAACACGTTGACCCCCGGCCAGATGTTCGCGATCGCGCAGTCCATGCGGAAGTACACGGGCTGACGACACCGTCCGGCGCTCAGGCGCCATCATGCTGGCCCCAATGAGCGACGAACGACCAATCGGAGTCATCGGCGTCGGCTGGGTGGGCCTCGTGACCGCGACCTGCTTCGCGGAGATGGGCCACCCGGTGATCGCCATGGACATCGACGCGCAGAAGGCCCGCGCGCTGTCCCGCGGCCGGGTTCCGTTCCACGAGCCGGCGGTCGACGAGCTGCTCGAGCGAAATTCCGGGCGCCTGACCTTCACCACGGCGATGGAGGACGTTCTGGAGTCGGCGCGCCTGCTCTTCTGCTGCGTCGACACCCCGCCCACCTACTCGGGCGATGCGGACCTCTCACGCGTTCAGGCCGTGGTGTCGCGACTGCCCGCGGATGGCGATTACGCGCTCGTCATGAAGAGCACCGTCCCGTCGGGCACCGGCCGGGCGATCCGCCGCGACGCGCCGGGCATCGCCTACGTCGCCTGCCCCGAATTCCTGAAGGAGGGAACGGCGGTCCGGGACTTCCTGCACCCCGATCGCGTGGTCATCGGCGCCGACCCGGGAGACGAATGGGCCGCCGACGGCGTCGAGGCCCTCTATCGCCCGCTGGGAGGCGCGATCGTGCGCACGGACGTGGCCTCGGCGGAGATGATCAAGCTGGCGGCCAACGCGTTCCTCGCGACGAAGATCTCGTTCATCAACGAGATCGCGAACGTCTGCGAGGAGGTGGGCGCCGACGTCACCGAGGTCGCCCGCGGGATGGGCCTGGACAAGCGAATCGGCGGGTCGTTCCTTCGCGCGGGCGTCGGCTTCGGTGGCTCCTGCTTCCCGAAGGACACGAAGGCCCTCAAGCAGCTCGCCGGGAACACCGGCTACCACTTCCAGCTCCTGACCGCTGTGATCGAGGTCAACGAACTTCAGAAGCGCCGCCTGATCGGGAAGCTGCAGAAGCACCTGGGCCCGCTCGCGGGCAAGACGATCGCGCTGCTCGGGCTCGCGTTCAAGCCGGATACCGACGACATGCGCGAGGCATCGAGCCTGGTGCTCGCCTCGCGCCTGCAAGGTGAGGGAGCCCGGGTTCGCGGATACGACCCGGTCGCGCGCGAGGCGGCAGCGGAGCTCCTGCCGAGCGTCCGGTTGTGCGAGTCGGCCGAGGATGCGCTGCAGGACGCCGACGCGGCCGTGATCGTCACGGAGTGGTCCGAGTTCGGCGAGCTCGACTGGAGCGCGCTGCGCGAGCGGATGGCGAACGCGGTGATCGTCGACGGGCGAAACTTCCTGGACGCGCAAGCGCTGCGGCAGGCCGGCTTCGTCTATGAGGGCATCGGCCTCGCGCACGACGACGCCCAGGCACCCGAGCCCGCACCGGCGGAGTCGGCTGAAGCCGCTTCGCGCTGATGCACGCGCTCATCCTCGCTGGCGGCGAGGGAACGCGCCTGCGGCCGCTGACGCTCACGATGCCGAAGCCCGCGATGCAGCTCGTGGATCGCCCGTTCCTGCGCTTTACGATCGACTGGCTCGCGAGCCACGATGTCGACGGGCTGGTGGTCGCCTCGGGCTTTGGCGCCGATGAGTTGCGCGCCGCGCTGGGGACAGGGGACTCGGGTGGCCCGAGCATCACCTACATCACCGAGGAGGAGCCGCTGGGCACCGCCGGCCCCGTGCGTCTCGCGGCCGACGAGGGGATCCTGGGCGAGCGGTTCCTCGTTCTCAACGGCGACGTCCTCGCCGACCTCGATCTGGGGGAGCTCGTTCGCGCGCACGAGGCGAGCGGAGCCGTTGCGACGCTCGCCCTCCACCCCGCGGACGATCCAACCGCCTACGGGCTCGTCCGTCGCGCCGGCGGGCCCGAGCGCCGCGGCGCAACCCCCGATGCGCCGACGGGCGAGGTTCTCGAGTTCCTCGAGAAACCCGACCCCGACGCGATCGACACCGACGAGATCTCCGCCGGCGCCTACATCATGGAGCGACGGGTGATCGACCTGATCCCGCCCGGGCGCAACGTCTCGATCGAGAGGGAGGTCTTCCCGCGCCTCGTGGGCCGCGGGTTGTACGGTCACGTCCTGAGGGGGTACTGGGTGGACATCGGGACGCCGGAGCGCTACCTGCAGGCGAGCTGGGACATTCTGGAGGGCCGCGTCAGGACGGCAGCCGGCGCGCGCCTGGACCAGGCGGGGCTGCTCGTGGAGGCCGACGGCGAAGTGGACCCGGCGGCGACGATCCAGCCGCCCGCGCTCGTCGAGGCGGACGTCGAGGCGGCGGCCGATGCCTCGATCGGCCCCCGGGCCGTGATCGCGCGCGGCTCGCAACTGGCGGCGGGGGCGGTGATCTCGAGCTCGGTCGTGCTCCCCGGCGCGCGGATCGGGGCCGGTGCGCGGGTGAACGAGTCGATCCTCGCTCCCGGCGTGCGGATCGGAGCCGGCGCTCGAGTGGGCCCCGGGGCCGTGCTCGGCGAGGACTCGGAAATCGCGCCCGGCGCGGAGGTGGAGGCCGGGGCGAGGGTCCCGCCCGGGGAGTACCTGGCATGAGCGCGGCCCACCGTCCCGGCGGCTCGAGCCAGCTCGACGATGTCCTGGCGCTTCCGGACCACTTGACCGATGCGCTGTGGCGGGTGGAGTCCGCTCGGATCACGCCGTTCGATGCGCCCGGAGGGCTGGTGACCTGCGGAATGGGTGGCTCCGCCATCGGTGGGGACCTGGCCGCCGCCGCATTCGGCAACCGGCTCTCGCGCCCCCTCACCACCGAGCGCGGCTACGAGCTGCCGTTCGCGATGTTGCCGGACCGCGCGGTGCTGTGCGCGAGCTATTCCGGGAATACCGAGGAGACGATCGCCTGCTACGAGGCCGCGGAGGCCCTCGGAGCCCCGCGAATCGTCGCGACGACCGGCGGCCACCTCGCCAGGACCGCCCGAGCGGACGGCGTGCCGGTGATCGGTTTGCCTGCAGGCCTTCAGCCACGGGCGGCGCTCGGCTACTTCTTCGCCGTCACGGCCGAGGTTGCCGCCCTGACCGGCGCCGCGCCCGGCATCCGCACCGAGATCGACAGCGCGGGCCCCCGCCTGAAGGAGGCGAGCGTGGCGCTGGCCGAGCGCGCGGCCGAGATCGCCGCGCTGCTGGACGGCTCGGTGCCGGTGATCTACGGCGCTGACCTGACCGTTCCGGTCGCGCTGCGGTGGAAGACGCAGGTCAACGAGAACGCGAAGCTACCCGCTTTCACGGCCGCCCTCCCGGAGGCCGATCACAACGAGATCTCGGGCTGGGAGGGCGCGCGGGAGTCCGCGCCGATGAGCGCGATCTTCCTCGAGGACCGCGACCAGCATCCCCGCGTCCGCCAGCGCTCCGAGCTGACGGCGGCGTTGATCGAGCCATATGCCCGGTACGTCACTCGGATCGAGACCGAGGGCGAGAGCCGCACGGAGCGCCTGCTGTGGTCCGTGATGCTCGGGGATCTGATGTCGCTCCAGCTCGCGGCCAAGCGAGGAGTCGACCCCGCCCGGATCGAGATGATCGAACGGCTGAAGGAGGCCCTAGGCCGCCCCTGACGCCGCGGGGCCGGACCACGCGGACGCCTCGCAGTCGCCTACTCGTCGACCGCCGGAGGCCGGCGGGCTCGCTTGCGCTCGGAGCGCCGCCGCTTTGCCTCGAGGCGCCGCTCGCCCGCCGCCTTCGACGGCCTCGTCGGCCGCCGTCGCTTGGGGATGACAACCCCGGCCGCAAGCTTGTCGCGCAGTCGCTCGAGCGCCAGCTCGCGGTTTCGCGCCTGGCTGCGGGCATCCTGAGCGACCGCCGTCACGCGATCGCCGTAGCGCCCGCGCAGCCGATCCCGCTGGGCGTCGCTCAGGGCAGCGGATTCGCGCAGGTCGAACACCGCCTCCACCCGGGAGGCGGTGACGTTCGCGTGTTGTCCCCCCGGTCCGGACGAGCGGCTAGTGCGCAGCTCGATCTCCGACAGGGGCACCGCGAGCTCCGGATTCACGACCATCGGGTCACGCATGGCTATTGTCGCGGCACGTATCCTCCCAACTCGTTCACGACGAAAGGACTGGTTTGGCAACCGCGGAAAAGGGCTATGACATCGCGGACATCGGACTGGCCGACGATGGCCAGCGGCGGATCGAGTGGGCGGACCGGCACATGCCCGTGCTGCGCTCGATCCGGGAGCGCTTCGAGAAGGAGCGACCGCTCGACGACATCACGCTGGGCTGTTGCCTCCACGTCACGACCGAGACCGCGAATCTCGTGCGCACTCTGCTCGCGGGCGGGGCTAACGTCGCGCTCTGCGCATCCAATCCCCTCTCGACGCAGGACGAGGTTGCCGCGGCGCTCGTCGACCGTCACGGTGCGGAGGTGTACGCGATCAACGCCGAGGACAACGACACCTACTACCGGCATATCCACTCCGTCGTCGACCGTGGCCCACAGATCACGATGGACGACGGCGCGGACGTGGTGGGGGTCCTCCACGGCGAGCGGTCGGACAAGCTCTCCGGCGTGCTCGGCGGCACCGAGGAGACGACGACCGGCGTCATCCGGCTGAAGGCCCTCGAGCGCCAGGGCCGGCTCGGCTACCCGATCATCGCGGTGAACGACGCGAAGACCAAGCACTTCTTCGACAACCGCTACGGCACCGGACAGTCGACGCTCGACGGCGTGATCCGGGCGACCAATGTGCTCATCGCCGGCATGCGGGTCGTGGTCATCGGCTACGGATGGTGCGGCCGCGGCGTCGCCATGCGCGCCAAGGGACACGGCGCCCACGTGATCGTCTGCGAGGTCGATCCGCTGCGCGCGCTGGAGGCTCTGATGGACGGGTTCGAGGTGATGCCCGCCATCGAGGCGGCGAAGGTTGGCGACATCTTCATCTCGGTGACGGGAGATCGCGACGCGATCGCGGGCGAGATGTTCGACGTCATGAAGTCCGGCGCGATCGTCTGCAACTCAGGCCACTTCGACATCGAGGTGAACAAGGACGATCTCGATGCGGTCACGGTCGAGAGGTTCCAGGCGCGCCCCTTCGTGGAGGGCCATCGGACCAAGGACGGCCGCGAGATCTTCCTGCTCGCCGAGGGACGGCTGGTCAACCTCGCGGCGGCCGAGGGGCACCCGGCGGCGGTGATGGACATGAGCTTCGCCAACCAGGCGCTCGCGGCCGAGCACGTGGTGGACGATCACGGCTATCTCGAGAAGCGGGTCTATCCCGTGCCGGAGGAGATCGACCGCGAGATCGCGCGGCTCAAGCTCGCCTCGCGCGGCGTGGAGATCGACGCGCTCACCGAGAGGCAGCGGGACTACCTGGCAAGCTGGGATCAGGGCACCTAGTGGGCCGCCCCTAGCCGCGTCAGATGAGGGCGATGGTCATGGCCGCGGGCCTGGGCACCCGCCTGCGCCCGCTCACGTACGAGGTCCCCAAGCCGATGGTGCCGGTCGTCAACCGGCCGGTGATGGAGCACATCCTGGAGCTCCTGCCGCCCCACGGGTTCACCGAGGTGGTATCGAACCTCCATTGGTTTCCCGACACGATCCGCAGCCGGATCGGGGACGGGTCCAGCCTGGGCGTAGACCTCACCTACAGCCACGAGGACGAGCTCCTGGGCACGGCCGGCGGGGTCCGCAACGTCGCCGGATTCTTCGGCGAGGGGTCGTTTCTGGTCATGGCGGGCGACGCGCTCACCGACATCGATCTCACGGCCCTTCGCACGGCCCACGAGCGCAACGGGGGGATGGCGACCCTCGCCGTGAAGCGGGTGGCGAACGTGAGCGAGTT
>DATAOX010000150.1:0-3055 GCA_036265555.1 Solirubrobacterales bacterium
CGATCGACTCCTCTCGATCGACGCCGGCGGATTCAAGTACTTCACCGGCCGACCGGGCGTCGTGACACCCGATGACCCGATCGAGACGATCGAGGCTGTCGCCCGGGCATACGGGACGCGCTGGCTCGTCCTGGAGCGGGCCGACGCGGCCCGCGGGCTCGGGCCCGTGCTCCAGGGCACGCTCGAGGTGCCATGGATCGGGCCGCCTGTCTTCTCGGTTCCAGCCGCCGATGGCGGGGCGCCGCGGCTCGCACTCTTCCCGGTCTGCACCACGGACGGCGACACGCGGTGCGCCAGGCCCTAGAGCCGAACGCCTCCGAAGGGGTACGAACCGGTGGTCGCGCAAGGCCGGCGGTCAAGGTATCCATGACGGCAATGACCTCAGCAAACGCGATGCCGTGAGCCGCCGCGAAGCGATCCTCTCCGCCGCCTTCGTCTTCCTGGTCGCGATCCTCGTGCGGACCTGGGCCGCGACCCAGCTGACCTTCCCGCGACCGGAGGACGTCGCCTACTACGTCGGCGTCGCGCGCAACCTCCTCGAGGGGCGCGGCCTCACCACCGATGCGATCTGGAGCTTCCAGACGCCACCCCTCGTCTTCCCGCGCCCGGCCTTCGAGGTCTGGCTCCCGCTCCCGACGTTCCTCATGGCCGTCCCGATGGCGATCTTCGGGCACACCTTTGCCGCGGCCCAGGTCATGTCGGTGCTCGTGGGGTCGATCGTCTGCGTCCTCGCCTGGCGGCTTGCCGCGGACGTCGCCGAGGCGCGCGGCATGCCGCCCGGACGAGCCCGCGCGCTCGCCATCGGGACGGGGCTCACCACCGCGGTCTACCTGCCGCTCGTCCTCGCCTCCGCGCAGCCGGACTCGACCGTCGTCTTCGCCGCCCTCGCGCTCGCGGCCTGCCTCCTCATGACCCGCCTCAGCCGTCGGCTGAGCCTCGACGGAATGCGGGAGGTCGGGGTCGATGCCTTCCTCAAGCGCACCGAGCGGCTGGTCGCTCGACGGTCGCGGGTCGGGCTCGCCCTCGCGGTCGTCCTCGGACTTGCGGCGATGACGCGGAACGAAGCGCTGTGGCTGGGCCTGACGTTCGCGATCATCGAGTGGTCCAACGCGCGGCAGTCCTTCTCGCGCTGGTCCGACCGACTCGGGGCCTGGGGAATCCGTGTCATCCCCGTCGCGTTCTTCGCGTTCTTCGTCTTCCTTCCGTGGGCGTACCGGGACTGGGTCGCGTTCGGGAGCCCGCTTCCGGGCCAGGCGCTGTCGAACGCCCTGAGCCTGGACGGGCGCGACATCTTCGCGTGGCAGGACCAGCCGACGCTCGCGCGCTATCTCGCCGCGGGGCCCGCCAAGCTCCTGGAGCTGCGCTGGACCGGGACGCTGCACAACCTCGTCCAGGTGCTGCTGTTCCTGGGCGTCCCGCTGTCGATCCTCGGCCTGCTCGGCCTGCCCTGGGCGGCCAGCTGGCGCACGGACTCGAGCGCCAGGACCGAGGCGGACGCCGAGACCGAGCCGGAGGCCGTGCCGGCCGCGCCGACGTTCACCTCGATCGACCCGCTGCGCCCGCTCGTGCTCTTCTCGGTCATCACCTTCCTCGTGGCGTCGCTGGTCTTCCCCGTCTCGACCACATGGGGCACGTTCCTGCACGCCGCGGGTGCGATCCACGTGCTGCTTGTGATCTCCGCGCTGCTCGTGCTCGACCGGCTCATCGGCTGGGTCGGGCGCCGGCGCGGTTGGACGAACCCGGTTGCCTGGCTCGGGCCCGCCTTCGCGATCGCCGGGTCGCTCCTGTTCACCGTGGTCCTGCTGCTCGGCGAGGGCCGGACGGCTCGCGACGCCGGCGAGCGCTTCGCGGCGGTGGCGGCCGGGTTCTCCGGTGTCGCGGCGGACGGCTCCGGCGTGAATCTCGCCGCCGAGCCGGGACCTGTGATCACCGATTTCCCGATCTGGTTCTCCGAGGCGACCCGCCACCCCGCGCTGGCGCTGCCGAACGAATCCATCGATTCGATCCTCGACCTGGCGCGCTCATTCGACCCGCCTGCCCGCTACCTGGTGGTCGACGCCGACAACCAGGGCGTCTATCCCGCGGCGATCCTGACCGGCGCCCCTCGCGCGGACTGCTTCGTGCCCGTCGCCATGCCTGACCTGCCCGACTACCCGGGCGAGCTCGCTTCCGTGCTGGTCTTCAGGATCCGCTGCCAGTAGCCGGTCAGTCCGGACCACGCCGCCTCGGGCGAGTCACGACGAGCACGCCCACCAGCACGCCGAGGGCCGCGATGAGGAGGAGGACCGTGTTCGGGCCGTCCGATGCGGCCGGACCGCCGGCCGTGTCCGCGTTCAGGACACCGGCGCCCAGGCCGTCGTTCGGCGCAGCACTCGACAGCGCCACCGGCGCGTCGCCCTGCATCAGGGTGATCGCCTTCGTTGCCGGAGTCGAAGCGAGGAACGCAATCGCCGCCCCGCTCAGCGCGAGCACCAGCACGACCCACCTCGCTGTCGGGTGGAAGATCGCGTGCGGAGCGGGCATCGCGCGCACCGTAGCCCTTCGCGCAGGATGGCGCCAGCCTTGTGCAAGAGAGTCCGAGCGTGGTCGGATCGGTGGGTTCTGGGACCATCGGGTAGGGACCATTGAGCCAGCCGGAGGTCCCATGACCCCGGTCTAGACTCGGCCACGATGAAGAGCGAGGCGGGTAGTCGGCCGCTCCATGCGCGCCTGGCACCCACGGGAACGCCTCGCGAGCACGCTTCGGCAGCTGCATCGAACGGCTCCAGCGGATCCAGCGGATCCCATGGGTCGAACGGCGAGCACCGAGGCGGCGCCCGCAGGCCCACCGCATCCCGATCGAAGCGCACCGCCAACGCCGGAAAGACGAGCGCCAACGGCGCTGCGGGCAAGTCGACCCCCTTGATCCATGACGATCCTCTTTCGGCGCTCCTCAGCGAGGCCCAGGCGGCCGTCTCCGAGGGTGCGAACTCGCTCCGGGACGTCCGCGAGCGCTACCGCGCCGCCTACATCGAGCGCGTCCAGCGCTGGGAAGGCCTTCGCGCGAATACCAGCA
>DATAOX010000151.1:0-9609 GCA_036265555.1 Solirubrobacterales bacterium
GGGATAGCGCCGCATCTCGTTGAAGAAGAGCTGCAGGGCGTCGGTCGTCTGCTCGGCGAGCTCGCCGTTCTTGTAGCCGGCGGGCTCGTCGGCGTCACGCCCGCAGTCGTCTTCGACCGGCAGGCCGGCAGCCTCGATCCGATCCTGTATCTGCTCCCCCTCTTCCTCGGAGAGGTTCAGTTCCTGCACCAACGAGTCGACCTCCGAGAGATCGACGCAGCCCATCGGGCGGCCGGCCTCGATCAGGCCCTGGACACGCTCCTCGACGGCCGGGTCGAGCTCAACTGCTGTCGCTTCCATTTCCTCAGCCATGGTTGCCCTCTACATAGAGTCGCAAAACAAGTCTCGCTAGGGTGCGGAGGGGTGAGACGAGTGGCACGCATTGTCACGGGTCGCCGGAGCAAGTGGGTGATCCTGGCCGTCTGGGTGGTGGCGGTTTTCGCCGTCTTCCCGCTCGGCTCGAAGCTCTCCGACAAGACGAGCGACGACACCCAGTCGTTCCTGCCCGCGAGCGCCGAGTCGACCGAGGTCGTCCGCAAGCTCGACGAGGACTTCGCCGGGGGCGAGACCGATCAGGCGATCGTCGTGTACCAGCGCGACGGCGGGCTCACCGCAGCCGACGAGCGGAAGATTGCCGCCGACCAGCTGGCGATCAATGAGGCGGGTCCCCAGAAGATCAACGTCGTCGGTCCGCAACAGGTCCCCTTCACGGCGGGTGCTGCGCCAGACCTGGTCTCCAAGAACGGCGAGGTCGCGACGGCCATCTACACGACCCCCACGGACTTCGAAAATGAAGCCGACTGGGGGAAGGCCATCCGCGATATCACTGATGCGAACACCGCTGGCATGAAGGTCTACGTCACCGGCGGGGTCGGCTTCGCGACCGACGCCCACGACGTCTTCGACAACCTCGACGCCAAGCTGCTCCTCGCGACGGTCGTGCTGGTCCTCGTCCTGCTCGGGGCGATCTACCGCTCGGTGCTGGTTGCTCTCACCCCGCTGATCGTCGTCTTCTTCGCCTACACGCTCGCGCAGGCCTTCGTCTACCTGCTCGCCGAGTCGGGCGCGACGGTTTCCAGCAACGCCACCTCGATCCTGATCGTGCTGATGTTCGGCGTGGGCACGGACTACTGCCTGTTACTCGTGTCGCGCTACCGCGAGGAGCTGCGACGAATCGAGGACAAGCACGAGGCCATGGCGCGGGCGGTCAGGCGCTCGGGGCCCGCGATCCTCGCCAGCGGCCTGACCGTCGCGCTCGCGATGCTGGTGCTGTCGCTGGCGGACAACAAGGGCACGAGCTCGCTCGGTCCGGTGTTCGCCATCGGGGTGGCCTGTGCCCTCGTCGCCGGCCTCACCCTGCTGCCCACGCTGCTCACGATCTTCGGCCGCCGCGGGTTCTGGCCCCGCCGCAGCGTCGTGGCCTACGACCCGGAGCATGCCGAGCGGGAGAGTCAGGGGCTCTGGCGCCGTTTCGGCGACCGGGTCCTGCAGCGACCGGCCCGCGCTCTGATCGCGACAGTGGTGCTCTTCATCGCCGGAGCCTTCGGCGTACTCGCCTACAAGGTGGACTACTCCACCACCAGCTTCTTCAAGGACTCGGTGGAGAGCGTCGAGGGCTTCGACGTTATGCGGGAGGCCTTCCCTGCCGGAACCCTCGCGCCGACCACAGTCCTCGTCTCGAGCGACGCCGGACCGGTCACCCAGGCCCAGATCTCGTCCGCCGAGGGTGAACTGCGAAAGGTCAAAGGGGTGGCCAGAGTCACGGACAGCGGACTGCGCTCGACCGACGGGACCACCGCCGACCTCGACGTGATCCTGAGCGAGGACCCGCTCGACAAATCCGGCCTCGACGTCGTCCCGAAGATGCGCGACGCGGTCGCCGATACACCGAGCGCCACCGTACTGGTCGGCGGCTCGAGCGCGATCAACTACGACCTCGACAAGGCGAACCAGCGCGATCTCGAGCTGATCGCGCCCCTCGCCCTGGTGGTGATGGCGATCATCCTCGGCATCCTGCTGCAGGCGGTGGTCGCGCCCCTGGTGCTGCTCGCGAGCGTGGTGCTCTCCTTCCTCTGCACCCTGGGAATCTCGATCCTCTTCATCCGCTTCGTCATCGGCGATGCCGGCTTCGACTCCTCGATCCCGATCTTCGCGTTCATCTTCCTGGTCGCCCTCGGGATCGACTACACGATCTTCCTGATGGCCCGGGTGCGGGAGGAGGCGCGGAAACACGGGACCCGCGAGGGCATGTTGCGGGCCCTCTCCGCCACCGGCCCGGTGATCACCAGCGCCGGAGTGATCCTCGCCGGCACCTTCTCGGTGCTGATGACGCTGCCGGTGACCTTCACGTTCGATCTCGGCCTGATGGTCGCGTTGGGGATCCTGCTCGACACCTTCATCGTCCGGACGATCATGGTGCCCGCCGCCGTAGAGGTGCTCGGCGACAAGATCTGGTGGCCGTCGACCGCGCGCGCAGGGGGCCGCCTGCGCGAGGAGACCGGTGAGCAACCCGCGGTGCCCAAGCCGGCACCCGAGGCGGGCTAGCGGCCTTTCCAGACCGGCTTGCGCTTCTCCGCGAAGGCCGCGACGCCCTCGCGGAAGTCCTCGGAGCGGAAGCACGACTCGCGCAGCTCGGTCAGCTCACGCTCCTGCTCCGGCGTCAGGCGCGGCTGGGAGTTGAGCACGTCGATCGCGTGCTTGTTCCCCCGCATCGAGAGGGGCGCGTTCGCTGCGATCTCGGCTGCGAGCTCGACGGCGGCACCCTCCAGGTCATCCCTGTCCGTGACCTGGTTGACCAGGCCCATGTGCTCCGCCCGCTCGGCGGTCACGTTGTCGCCGGTCAGGAAGAGCTCCTTGGTGCGCGGCACGCCGATGGCGTCGATGAACCGCTGGAGGCCCGTGTGGCCGTAGATCAGGCCGAGCTTGGCGGGCGGCATGCCGAGCTTCGCACCGCGCGCGCAGATCCGCAGATCGCAGCACAGCGTCAGCTCGAGCGCACCACCGAGCGCGTGCCCGTTGATCGCGCAGACAACGGGCCACGGATGGGCGGCCACTGCATCGAGGCCTCGCGCGAAGGGATGTGCGACGAGCGATTCCGCCTCGGATTCGAACTCGTCCTCCGAGAAGCCGCCGATGTCGTAGCCGGCGGAGAAGATCCCGCCCGCGCCGGTGAGGATCACGCAGCGGATCTCGATGCCGCGGTCGAGGGAGGGCATCGCCTCGGCGATGCCGTTCAGCGTGTCGTGGTCGAGCGCGTTGCGCGAATCGGGCCGGGTGAGGGTCAGCCGGGCGACCGCCTCAGCGGGCTCATCGAGCAGGAGCTTTCCCCCCGCGAGTTCTTCCATGAGACGGCGATTCCTCCGCTTCGCGTCCGGATCGCCTCGCACAAAGGCTATTCCAGGACGACCAGAACGTCGCCCTCTGAGACGGACTGGCCCTCCTCGACGCGGATGTCGGACACCTTGCCCGGGTCCTCCGCCTCGACCGGCATCTCCATCTTCATCGACTCCAGGATGACGACGGTGTCGCCCTCGTCGACCTGGTCGCCGACCGCGACCTCGATCTTCCAGACGGTCCCAGTGATGTGCGCCTCTACGTCCGCCACGCGCCGCGGGGACAATATCCGGCGGTGATGCGGGAAAGCGCGGCGGGGCGGGTGGTGATCGTGGCGGCGCACAACGAGGCGAGGCGAATTGGCGCCACGCTCGCGGCACTCGCCGAGGCGCTGCCGGGCGCCCGCCTGCTGGTCGCCGACGACGCGTCGACGGACGGGACCTCCGCGATCGCGATGGGCGCGGGCGCCTGGGTCGTGAGCCGCCGCCGGCCGCACGGCAAGGGGGCCAACGTGACGGCCGCGGCCCAGGCGGCGATCGGTGAGTATGGCGAGGAGGCGACGGTCCTGATCTGCGACGCGGATCTGGGAGAGACGGCCGGGCGGCTGGCCGACCTGGTTGAGGTGGTCGAGGGCGGCGAGTGCGAGCTCGCCATCGCCGCGTTCGCCCAATCGCGGGGTGGGGGGTTCGGGATCACGCTCGGCTACGCGCGGCGGGCGGTTGGGCGGAACGGTGGCCCGCGACTCGAGGCGCCGCTGTCGGGCCAGCGCGCCATGCGCATCTCGACGCTGCGCGACCTGCTGCCGTTCGCGGACGGCTGGGGCCTCGAGACGGGCATGACCGTCGATGCGGTCAGGGCGGGGATTCGAATCGAGGAGATCGAACTACCCCTTCAACACCGCACGACTGGACGCACCCCCGCCGGCTTTCTCCACCGCGCACGGCAGCTCCGGGACATCCGCCGGGCTGTGCGAGCGCGGGCCAGATAGCGTCTCCGCCCGATGATCCTGGCGATCGACCAGGGGACGACGGGGACCACCTGCATCGTCTTCGACGCGCAGGGGCACCCGCGCGGGCGCGGCTACAGCGAGTTCGAGCAGCACTTCCCGCGGCCCGGCTGGGTGGAGCACGACGCCGCGGAGATCTGGGACGTGACGCGAAGGGTGGCGATCGCGGCGCTCGCCGATGCCTCGGTCCAGGGGGCGGACCTGAAGGGGATCGGGATCACGAACCAGCGCGAGACGGTCGTCGCCTGGGACCCGAGCACCGGCGAGCCGGTTCACCGCGCGCTGGTCTGGCAGGACCGCCGCACGGCGGCTCGCTGCGACGAGCTTCGAGAGCAGGGCCATGAGGCGCTGATCCGCGAGCGAACCGGCCTGGTGATCGACCCCTATTTCTCCGGCACGAAGATCGAGTGGCTGATCCGGAACGTCGACCTGCCGGCCGGCACCGTCTTCGGGACGATCGACTCCTGGCTCGTCTTCAAGCTCACCGGCCGCCACCTGATCGACTACTCGAACGCCTCCCGCACGATGCTCTTCGACATCCGCCGGCTCGTCTGGGACGAGGAGCTCTGCGCGTTGCTCGGCGTCGATCCGAGGTCGCTTCCCGAGCCCGTGCCGTCCTCCCAGATCTACGGAACCACGTCGGTCTTAGGCGGCGAGGTGGCGGTCGCGGGTATCGCCGGCGATCAGCAGGCCGCTCTCTTCGGGCAGGCGTGCCAGGAGCCGGGGGAGACCAAGAACACCTACGGCACGGGCAGCTTCGTCCTGCTCAACACCGGGCCCGAGGCGCCGGACCCGGGAGAGGGGCTGCTCACGACCGTGGCGTGGGGAATCGGGGAGGGCGAGGTCGACTACGCGCTCGAGGCGGCCGTGTTCGTCACCGGGGCGGCCGTGCAGTGGCTCCGGGACGGCCTGGGGATCATCTCCGACGCGGCCGAGACGGAGCCGCTCGCGGCCTCGCTCGAGTCGAACGACGATGTCTACTTCGTTCCCGCGCTGACCGGGCTCGGCTCGCCGCACTGGGACCCGTACGCCCGCGGCACGATCGTCGGCCTCACCCGCGGGTCGGGCCGGGCGCATCTAGCGCGGGCGGCCCTCGAGTCGATTGCCTACCAGACCGTCGATGCGGTGCGCGCGCAGGAGGCGGCCTCGGGGAAGAGCGTCCCCGCCCTGAAGGCCGACGGGGGCGCCGTCGTGAACGCCTGGCTCATGCAGTTCCAGGCGGACGTGCTGGGAGCTCCGGTGATCGTCCCTGAGGTGTCCGAGACGACCGCGCTGGGAGCCGCGTACCTGGCCGGTATCGCGACCGACCTCTGGACCGTCGAGCAGGTCCGCGAGATGTGGCGCGAGGCGGCGCGCTACGAGCCGCGAATGGAGGAGGCGGAGAGGGAGGAGCTGCTCGGCCGCTGGCGCGAGGCGCTCGCGCGGTCCCGGGGCTGGGCTCGGACGTAACCGCGGCTCGCGGATCGGGTAGGAATCAAAGCGGATCGGGTAGCAATCAACACGTCCCGCCGTCCTCGACGGCGTTTTTTGTAGAGAGAGATATGGCTCACGTGAACCCCAAGGACATGAAGCCGCAGGTCTACAAGGACCCCCGTCCCGCGGAGATGTTCGAGCAGTACCACCGCAGCGCGCGCAAGGGCGTCGGCTGGATCTACGACTTCGTCCGCATGATCCTCACGCTGCCGACGATCCTCTTCTACCGAGCCCGCGCGATCGGCGTCGAAAACGTCCCCCGCACGGGCCCGGTGATCATCGCCCCCAACCACTTCAGCCAGTGGGACCACTTCTTTGCCGCGGTCTATCTGCACCGGAAGGTCCAGTTCATGGCGAAGTCGCAGCTCTTCACGAACCCGGCGATCAAGTACATCTTCGAGCACGGCGGCGTCTTCCCCGTGCGACGCGGCCACCACGACGAGGAGGCGTTCATCACCGCGAACCAGATCCTCGATCGCGGCGGCACGATGCTGATGTACGCGGAGGGCGGCCGCTCCCGCACCGGCGACCTCGGGGAGCCGAAGCGCGGCATCGGCAAGATCGCCCTGGAGTCAGGTGTTCCCGTGATCCCGGTGGCGATCCACGGGTCGGCTCACGTGCGCGGCTGGAGGAGGCTGCAGTTCCCGAAGGTGACGATCCAGTACGGCGAGCCGATCACCTTCCCGGTCAACGCGGAGCCGGACCGCGACGAGCAGCAGCAGGCCGCGAACCAGGTCTTCGACCGGGTCCGGGCGATGTACGTCGACCTCGAGGAGAACGGCCGGCGCGATGTTCTGCGGCGGCTCCGTGAGGGCCTGCCGGCCGCCTCGCCGGACCCGAGTACGGCGCGCCGCTACTCCTCGTAGCGCGGCTCGAGCTTCTGCCAGAACTCCGGGTCGTGGCCCGGGACCATGAGCGCGTACGGGTAGGTGCGCCGGTAGGCCTGGAGCTCGCGCAGCGAGCGCCGCCAATTGTGCTCGTCGTCGATCAGCGTCGGCTCCGCCCGGCCCTCGAGCTGCTTCCAGTCGTAGGCGGCGTCTCCGACGATCACGAAATCGCGCCGCGGCAGTCTCAGGATCACCGAGGTGTGTCCGGCGCTATGGCCGGGCGTGTAGGCGAGGCGCACTGAGCCGTCGCCGAAGAGGTCGAAGCTGCGGCCGAAGGGGCCGTAGGACTCGATGAAGTCGGCGTCGAAGTCGACCGTGAAGTACTCGAAGGCGTAGTCGTAGTGGGCGCGGTTGTAGCCCCGGAATTGCGGGAACGAGCCGGTGGTCGCGCCCTCCCACTCGGTGGCGCTGAACACGAACTGGGAGTCGGGGAACGCCTCGATCCCCGAGGCATGGTCCTCGTGCAGGTGGGTGAGGACGACGAAGGCGATGTCTGAGGGTCCGAGCCCTCGCTCGCGCAGCTGGGAGACGATGTCTTCGCCCTCCTCGATCCTGTAGTGCCGGGCGGTCAAGCGGCTGAACTTGTCGCGCGGATTCCGGACGACGGACGGATGCAGTCCCGTGTCGATCAGGATGTTCCCCAGGCTCGGGTGGCGGACCAGGAAGGCCGGGACGGGCCGGGATTCCCAGGACTCCGGCGAGGAGCCCAGGCCGACCGCGCGCAGCCGCTTGATCAGCCCGGTCCCGGCACGGTCGAAGAATGTCGCCGGCCAGATCGTGTTTCCGGTCTTGAGCGGCTCGATGACCACCGTCGCCCCCTCAGTGCCGCCCTCGAGCGGCTCCCGCAGAGGCGTCGGCTCCGCGTTCACCTTCACGTGAGCCAGCATATGCTCAGCCGCTATGGCGGATGGCACAAACTCGCGCATCTTCGCGCCCGGGCTGCTGGACGGGCAGATCTGCGTGGTGTCGGGCGCGGGGACGGGACTCGGAAAGGCCACGGCGCTCGAGCTGACGGCCCTGGGAGCAACGGTGATCGGCTGCGGACGGCGCGCCGAGCCGCTCGAGGGGATGGTCGAGGAGGTCTCCTCGCGCGGCGGCAGGGCGGAGTTCGAGGCGCTCGACATCCGCGACGATGAGGCGGTCGACGGGTTCATGGACGGCGTCGTGGAGCGACATGGGCGGATCGACCTGCTGGTCAACAACGCCGGCGGCCAGTTCCTCAGCCCGGCCGAGGCGATCACGCCCAAGGGCTTCCGGACGGTGATCGAGCTGAACGTCCAGGGGACCTGGCAGATGACTCACGCCGCGGCCACCAAGGCCTTCATCCCCCAGCAGGGCGGCAAGGTGATCAGCATCACCGTCTCGCCGCACATGGGCTTCCCGGGGATGGTTCACACGGGCGCCGCGCGCGCGGCCGTCGAGAACATGATGCGGACGCTCTCCGTCGAGTGGGCCCGTTTCGGGATCCGGCTGGTCGCCGTCGCGATCGGCCAGTTCGACACCGAGACGCTCCGCACCAAGTACCCGAAGGCGATCGTCGACAATGTGGCCGGCACGGTGCCGCTCGGGCGCCTCGGCACCGAGGACGAGATGGCGTGGCTGGCCGCCTACCTCGCCTCGCCGGCCGGCGACTTCTTCTCCGGCTGTGTGCTCACGGTCGACGGGGCCAGGGACAATTGGTTTGGCCAGTGGCCGCCGGGCGGAGCGGCGGGTGAGAGTGGCGAGCCCTTGGCCGAGGAAAGGCGGCGGGACTGAGACCGCTGCTCGTTGTGGCGGCTACGGGCCTGCTCCTGCTCGCTGCCGGCCAGGGCACGGCTGCGGCCGAGGGCTGCCTGTATCAGGGCGAGGGGGCCGGCGCCTCGAATCAGGCGCGGGTGGAGCGCTCCCTGCTCTGCCTGACGAACGCGGTGAGGAGCCGGGCGGCTCTCAACCTCCTGGCCGCGGACCCGCGACTGAGTTCGGCCTCCCGGGACCACAGCGCCGACATGGTCGCCCACGGCTACTTCAGCCACACCGGCCTCGACGGGAGCACTCCGAGCGACCGGGCCCTGGCGGCGGGTTATCCGGGCGGGGCGGGCGAGAACATCGCGGCGAGCAGCCGCGGCACGGCCATCTCCGTCTTCTCTCTCTGGCGCGCCAGTCCGGGGCACAACGCGAACCTCCTGGGCTCCTACTCGGCCACCGGACTCGGTGTCGCTGCGGGATTTCCGGGAGGCCCCGGCGGGATCACCGCCACGCAGATGTTCGGCCGCGCACGGGCGGCGGGCAGCGACACGGGCTTGGACCTCTACTACCCGAACGAGAGCTGCGCCTCGGCGAAGTTGCGCAAGATCGGATTGAGGGCCCGACTGCGGACCGCGAAGAAGGGTCACCGGGCGAAGCTCCGGAGGAAGCTGCGGCGCGCGAAACGCGGCGTCGCCGGCGCCTGCAGCGGGCCTGCGGAGCAGCCGCTGCTCTAGCTGGGCGGCTGGAACGCGAGCTCGCCCAGCCGCTGGTATCCCTCGACCGAGGGATGGATGCCGTCCGCCGTCCACTCGGGCGTCATCACTCCGGGGTGGTCCGGGTCCTCTAGCACCTGGTGGAAGGGAAGGACGGTGGCGCCTGCGCCACGCGCCATCGCCCCGATGCGGCGGTTGAGCTCGTCGATCACTCCGTCGGCCTCGGGTGCCGGGCCATAGGGCAGGACGTCCGCCACCGCGATGTCCAGGTTCTCCTCACTCGCGGCCCGGACCATGCTGCGCAGGTTGGCGAGCACCGCGTGGGGCGGGAACTCGGCGGCGAGGTCGTTGATCCCGCCCTGGATCACGACGGCATCGGCGCCGGTCGCGCAGTGCTCGAAACGCCGCGCGATCTCATCGCTTCGCTCGCCCCGGCCGCCGCAGTTCCGGAACTCGAGGTCGGGATTCTCCT
>DATAOX010000152.1:0-13268 GCA_036265555.1 Solirubrobacterales bacterium
CGCTCGCCGAGGACCTCGTCGTGGACACGGACGAGCTGCGTTCGCTGCGGACGTACGACCTGGGCGAGCTCGACGGCGTTCCAGCCTGCTTTTCGGATGCCACGACCCTCCTCGACGACCTGGTCTGCTTCACCGCGTCCGCGGAGGGCGCGGACGACGGCGATATCCGCGGTTCAGTCGTCGGGACCATCGACACCTCGGGCGACGTCCGCAGGCTTCGTCGGATCGATCCGGACTGGAAGGTCGAGGGCGTCCATGCGGCGGTGGACACGGGCGTGATCGACTTCCTCTTCGTGTGCGACCAGGACGATCCGAATGCCCCGTCGCCACTGCTGAGCGCGACGATGCCGATCGACGCGAGTCTCGACGGTCGCTAGCCCGCGCGAGCCAGCAGATCCTGGAGGACGGCCTCGAGGGTGGCGGCGATCATCAGGTGGCCCTCGCCGGGACGAAGCCGTAGCCGCGCCTGGGGGATCGAGCTGGCCAGGAGCTCTCCCCACGCCGCCGGGATCGAGCGGTCGTGATCGCCCTGCCACACCGTCGTCGGCACCGTGATCGACGCCAGATCCACGCCCCACGGGCGCATCGCCACACGCAGGTCCGCGACCAGCCCGTCCGGACCCTGGCGAACGGCCTCGGCCGCCATCGCCGCGCCACGTTCGAGGATGCGCGGGTCATCGTCGAGCATCGCGCGGTCCGCGGCGGGCATCCGCGTTCCGGCCGCGCGCCGAATGACCCACGCCGGCAGGCGCCCGAGCAGCGCCTGCATCGTGACGGCCCAGCGTGCCATCGCCGGGTGGTCGCGCGCCAACCTCCACTGGAGCGGGCGCCCCAGCTCGGCGAACGCACCCGGGCGATCGAGCGGCGCGATCGAGCTGACCAGCGCCATCGACGCCACTCGATCGCCGAGCCGCTCGGCACAGGCACACGCGTAGGCGCCGCCGACCGAGTAACCGAGCACGCTGAAGCGCTCGATACCGACCGCCTCACACAGCTCACGGGCGTCGTCGGCCCAGTCACCGACGCTTCGCCCGGGCTTCGGGCTCGAGCGGCCGATGCCCGGCCGGTCGACGGTGATCAACCGCACGCCCAGGCGCGCCACCACCTCCTCGTCCCACACCAGCACCCGACAGCCGGGATTGCCATGACACTCGACCACGAGCGAGCCGCTCGGGTCTCCCCACTCCGCGTAGGCGAGGGTGCGGCCGTTGCCGAGGCTGACGGTCCGGGCCGGCGTCACGCCGGCGGGGCATCGCCCTCGAGCTCGGCGAGAAAGCGCGCGTCCTCGGGGCTCATGCCGGCGATCTCCTCCCCGTCCCAGCAGATGCCATCCGCCATCGCGACGAAGACCTGCTTTCGCTCCCGCCACCCGAGCCTGGCGTGGTGGCCGAAGGCCAGGAACGAATACATGGTCGGCAGGGCGTCCCGCCAGCCCTGGTCAGAGCCCTTGACGCGCGCGAGGTCGGCGATCCCCGCGGGCAGCTTGTTCAGCGGCTCGCTGAAGAGCTCTCCCACGACGGCCAGGCTGAGCTTCGTCTCGCGGCCGGGCGGGACCATCGTGAGCTGAGAGTCGGGGTCGAGGAGGCCGCGCTCGAGCTCCTCGGCGCTCATCAGCAGGACGCCATCGGTGGCCCGCGGGTTGCACTCGATCAGCATCGGCCCGTCCGGCGAGTCGACGAAGTCGAGCGACATCTGGCCGGTGTACTCGAGCTCGCCGCCGAGTCGCGCAGCGACCTCCAGTGATGGCTGTCCGTCGACCGACAGGAACTGAATTCCCGTGCTGTGCTGCCACTGGCGTGGCGCACGGTATGCGCAGTGCGCGGTCACACGACCCCTGTGGAGCGTGCTGTACGTGCAGTGCATCGGGCCCTCGACGAACTCCTGAACCAGCCACGGCGAGCTCTCGGTTGGATGGCAGTCCGAGGCCTGGACCCTTCCGGCCAGCGGTCCGGTGTTGGTGAGAAGCGACACCCCACCGCGCGAGAACGCGGCCCGGGCGAAGTAGCTCGGGAAGCGCTGGATCGCCTCGCGGAGCTCGTCGTCGCTACGGGCGACCACGGTCTCGGGTGTGGGCAGCCCGAGCCGCTCCGCGAGCTGGGTGAACCGATCCTTGTCGTGGAGGCGGGCGAGGGTCGCGAACCGCGCCGTGAACAGGTTGGTGCGCTCGGAGAGCTCGGCGTGGCGCGTCGCCAGATAGAAGGCCTCCTCGAACGCGGGGAGCACGAGGTCGATCTCGTTCTCGCGCACGATCCGCTTGACGTCGGCGATGAACGCCTCGGTGTCGCTACTCGCCGCAGCGGTGACGAAGTGTCCGGCGAGATAGCGCGAGTGGCTTCCCGGCGCGACATCGTAGCTGTCGGAGGCGTACACGTCGTGCCCCCGCGCCGCGAGCTTTCGCACCATGTCGAGCGCGAACGGCAGCCGCGAGCTCGTGATCAAGATCCTCATCTCCCCACAGTCTCCCCGATCCCGGGTGCATGGCGCAGGCGGGGATCCTCCCGCGGCTACCCTCAGCCGCGAGGAAGCCGATGGGAAGGATCTGGATACTCGACACCGATACGAAGGGCACCGGTGCCGAGATGGTCCCGCTCGAGCGGGCGCTGGAGCGAAGGCGATCGGCGCCGAGGGAGAAGCGAGCCAGGATCTCGCGGCGCCGGTCGCCGCCGCGCCAGGCCGCTCCGGACCCGCGCGGGGACCCGATCCCCAGGGAGCCGTCGAGGTTCAAAGTCGTAAGCGCACTGAGCGGCCAGGTCCTCGCCGAGGACGCCACGGCGCGCGAGGCAGTGGCGGCGCTCGCGGGGCTTCGGAGCCTGGTCGACGCGCGTGTCTACGTGCACGAGCCGAGTGGCTGGCGTCCCCTCACGATGCGCGAGCAGAAGCTGCTCCGGGAATTTGGCGATCGCGTCGCGGCCGCTGCCTGACCATGGGCGCCCACTTCCACGAGGCCGGCGACACGCCCCGATCCCCTTGCATGACCGTCAGGAGCGGGTGAGGCGCCCCGCGACGACGAGCCCGGCATTCCATCCTGGCGCCCGTCCGCCCGCCGGCGGCTTGAGCGGGGCGGCATCGAGTCCGCTCCTCGACACGATCCACGCGGTGACCGAGTTCGAATTCCACATCTCCCCGGCTCCGAGCTCGTCGCGCCCCCAGACCGGCGTCGGCACCCGGGGGACGATGTCGAGCAGGTGGCGGGCGCATTCCTCGTCATCGCTGAGGCGGCGAGGGCTGTCCACAGCCTCCGCGATATCCGGTATATCGCCGCCGCGCCAGAGCCGAATCTCGTAGCGGCAGAGGCGAAACCGGCCGGCGAGGCTGGTCCCGATGGCGCCCTCGGCCACCACGCCGCGCCGCGTGCCGGCCAGATCGGGGACAGGCGCCTGTTCGATGACGTAGGTATCGGCGCCGAGGTGAACCTGGAGGGCCGAGTGGTAGAGGTCACGGACGGGACGACGCTGCAGCCGCGCGGTCACAGCCTCGAAGATCCGGCCGTTGAGGCGGACGAAGTGACCACCGGCTCCAAGTGGCAGCCAGTAGAGATCGACCGCCGCCGTTCCGTTGCCGGTCGCGATCACCGGACGCCGCGGCGTGGGGTGTAGGCGGCGAGGAATGTGCGCACGCCGGCGTCGGCGAACCGGTTCAGCTCGGGACGCTTGAGCGGCTGATCCTCACCGAGGAACATCGCGCGGTTGAGTGGGATGGACATCACGAGCCAGTTGAAGTGCGCCGCGGCCAGTCGTGCGTCGTCGAGCTCCAGCACCCCACGCTCGGCGAGGCGCTCGAAGACGGTTGCGAGCGCGGCGATCGTGCGCTCCGGCCCCTGCACGTAAAAGGCACGGCCGAGCTCCGGGAAGCGCGCAGCCTCACCGATCACCAGTCGGCGCAGCTGCAGGATCCGCGGCTGGAGCACCATGCGCAGCAACTCCCTTGCCAGGCCGCGAAGGTCCGCCTCGACATCGCCACTGTCCTCGAGCGTCAGCACCTCCGCGTGAACGGGGTCACTGACCTCACTCACGGCGCCGGTGACGATTTCGGAGAAGAGGCTCTCCTTGTCGGCGAAGTGCTTGTAAACCGTCTGCTTAGAGACGGCGGCCAGCGCGGCGACCTCGTCCATGCTCGTGTCCCGAAAGCCGGAGCGCAGGAAGAGCGTCGCCCCCGCATCGAGGATCGCCCTGCGCTTGCGGGCTGACCGCGTTTCCTCCTGGACTCCCACGGGAGCTGGTCCTCCGGGGGGTCTCATCGGCGCATGGTACTAGACGGTTCCGTATCGGGTACTATACGGTCTAGTTCTCACCATCCGCCCAGCGGCCTCGACTACAGGGCCGCGTCCCGAGAGAGGAGGTCCAGATGTCGTCACGGGAACCACCGGTGATCGAAGCGCAACTGCTGCTCACGGATCTCGTCATCGGCGAGTCGGCCCGCTGGCATGACGGCCGTCTCTGGTTCGCCAACTGGGGGACCGGGAAGGTCGTCGCCGTCGATCTCGAGGGCAGAAGCGAGATCGTCGGAGAGGGGCCGCCGGGACTCGGGTGGTCGATCGACTGGCTTCCCGACGGTCGCCTTCTCGTGACGGGCCAAGGACTGATGCGCAGGGAGCCCGACGGGTCGATGGTCAGGCATGCCGATCTGGGCGGCTTGGGCGTCGAGGATTTCAACGAGATCGTCGTCGACGGCCGCGGCAACATATACGTCAACGGAGGCTGCGATTTCGCGCCCGCTGAGGGCGAGGCCCCCGGGATCATCGCGCTCGTCACGCCCGATGGCTCGGTACGCCAAGTGGCCGATGGGATCGCGTTCCCGAACGGCATGGTCGTCACGCCCGACAACTCGACGCTGATCGTCGCGGAATCGTTCGCCGCACGCCTGACGGCATTCGACATCGCCGAGGACGGAGCCCTCTCGAACCGGCGGGTGTGGGCGGACGGCGTTGGGCCCGACGGGATCTGCATGGACGCCGACGGCGCCATCTGGACCGGTGTCGGTCGGATGGGCGACAACCTCATGGGCCGAGTCCGCGATGGGGGTGAGGTGCTCGAGCGTGTCCGGCTCGACAGCCCCTGTTTCGCCTGCATGCTCGGGGGTGAGGACGGGCGAACGCTCTTCATGCTCGCGGCGGACTGGCGCATGGGCGACAGCCCCGCCGACAACATCGCTCGGCTGACGAACGGGCCGCGCACCGGCCGGCTACTGACCGCGTCGGCGCCGGCACGCGGGGCCGGTTGGCCGTAGAACGGCGCGAGGCGAAGCCGGCCAACCCGGTTTGACTGCCGACGTCGGCCGGCGTAGCTTCCTTGACCGATGAGGCCCCGCGATGTGCCCGTAGCTGGATTGCTGCGCGATTCGATCGTCGGCATCACCTGCTTTCCGCAGCCGAAGCCGCGTGCCCGCAAGCGGAGGTTGCGGCGGCGGCGGCGGGACCTAAAGCGCCCCGCTTGATTTCACCCGCCCGCCTCGAGCCAGGTCCAGCCACCCTCGGGACCTCGCTCGGCGACGAGCTCGTCCTCGACCGGAGGATTGTTCTCCTGGTCGCGGCAGCCCGTGGCGGCAAAGCAGCGGATGCGGATCCGGTCGCTGCTTGCGTCCACCCGCAGGAAGCTCTTGAACATCGGTGGCTCGTTGATGTCGAACCAGAGCGCGAACAGGGGATGTAGCGGCCCCCGCGCCCGGCCCGGGAGGGGGAGGATGTGCTCGGCGGCGCGGCGAGCGCGATCGCTGATGACGACGGCATCGCGGGGGCGCTGGGGCTCGATGCCGAGCCGCTTCCCCAGGTAGGAGGCCGCCTCGTCCGGCGAGATCTCGAAGTAGCCTCGACCGAGCGCGAGCTTGCGGTCATAAAGGCGGCTGAACAGTGCCAGCGAGTCGCCGCGACGGGGATAGCAGACGAAGTCGTCCTCGTCGACTCCCGGCAGGCGAACCCGCGGGATGTCGTGGGTCGGATGCATGAACGCACCACCACCCCCGGCGACCAGGTACTGGAGCGTTCGCCCGTCCTCGAGCTGGGTGGGATAGCGCTGGTAATTGTGGATGTCACCACCGATCGCCGCGATGTAGCCGGACTCGGGATCGCGCACGATCTCGTCGACCGTTCCGCCGCCCTCGATCGAGCCGGGGTGATACTCGCCGTCGACATAGAGCGGCTTTCCCGTGAGGAGGATCTTCGCTCGACCCGGATCACGGGAGACCTCGCGGAGCCACGCGCCCTGGTCGCGATCGAGGCCACCGAGGATCCCGGTGTCGATCCCGACGATCCGCACCGGGTCGAGGTCGATCACCCAGTAGGGCGAGCGCTGGCCCGAGCGCTGGCCGGGAAGGGGCCGCCAGGAGGAACGGACGGCCGCCTGCGCGGGGTTCGGACGGTCCGGGCGCCGCCATAGCAGCCGGTGGACCGTCCGCTTCCAGGCCGGCTGCTCGCGGGAGTAGGTGAAATCCGGCGACGCAATGTCCTCGACGCCGCAGAGGTGGTACATGAAGCCGCGCAGCTCGTCGTACCAGTCGTGATTGCCCGGGATCGCATAGATCGGGGACGGGTACTCGCGATACGGGCGATAGAACTTCTCCTCGTACTCGTTCGCGTTTCCCGCCGGGTAGATGACGTCACTCATGATCACGGCGAACGCTGTGCCTTCCCACGTCGCCTCAAGCGGCGGAACCGTGGCCCATTGCGATGCGTCGCCCTCCCCGGGGTCGCCGATCACCATGAACGAGACGTCCCCGTTGCCGGTCCGATCGATCAGGCGGGGGTCGCCGTCGCCGTCCGCGGCCTGCTCGACCGCGCGCATCCAGGCCCGACGGAGGTCGTTGACCGGGTCTCCCAGCCGCCTCGCGACGACATCGTTGCGGGCGTCCCACAGCATCCGCGGCTGCAGCCATGAAAGCGGGCGCTTGGGCGGAACGAATGCCTCGAAACGCCCCGGCGGGCAGACCCATCCCGCGCCCCTGAGCGACTCGCGGGAGTTCGGAGCAGCACCGGTTGCGGGCATCTTCGCGACCCTACTTCCGCCGGGGCCGGGGCGCAAGCGGGACCGGCTGTCCCCCGTCGCTTGCACGGCGCTGGGGCGACTGGTACGACTACGCAGAGACTCTTGGGCACCGAGAACGAGCACTTCGACGCAGTAGTCGTCGGATCGGGCTTTGGCGGGGCGGTCACCGCATGCCGGCTCGCCGAGGCGGGGCGCCGTACGCTCGTCCTCGAGCGCGGCAAGGCCTATCCCCCCGGGTCCTTTCCGCGCAGCCCGCTCGGGCTTAAGAACAACCTCTGGGACCCGAGCGAGGGCCTCCACGGCATGTTCGACCTGTGGTCGTTCGCGGGACTCGAGGCGCTCGTCTCGAGCGGGCTCGGCGGCGGATCGCTGATCTACGCGAACGTCATGATCCGCAAGGACGAGCGCTGGTTCGTGCGCGAGGACCTGAACGGCGGGGGCTACGAGTACTGGCCGGTCACCCGCGCCGAGCTCGACCCGCACTATGACCGCGCCGAGAAGATGCTCGACGCCCAGCCCTACCCCTACGACCAACCGCCCTACGACGCCACCCCGAAGACCCGCGCCTTCGAGGCGGCCGCAAAGGAGGGTGGCCTCGACTGGTTCCTCCCGAAGCTGGCGGTGACCTTCGCGCCCGAGCCCGGAGCGCCCCCGGTGCCCGGAGAGCCGATCCGCGAGACGCGCCCCAACATCCACGGGCGCACGCGCGACACGTGTCGGCTCGTGGGCGAATGCGACGTCGGCTGCAACTACGGCGCCAAGAACACGCTGGATTACAACTACCTCACGGCCGCGTGGCACGCGGGGGCGGACATCCGCACCCGCCACGAGGTGCGCTCATTCGAGCCTCGCGAGGGCGGTGGCTACGCAGTCCACTACGTGGAGCATTCCGCGGAGAGCGAGGGCCATCCGACCGCGACCCGGGAGCTCCCGCTGCGCACGGTCACGTGCGACCGACTCGTGCTCTCGGCCGGCACCCTCGGCACGACGTACCTGCTCCTCAGCAACCGTGCCGCCTTCCCCGGGCTCAGCGATCGCCTGGGGACCCGCTTCTGCGGCAACGGCGATCTGCTCACGTTCGCCGTCCGCTGCACCGAGCGAGCCGGGGACGGCGCGGGCAAGCCGGCCGTCATCGAGCCGGGTCGCGGGCCGGTGATAACGAGCGCGGTTCGCGTGGCCGACGCGCTCGACGGGGGGCAGGGGCGCGGCTTCTACATCGAGGACGCGGGCTTTCCCGAGTTCGGCAACTGGGTCCTGCAGGCACTCGATCAGCCGTCGGTGCTCGAACGCATCGCGCCGAAGCTGATCGCGCGCCTCGTCAACCGCGTGCTCCGCCGCGACACCGACACCAATCTGAGCACCGAGATCTCGACAATGTTCGGCGACTGCGGGCTCGCGGCCGGAGTGTTGCCACTGCTGGGGATGGGAAGGGACATCCCCGACGGGCGGATGGCGCTCGAGGACGGGCGCCTCCAGGTCGACTGGCGCAAGCACGGGGCCTCCAAGGAGTACTTCGACCGACTCCGAGCGGAGTCGCGCGAGATCGCGAATCGGCTCGGCGCGACCTTCAACGACAACCTGCTCTGGTACCTGAACCGGGTGATAACGGTGCACGCCCTCGGCGGCTGTCCGATGGGGCGGACGGAGGACGAGGGCGTCGTCGATGCGAACGGCGAGGTGTTCAACTACCCGGGCCTGCACGTGGCCGACGGCTCGGTGATGCCTGGGCCGGTCGGGCCCAATCCGAGCTTGACGATCGCCGCCCTCGCCGATCGCTTCGCCGACGCGCTGCTCGAGGACCGACCCGCAACGCCCACCGAGCGCCCGAGGGCGGCGGAGCCCACCCGCGAAGAGCCCGCCGCTCCGGTGGGCCCGGGGGCGACCGCGGTGTCGTTCACGGAGGAGATGAAGGGCTTCGTCACCTTCGGCGAGAACGACTTCGACCGCGGATTCCGCGCCGGCCGCGACAGCAGGACCGGGCTCATGTTCCATCTGACGATCACCGCCGACGACCTCGATCGATTCATCTCCGATCCCAACCACCTCGCGCGCACCGAGGGCTATGTGCGCGCGGATGCCCTCGGCGGCGAGCTGCCGGTGGAACGCGGTGACTTCAACCTGTTCGTCGACAAGGACCGCGACCCGCACCGCAAGCGAATGCTCTACCGGCTTCACTTCGCCGATGCGAACGGCCACCCCCTGACGCTGACCGGGTTCAAGGTCGTCGAGGACGACCCGGGCATCGACAGCATCTGGGGCGATACCTCGACCCTCTTCACCCGGGTGCTGGCGGGGCACGTCCAGGCCGATCAGGACGAGGACGCCGAGCGGGTCGCTTCAGGCGTCCTCCACATCATGCCGCTCGACTTCGCGCACCAGCTCACGACGTTCCGTACCAAACCCCCGGGACGGGTCGACGCGATCTCTCGCTTCGGAGGGCTGTTCGCCGGCAAGCTCTGGGAGGTGTACGGGCGCAAGGGCTGAGCGCCGAAGGGAATTGCGTCCTGCAGGCAGCGGCGGGCGGGCTGACGTCGAGTCAGGCCGCCGGGGTCGGTGAGGCGCTGGGGGTCTTCCTCGCCGCGGGCCGGCCGTCGCCGCTGACGCTCGAAGGCGCCCCCTCGCGGTGCCTGCTCATGAAGTCGAGCAGGTGCGGGAACACGTCACGGGCCACGTCCTTGCCCATGAAGGGGTCCTGGTGGCCATACCCCGGGAACACCTTGAGCTCGTGCTGGGTGCAGCCGAGCGCGTGAAGCCGTCGGTGACACTCGACGTTGGAATCGGTGAAGACGTGGTTCGTCTCGCCGGTCGTGAACAGCACCGGGGTCTCGATCTGGCGGGCGTGCTCGAAGTAGTTGTCCGGTAGCGGCGCGTAGCGCGCATCGCCGGGCGCGTACTTCACGGCCGTGTTGTCCGCGCGAATCATCTTCCGCACGTGCCGGAAGTAGTGCATGCTGGTCGCGCCGTACAGGTCGCCGCCGCGCCTGTGCGTGCGCTCGTCGAGGTTCTCGTGGCTGTACAGGGCCGGCCACCCGGTTCCCCACATGAGGCTCAGCATGTGACAGGCGGGCACGTCGCACTCGCGGTGAAAGAGCGAAACGACCTTCGAGAACGCCTTGCCCGGGGTCAGCCAAGGGTCCTCGCTCCAGCGAGGGTTCACATACTGGAACCCGCAGAGCTCGATCAGCCGGGGTGCGACCGCGATCTTCGCTCGCGACCAGGCCGGCACCCTGGGCGTCAGTGCGACGCTGTTGGCGACGACGCTCGAGATCCCGTCGACCGCCCTCCCGAACAGGCTCATGGTGAACGAGGCGGACCCCAGGCAGTGGGAGATCACGTGGAGCGGGCGGTCGCCGATGTGGCTCCGCACGAGCTCGATCGCCGGCGGGTAGTCGTAGAGGGCGATGTCGTCGAGCGTGTACCGGTGATAGCCGAGGTTGTAGCTGTGCCGGTTGCTCATCCGGAAGTCGAGGCACCAAACGTCATAGCCCTCGTCGAGCAGGCACGTGACGAGGTTGCGGTGCTCGGGCATGATGAACATGTCGGTCGAGGTGGTCAGGCCGTGGATGACCAGCACGGCATCGCCGTCGGCGCCGCGGGTGAAGCGAAGCATGCTCAGGCCCAGGCCGTCGGCGGTGCTGAAGTAGTGAGTCGAGACGTCCGCGTCCTGGACCCCCTCCAGGGTGTAGAGCGCGATCTCACGTGTCATTCATCCTCACCTCCCCGGGGCTGCGGAGACACGCGCATCCTGTGGCGCGCGCCGCCCATCGCCCCCGGCGTTCATCTGATACATCGCGACGATACCGCGATCAGGGGGTCCTCAGGCGAAGGCCGGGTGACGCCGCAGGTGGGGTCGGACGACCAGGGGTCGTATCGACCCTAGTGGCTGACGTTGGTGTTGACTCGCATGCGCTCGTTCTCGCTCACCGGCCCCCGCTTCTCGAGCGTCTCGATCGCGGTCGAGAGGTCGTCCGCGAGCGTGTTCACGAGGCCTCGGTTCAGGTTCAGCTTCACGAGCGCGCGCATCATCTTCACGTCCTCGGCGTTCGGCGGCATCGTGTAGGCCGGGACCATCCACCCGCGCTGGGCGCCGAGCTGAAAGGCGACGTCGAACTCGTCGTAGGGGTGTTCGTCGGCGAGGTTGAACGCCACCAGCGGCAGCGTCTCCTCGTCGGCGCCGATGATCTGGAACTGGCCCGTCGCCTCGATGTCGCGGGCGAGCGACCTCGCGTTCTCCTGCATCACCTCCATCACCCAGCGATAGCCGGGCTTGCCGAAGCGGACGAAGTTGTAGTACTGGGCGATCACCATCGACGACCCGGTCGAGAAGTTGAGCGTGAAGGTGGCGTCGGTCTTCCCCAGGTAGTTCTCATAGAAGACCAGGTCCTCGGCGAGGTCGGCCTTCTCGCGGAAGACGAGCCACCCGATTCCGGGGTAGACGAGGCCGAACTTGTGGCCGGAGGCGTTGATCGAGCGCACCTGCTCGAGGCGGAAATCCCATTCGGAGTGCGGATAGAGGAACGGCCAGACGAAGGCTCCCGAGGCGCCGTCGATGTGGAGCGGCACGTCGAGGCCCCGCTTGTCCTTTAACTCGACCAGGAAGTCGTTCATGCCGACGACGTCGTCGGCGTGGCCGGTGAAGGTGGTGCCGACGACCGCGGCGACGCCGATCGTGTTCTCGTCCACGTGCGGCTCGATGTCCTCGGGACCGATCGTGTACTTGCCCGGCCTGAGCGGCACGATCCGCGGCTCGACGTCGAAGTAGCGACAGAACTTCTCCCAGACGACGTGGACATCGCCACCGAAGACGAGGTTCGGTTTATCGGTCGGCTTGCCGTCGGCCTCGCGGCGCTGGCGCCATTTCCACTTCAACGACAGGGCGCCGAGCATGATCGCCTCCGAGGAACCCTGGGTGCTCGTCCCGGTGGTCTCACCCGGCGCGTGGAACAGCTCGGCCAGCATTCTGATGCAGCGTTGCTGGATCTCGAACGTCTGCGGGTACTCGGCGTGGTCGATGAAGTTGCGGTGGAGGTTCTCGTCGATCACGACTCGCGCCTCCGGCTCCATGAACGTGGTCACGAAGGTGGCCAGGTTGCGCTCCGGGATTCCCTCGACCGTGAGCTCCTGTTGCACGAGGCGCATCGCGGCGATCGGCGACATCGGCTGGTCCGGGATCGCTCCATCGGGCGCGCCCTCGGTCAGCCAGGCGCCCGCCTCCTTCAGCTGCAGATGATCCAGTGTTTCGTTCAAGTGGTCCTCCTGGTCTCGCCCGGGCGATCCACGCGTCCGGGTGGGGGCATGATCAAATCACGCCCCCGGACCCCGCGCATTGACTCGGGCCCCACGCCCGGTGTAGGGTCGGGCATCTCGTTCGCGTTCGACAGGGGGGCAGGACGCCGGCCTGCGCCGGCGCATCCCGGGCGTGGAGCCGTCACATCGAAGGCCGCGTCCGTCCTGATTCCCGCGGCCGTTTTCGCTCTCATCTGCGTCCTCTTCGCGGCCCCGGCCCAGGGGACGTTCTCCGGGAGCAACGGGCGGATCGCCTTCTCGCAGGGCGACCTCGTACCGCCGATCGGGGGCGAGGCGGGTGATCTCTCGATCCACTCGCAGGTCTTCACCATCAACCCGAACGGCAGCGGGCTGAAGCAGCTCACCCACGTCGCCGCCGGCAAGAGCGCCGGGTCGCCCGACTGGTCGCCCGACGGCGAGAGGATCGTTTACGAGAGCAACCAGTCCGGCGAGTTTCACATCTGGGTGATGAACGCGAACGGAAGCGGGAAGACCCAGGTCACCGACCAGAGTGGTTTCGAGGACTTTCAGCCGAGCTGGTCGCCTGACGGCAAGAGGATCCTGTTCAGCCACTGCGGCGAGCCGTTCGGCCCGGGCTTCATCGTCTACTGCGACATCGACGTGATGAATGCGAACGGCACCAACGTAAGGACGCTGCTCGGCTCCGGTCACTGGTCGAACGTCCGCGCCAACTACTCCCCGAACGGCAGGAGGATCGCGTTCAGCAGCGACCGCGGCGGGCTGCAGTCGGCGGTCTGGGTCATGAACGCGAACGGCACGGGGCTGGAGCGCTTGACCCGCCCCAAGCTGCGCGGGTTCTGGCCCGACTGGGCGCCCAGCGGGCACCGGATCCTGTTCTCCGACAACTGCTGCCTGCCCCACTCGAACCTGTGGACGGTCCGCCCCGATGGAAGCGCCACAAAGAAGCTCACCCACGTTCCGCAGGGGGTGGACGCGGCGTTCGGGAGCTATTCCCCCAACGGCCGGAGGATCGTCACGTTCTTC